>NZ_JBEYYC010000018.1:0-160350 GCF_040645355.1 Streptomyces sp. NPDC046805 | reverse complement strand
TTTTTGTGGCCTTGTTAGCGTGCTTGGTGTGGGTCTAACCTCTGTGGTCCGCGGAAGTCCTTACGGGTGGTTGGGTTTCCACGACCTCACCCACCCCCCCACCGGCCGTTGAGCGGCGCTCAGCCGCTTATGTGCTCGACGCTCAGCCGCCCATCTTGAGCAGCGCCGCGATGATCGGCCCGGCCGTGTCGCCGCCGTGGCCGCCCGCCTGCACGACGCCCGCGCCCGCGAGGTCGCCGCGGAAGGCGGAGAACCAGCCGTTGGGCTTCTTCTGCCCGTCGACCTCCGCCGAGCCGGTCTTGGCGCCGACGTCGTCACCGCTCACGCCCGCCATCGCCTTGGCCGCCGTGCCGTACGCCGCCGTGAACCGCATGACGTCCTTGAGCTCGGCCTGCGTCTTCGGCGACATGGCGCGCGCGGCCTTCGCCAGGGTGCGGTGGTCCACCGAAGGGGACACCAGGTACGGCTGGTGGAAGGTGCCCGCCTCCACCGTCGCCGCCACCGAGGCCATGTTCAGCGGGTTCATGCGCACCCCGCCCTGCCCGATCAGCGAGGCGCCCATCTGCGCGCCGCTCTGCACCGGGACCGAGCCGTCGAAGGTCGGGACGCCGATGGCCCAGTTGTTCATGCCGAGGCCGTAGACCTGCTGGGCCTCCTTCGTCAGGTCGTCGTTGGACAGCTTCGGCGCGAAGTTGATGAAGGCGTTGTTGCAGGAGGCCCCGAAGCTCTGCTTGAACGTGCCCTTCTTGATCTCGGAGTCGGCGTCGTTGTGGAACGTCCAGCCGGCGAGCTTGTACGTCTTGGGGCAGGGGTGGGACGCGTCCGGGGTGGTGAGCTTCTTCTCGAACAGCGTCGTCGCCGTGATGATCTTCATCGTGGAGCCGGGGGCCAGCGAGCCCTGGAGGGCCGTGTTGAAGCCGTGGCTGGTGTTGGCCACCGCGAGGACCTCGCCGGTCGAGGGCCGGATCATGACGACCGAGGCCTTCTTCTGCTTGGCGACCCGCGTCTCGGCGGCCGACTGGAGGGCCGGGTTCAGCGTCGTCTTCACCGTGCCCGGTGTGCCCTGGGTCAGCGTCAGGAGGGTCTTGTCGGACAGCTTCTCCGCCGTCGACTTCTTGCCGCGGATCACCCGCAGCTCGATGCCCGCCCTGCCGCCCGCCGTCTTGCCGTACTTCTCACGCAGCCCGTCCAGTACCGAGCCCAGGGACGGGTACTTGGCAGCGGTCAGCTCGCCGCCGTCGCGGTCGAGCGCCTTGACCGGCGGGGTGCCCGACTCGCCGGTGACCAGGGTGTCGCCGTCGCGCAGATCAGGGTGGACGACCGCGGAGTGCCAGTCGACCAGCGCCTTGCCGTCGGTCGTGCGCCGGACGACGGTGAGCGAACTGGTGTAGGTCAAGGGCTTGGTGACCCCGTCGTCCGTCACCGTGGCCTTGACCGTGAAGGGGACCTTGGTGCCGGTGCGGGTGCCGGGGGTGAGTGTGACGTCCGTTACATGGGCGCCCTTGGTGTAGTCGGTGAGCAGCGCGGTGGCGGCGCCCGAGTCGTTCGTCACAGCCGCGGCCTGCGGGACGCTGCCCTTCTGCCAGGCCGTCAAGAAGTGCGTGGCGGTGGTCCGCACCTCGTCCGCGGTCAGCGGGCGGTGGTGCGCCGCCTTGAGGTCGGCGGCCGCCTGCCGGGCCCGTTCCTCGGGCGAGACGCCGCCGCCGGACAACGCGTAGGCGCCGAACCCGGCGCCGACGGCGACGACGGCGATCGTTCCGCCGATGACGACGGGAGTGGCCTTGCTGCGCCGCTCGGCAGCGATTCTTCTCTTGCCCACGTCCTCAGATCCTCCACGAATTCCCCAGGGTCCCCGTTGCCCTCGTAGCCTCATATCCTCAACGACGCCACCACCCTAGAGTCCCCTGCGGCGGAAGTGACTTCAGCCACCGGTCCGTAGCACGGCTGCGACAATCGGGCCGGCCGCGTCGATGCCGTGGCCGCCGTCCTGGGTCATCGCGGCAGCGGCGACGTCGTCCCGGTAACCGGTGAACCAGCTGTTGGACTTGGTCTGTCCGTCGACCTCCGCCGAGCCGGTCTTCGCGCCGATGCTGCCACTCAACCCGGACATCACACCGGCCGCGGTGCCGCTGACGGCGGTGCGGTTCATCATCGAGCGCAACTGCTGGACGGTACCGGACGACAGACCACGCGCGCGTGCGGGGGCACGGTCGTCGAGACTCAGTGGCACGATCACCGGCTGCCGGAAGGCGCCGGTCATCGCGGTCGCTGTGACCGATGCCATGTCCAGCGGGCTCATCTGGACCTGCCCCTGGCCGATCAGGTCGGCCGCGGTGTCCGGGCCGCCGGCGGCGGGGACCCGGCCGTCGAAGGACGGCACGCCCACCTTCCAGTCCTGGCCGAGGCCGAACCGCTCCTCGGCCTCCCTGGTCAGCGAGTCCACCTTCACCTCGTCGGCGTACTTCACGAACGCCGTGTTGCACGAACGGGCGAAGCTGTCGGCGAGGGTGGCGTGCGGATCCTCACGCATGCCGGCGAGGTTGTGGAAGGTCTGGCTCTGCCACACCGCCTGGTCGGGGCAGGGAGCCGGGCCGCTCATCGTCGTGATCCCGTTGTCGATGAGGGTGGCCGCGCTGAGGATCTTCATCGTGGAGCCGGGGGCCAGTTCGCCGAGGAAGGCCGCGTTGAAGCCGTCCTCACGGTGGTTGGCGACCGCCAGCACCTCACCGGTGCTCGGCTTCACGGCCACCACGGACGACTCGGCGTACTTCCGCACCGCCTGCTCGGCCGCGGCCTGGGCGCTCGCGCTGAGCGTCGTGTGCAGCCGGCCCGGGGTGCCCTTGGAGAGCGTGAGCAGCGGGATGTCGGCGGAGTCGTCCTCATGCCGGATCACCAGCTCCACGCCGGGCTTTCCGCCCGCCTTGTCGCCGTACCGCGTCCGCAGCTGATCCAGGATCGGCCCCAGCGACGGGTACGCCTCCTTCGTCAGCACGGTCCCGCTGCGGTCCACCGCCTCGATCGGCGGGGTCTGCGACTCACCGGTGTAGAGGGTCTCGCCCCGCTCCAGCTGCGGGTGGACGACGGACGGCTGCCAGTCGACGAGTGCCCGGTGCGTGGTCTGCCCGCGTACGACCGTCAACTCGCTCTCGTAGGCGAGCGGCTTGGACTTCCCGTCGTACGACACCGTCGCCTTCACCGTGAACGGCACGGTGGGGCCGCTCGTCGCCGACGGTGTGATCTTCACCTCGGTGATGTGAGCGTCCTTGCCGTACGCGGTCAGCAGTCGCTCGGCGCCCTCGGGGTAGTTGGTGTACGACGCCGCCGTCGAGGCCTGCCCCTTCTCCCAGGCGGCGAAGAACTTCCGTGTGGTCTCCCGCACTTCGGCACTACTGGGCGGCCCGGTCCTCACCACCGCCGACCCGCCGCCCGCCGCCCCCGTTCCCCCGCCGTTCAGCGCGGACACGACGTTGAAGGCCCCGTACCCGGCCCCGCTCACCAACACGACGGCCACACCGCCGACGACGGCGGCCCTGACTCCCCTGCGCATGGCGCGATCCCCCTCCCCGTGACCCCGACCCGCGTCTTGTGAACGCGTTCAAAAGCCGGTGGTGATCGCACTGTAAGCGCGAGGGGAACCGCTGGTACGGAAGTTTCCGATTGTTGTCCGAACGGAGATCAGACCCACGTGTCCAGCCACATCCGCGCCCGCCACGCGTCGATCGGGATCGCCGTGCCGGTGTAGATGGGCCAGAAGCCCCGACCAGCGCGTTTCCCTCTCTCCGGGGCCGGATCAGGCGGCCGCATGAAGGGCTGGGAGATCCTCCGGGACTGCCGCCTCAAAGGCGACGGTGTCCACCACGCCATGCTCGGCATTGCCCGCCTGCACAACCTCGCCCTCACCGGATAGAGCCAGTCGACCCGCGCGGCCGACCATGCCTCCACCAACTCGAAGATCATTTACGGGACAACCTTTAGATGCTGCAGAGGTGGTCAGTCGCGCGGCAGCAGGGTTCCCAGTGGCCCGAGATCCAAGTTGAGGTCCTCTGGCCGCAGCCCGTGCTGGTCGCACAGCTCGGTCATCCGCCGCTCCAGCATCATCAGCGTCACCCCGATCCGCTCAACCTGTTCGTCGTTCAGGTCGCCCTGCTCCACCCGGCGGACCGCCTGCCGTTCCATCAGTTGCCGGAGCAGTTCGACGATGGTCAGCACCAGTGCCAGCAGGTCGCGTCCGACAGTGTCGGGGTCCACGTCGAGTCGAGGGCCCGTCATAGTGGCCCCGAGTCAGCCCAGGGGGCGGGTACCCGCTCGTTCACGGATGACAGGAGGGCGTGGAGCGACAGTCGTACCAGTGGCACGTCTGCGATTGCGATCACCAGGTCCCCGCCGATCACGACGCCGGTGGCGAGGAGCCGGTCCAGCAGATCCACCAGCGGTACGCCGATCGGCCCTTCAAGCGGCTCGGGTTCCCTCCACGGCACGGGGTCAACGATCTCCATGGGCGCCGTCCTCTCCTGCGAAGGAGTAGGGCACCCACGGGCCGGACAGTTCGATCAGTGCTCCGGTGCGCTGCCCCAGCGTGGCTACCGCTTCCGTGAATCGTGCCGTCTGGTCCTCGTCCACCAGGTAGGCGCCGTTGAGGACCTGGGCTTGGCGGCAGTCGCTCAGCTGGGGGTCTTGGAGCCGGAGTCGGCGTGCTGCTACCGACAAGCCTCGCAGTGCCCTGTCCGTCTCCTCGGCGGCTTGCAGCGCGGCGCGCCGGCTTTGCTCCCGTGCCCGGTGTGTGCCTCGCACCCGCTCCAGATAGGCGCGTCCGGCACCCGACACCGGCGGTCCGGCCGGCACGCGAGCCGGGGCGACGGTGGTGCGGTCCGCCTCAGTCGCTGCGGACGCCGAGGACACATACACCTTTACGCCCCACTCGACCCGCCCGCCGACGCGGTCCAGCGCAGCGTGGAAGCGGGCTGCATCAGCGCCCAGCGCCTGCCGGGCGCGCTCCTCGCATCTGTAGAGAGTGGCCAGCGCCATCGGCACAGCCGGCCCGTGAGCGGCAACAGCCGTCACGACCTGGTGGTGGGCACGGACGCATCGCTCCAGCTCACCCGGGTCGGACAACCGCTCGGTCCAGGACCGGCGGTCGGCCTCGGCCGCCGGCACCGCCTGCACAACGGCGTGCAACCGCTCGAACGGCAGCGTCCGCACAGGGGCCGTGGTGATCCCTGGCAACCGCGAGAGGACACCCTCGTCCACGTGACGGCAGATGGCGAAGACATAGGTTGCCGCCATGGCGGGCGGTGCTGCGGGAACGGGACGCGTCATGACACCGGTCGCTCCTCGGCTCGTCCGGCCTGTTCGCTCGGCCGGCTCTTCGTGTTGTCCTCTTTTGCTTCGGGAGCGGCCGTGCCGTCACCGGGCAGCTCACCTTGCGAGGGCCGGGGTGCCGCAAGCTGCTCGCGCAGTCGCCGGTTCTCCTCCACCAGCTCTCGGTGCGCGGCGCGGGAGGAGAGCGCCGGATCGGTCTCCCACCAGTCGATGCCCGCCTTCTTCGCAGTGTCGAC
This sequence comes from Streptomyces sp. NPDC046805, assembly GCF_040645355.1. Taxonomy (NCBI): domain Bacteria; kingdom Bacillati; phylum Actinomycetota; class Actinomycetes; order Kitasatosporales; family Streptomycetaceae; genus Streptomyces; species Streptomyces sp. NPDC046805. Next base: position 154,795 of record NZ_JBEYYC010000018.1, on the reverse strand, counting down.
GGAAGCGACGAACAGGCGAAGCCGGATGGTGAGCAGCTCGATGTCCAGAAGGTCGATTTTGATGTCGCCGGCGATGACGATGCCCCTGTCCAGCACGCGTTCCAGGATGTCGGCGAGGTTGCTGGCGGAGGGGCCCGGCCGCTGCTCGACCTCTGTCACTGGGCCACCTCCGGGCCGGTTCTCGCTTCCAGCCGATCGAGCAGCCGATCCTCTTCCCGCTCGAAATAGGCCAAGTCGATCTCGCCGTCCTCCAGCGCCTGGTTCAGCACGGCAAGTTGGGCGCGGACCGCTGCCGGATCGTTGACCTCGCGATCGGCGGCTTCAGCAAGCTGGTCGGCGACCCAGACCACGCCTCTCACGGGAGCCAGCGGCGCGCTGAGCAGTGCGGTGAGCAACCCCATGTCAGCCCCCCGTCCGCACCGCAGCTGCCGCCGCGCTCTCGGGCACTGTGAAGCTGTAGCAGGGCAGCGGCCCGGCCACGCGCAGATCGACCCGGTCCTGGTACCTGCAGGACATGCGGTCGACAGCCGCCCGGAACGCCACGATGTCCTGCCGGGCGACAAGGAACGACATGTTTAGGATGGTTCCGGCGACCTGCGGCCCCGTCGAGCGGGCGACTGCCAGCGCCGCCAGTTCCGGCACGATCTCCTGTGCGGCGACAGCCGCGCGGCGCGCCAGGGTGTGGACCACCGCCTCGCCCAAGCGCACGTTCGCCTCATACCCCGGGCGGCGGTGTGCGGCGTCGCGCAGCTGCCGGATCCGAGGCTCCTCGGCGACCAGCGCTGCGAGCGCGCCGGTGGCGGGCAGTGCCTTGACGTTCATCTCCACGCGGCCCGCCAGCCGCTCGAGCGCGCGGAGATTCCGCTCGTGGCCGGCTTCCAGTTGTTCGCGGACCGCATCGGCGTCCGGCGCCAGCATTCCGAAGCGCATCGGCAGCACCGGTCCGTCGATGGCCAGCGTGAGCAGCACTTCCTGGTGGGCCAGCAAATCCCGCCGCCGGGCACGCAGAGGGACCGGTGCGGCACTGACCACGGCTGCGGTCGCGCCCATGGGCTGCAGCTCCAGGGCCGCCGGCGGCGTGCCCACCCCGCGCAGTTCCGCCGGCATGGGGTGGTCGCAGGCCACGACGCCATAGAGGTAGGGCCCAGCCGCGGTCATTGCTCACTCTCCCGCCTGCGGCGCCCCGCTCCGGACTTCCCCGGGGCTGGGCGGCGCGTCGGTCTCGCCTCGGGCTCCCTCTCCTCCGCGCCTTCGTCGCCTTCGTCGCCTTCTTCGGCACCGCCGACGACGTCGCGAAGCTTCTCGCCCACCGACTCGATGGTCTTCTTGACCTTGCGTTTGCCCAGGCTCTTGGCCGCCGTCCCGCTGAACATCTCGGGGATGGTGGTGCTGCGCGAGGTCGCCTCCAGGTCGAGCCGGTTGCACGCTTCGGCGAACTTCAGGTACGTGTCCACGCTGGCGACCACGATGCGCGCGTCTATCTTCAGGATCTCGATGCCGACCAGGGAGACCCGGACGAAGACATCGATGACCATGCCGCGGTCCAGGATGAGTTCGAGTGTGTCGTACAGCGTCCCGGCGCGTGGTGCGTACACGACCTCGCTGCTGGAGTAGGTGGTGGTCGTGGCCATGGTCACGTGATCCTCTCGGGAGGCTTCTGGTGGGCGCCAGTAGGCCCGTCAGTGGTTGGCGCTGCCTCTGTGGTAGCGGCAGACCCTGCGGTACTCGGCAGGCTGGCCGGATTCATCGAGTTCCACCTCATACGTGGCGAGCAGGCTGGTCGTGTCGGGGATGCGAGGCACTTCCAACACGTCGACGGCAACGCACCAACCGTCCTCGGTGTGCCGCACGGCGCACACGCTCTCGATGCGGTGGATGATGAAGCTCTGGAGCCAGTCGCAGGCGGTGCGGGCGGCCTTCTCAGGTCCGACCTGTGTGACCGCTTTCCGACCGTGCCCTGAGGTATCGCGGGCATGCGCGCCCTTGGAGGGTGTACTGGTACGGGCGCGGGGTTTCTCTGGCATGACGCCAGCGTCACCGGGGCGGCCCCTGTACGCATCTTCACGGCGGCCGATCCGGCGATGGCTGTGGGAACGCGCCCACGGTTCGGGGCGTTCTCACCGTTCCGGTGGACTACCGGCAAGCACATCCTGGAGGCGCTCGTGCACCGTCTCCCGCTCGGTCATGGGCTGGGGAAACCGTGCCGGGTGGTCACCTGCGACGGCCGACCGGTGCCGAAACCTTCCTCCGCGACGGTCGCGGTGCTGGGGCGGAAGCAGGTGTTCCGTCGCTTCGGTCATGCCGACGATGGGCCTCGCCGACGAGCAGCCAACCCGGCAGTGACAGGTAGCTGCTGGAAGTCCGTGGTGCGAAAGCGCACGGCAGCAGGCGCACGCGCGGTGCCATCACGGGGAACGAGACCCCGGAGCGCATCACCTCGACCGTGCAGCGCATTGTTCGGAGTAGCGCCGTGAAGCGGCAGGTGAAGGCGTGGCACGACAACCGGTGCCAGGCCTGTGACGCGGATCGACGTCCCCGGCGGTAGCTACAGCGAAGGCGCTCACATTCGAGCCCTCGGATCCCCTCATAACGGCCCGGACGCCACCGACAATGTCCTTTGCTTGTGCCCGAACTGCCATGTGATGCTCGACGCCGGCGCCATGGTTATCGAAGATGACCTCACGGTGATGCGCGGCGGCCAGCCTGTCGGCACCCTGAGGACCGACCCGCGGCACACGATCGACCTGGAGTGCGTCCGCCACCACCGCGATCGATGGCGTCAGTAGACCATCGTCGCGCGTCGCGCCCAAGCGCGGCGGGCACGATTTGACTTTGTTTCCCCCAGGGGTTCCCCAGGATCGAGTCCGCAGCGGAAAGTCGCAGGTCGCAGGGCGTGAGCTGAGCCCGCTGTAAATCTGCCACCCAGATCAGGAGCCTGGCGCTCCCCGGCGTTAAGTGTGGCGAACCCTGGCGAACAGTGGCGTCCGGTCGTGCGGGGCCGTGGCGCGCCGGTAAGTTGCCGTAGGTCCGGTGACGTCTCTCCTGGAACGCCTGCCAGTAGAGGGCAGGTCCCAACACCGTTGGGAAGGTAGAGAGATGGGAGATCGGACGAGATGGAGCGATCGACGACGCGGAAAAGGCGCCGCAGGCAACGCCGGCGGTCTGACTGGGTGCAGTTAGCGGCCCTGTTCCTCACGGCGGTCACTGCCATTGCGGGATGCGTCGAACACTTCTTGTGAGGCGTGAAGGGTGAGCCGGACGGCTGGTCAGGGCGAGTGAGCCCGACCGCTGCGTATTCGGCCGGGCGCACCCTGGCCCCGCGCGTCGGCCTGACTTCGGGAGGCACCCCGAAGTCAGGCCTTATGCATATGCGGGGAGACCGTAGCGCCGGGCGACTGTCTCGCTTGGCGTCACCAGATGAGATAACCGCAGTCAGCGGTATTGCTCAAGCATGCGTGCGCGGCCCCAAAATAATATGCCCCACTTTGGGTGGCGAAACCGGGGGTTGCGGGTGGGGTGGCGTTTTGGGTGGCGAATCAGGAAGCGCAGGTCACGGGCGTGCGGGGGTGGCGAAACCTGGCGTATGCGCGGGGGCTCCCGATGCCGGTGAGTAGGCCTTGGGCCGTGGCGGTGTACTGGCAAGTGTCACGTTGCCTCGTCACGGTTCCGGCGGAGAAGCAAGAGGTCACCTCACCATCGCCACGGGCGCTGATCGTCTTTGCTGGGCCGCCTCCGGGCCGTCCGAAGGGAACCGGCGACGGCCAGGGAGGACCAACAACGACCACGACGGCATGGCTGTCTGTCGGGCCGTTCGTGGCGCATCTATCCAGTTAGACCCACGTATCCAGCCACATCCGCGCCCGCCACGCGTCGATCGGGATCGCGGTGCCGGTGTAGATGGGCCAGAAGTAGATGAAGTTCCAGGCGATCAACAGCACCAGGACGCCCGCGCCCGCCGCGCCGATCACGCGCCGGGTGTCACGGGAGCCGGGCGGCCCGATGATCGCGCCGATCAGCATCGCCACCGCCAGGCAGAGGAACGGCACGAAGACGACGGCGTAGAAGAGGAAGATCGTGCGGTGCTGGTAGAGGAACCAGGGCAGATAGCCGGCCGCGATGCCGCAGGCGATGGCGCCCGCGCGCCAGTCGCGGCGGAACGCCCAGCGCCACAGGACGTACAGGATCGCGAAGCAGCCCACCCACCACAGCATCGGCGTGCCGAGGGCGAGGACCTCCCGGGCGCACTTCTGGCCCGCGTTCATCGGGCAACCGGCGGCGCCGGGGGACGGCGACTCGTAGAAGTACGACACCGGGCGGCCCAGCACGATCCAGCTCCACGGGTTGGACTGGTACGTGTGCGGTGAGGACAGCCCGACGTGGAACTGGTACACCTCGTGCTCGTAGTGCCACAGGCTGCGCAGCCAGTCGGGCAGGAACGTCCAGGAGCCGCCCTTGCCGTCGGTCGCCGCCCAGGTGCGGAAGTAGCCGCCGGAGCCGTCGGTCGGGGACAGGATCCAGCCGAGCCAGGACAGCACGTACACGGCGATCGCCACCGGGACCATGGCCGCGGCGAAGAGCGCGTCCCTGATGCTCGCGGTGTACGGGTGCAGGGCGCCGGCCACCTTGCGGGCGCCGACGTCCCAGAGGATCGCCATCACACAGAACGCGGCCAGGATGTACAGGCCGTTCCACTTGGTGCCGATGGCGAGGCCGAGCAGCAGTCCGGCCGCCCAGCGCCAGGGCCGCCAGCCGAGGAAGAGGCGGTCGGCGGTGTCCGCGTCCGGGCGGACCCGGCCGTCCGCGTCGGTGGGCAGCGCGGCGGCGAGCCTCGCCCGCGCCCTGTCCCGGTCGACGAGCAGGCAGCCGAAGGCCGCGACGACGAAGAACATCAGTACGCCGTCGAGCAGCGAGGTGCGGCTCATCACGAAGTGCAGCCCGTCCAGCGCCATCAGCGCCCCGGCCAGACAGCCGAGGAACGTGGACCGAAGCAGCCGGCGCCCGATGCGGCACAGCAGCAGCACGCTGAGCGTGCCGAGCAGCGCCGTCATGAAGCGCCAGCCGAAGGGGTCGAACCCGAAGATCAGCTCGCCGATGCCGATGACGTACTTGCCGACCGGCGGGTGCACGACGTACGCCGCGTCCGTGGGGATGGGCAGGTGGCCGTGCGTCTGCAGGACCAGGTCGTTGGCGTTCTTGTCCCAGTTGACCTCGAAGCCGCGGTGGACGAGCGCCCAGGCGTCCTTGGCGTAGTACGTCTCGTCGAATATCACCGCCCTCGGGCTGCCGAGGTTCCAGAACCGCATCACGCCCGCCATCAGCGTCACCAGCAGCGGGCCGACCCAGCCGGACCAGCGGGTGAGGCGCTCGGCCAGGGCCGGCGGCACCCCCAGGGCCAGCCACAGGCGCGGACTGGGCTCGGTGTACGGCGGCACGAGGCGGTCGACGACGCCGCCGGCGTCACGGCCGGTGTCGTCGCCTTCGCCTCTGGGTCCTGCCGTGCCCGGGGTGTCCGCCGTGTAGCCGAAGCGGCGCAGCCGCTGCTGCCACGACGGCCTCAGGTCGTCCGGGGCCTGGCCCTGCCGGGTGTCCATGGAGGACGCGGTACTGGTCACCGCGCCATCGTAGGGAACCGTTCTGTGTGAGTCCCGTGCATGGCCGGTAGCCGCCGTGATCCGTCCGGTCCGGGCGCCCGGAGCGGCCCGGGCCTCACGCGGCGGAGGGCGTCGGCCGTGGCGGAGGGCTCCCGCCGCGGCTGCGAGGATGGAGGCGTGACTGGAACCCTTGTTTTGGCGGGCACCCCCATCGGCGACACCGCGGACGCGCCGCCCCGGCTCGCCGAGGAGCTGGCTAGCGCCGACATCGTGGCCGCCGAGGACACGCGACGGCTGCGGCGGCTGACGCAGGCGCTGGGCGTCATGCCCAAGGGGCGCGTGGTGTCGTACTTCGAGGGCAACGAGTCCGCCCGCACGCCCGAGCTCGTCGAGGAGCTCCTCGGCGGGGCGCGCGTGCTGCTGGTGACCGACGCGGGGATGCCGTCGGTGTCGGACCCCGGGTACCGGCTGGTCGCCGCGGCCGTCGAGAAGGAGATCCGCGTCACCGCAGTCCCCGGCCCCTCCGCCGTGCTCACCGCCCTCGCGCTGTCCGGGCTGCCCGTCGACCGGTTCTGCTTCGAGGGGTTCCTGCCGCGCAAGGCGGGCGAGCGGCTGTCCCGGCTGCGGGAGGTCGCCGGGGAGCGGCGCACGCTCGTCTACTTCGAGGCCCCGCACCGCCTGGACGACACGCTCGCCGCGATGGCCGAGGTGTTCGGCGCGGAGCGGCGGGCCGCCGTGTGCCGGGAGCTGACCAAGACGTACGAGGAGGTACGGCGCGGTCCGCTCGCCGAGCTGGCCGAGTGGGCGGCCGAAGGCGTACGGGGCGAGATCACGATCGTCGTCGAGGGCGCCCCCGAACCCGGCCCCGAGGAGCTCGACGCCGAGGAACTCGTGCGCCGGGTCCGGGTGCGCGAGGAGGCCGGGGAGCGGCGCAAGGAGGCGATCGCGGCGGTGGCGGTCGAGGCCGGCCTGCCGAAGCGCGAGGTGTTCGACGCGGTCGTGGCGGCCAAACGCTCCGCTCCGTGAGCCGGTTCCCGGGAGCGCAGTTGTGGCGCGTGCCCCGGTGCGCGCCCCATGGGAGGGCAAACGCGGTGAAGCGGTAGGCAAAGCCCAGCACCCGCGTCCGGGCCGGTACGGCAAGCGGAGTCCAAATCGCCTCCAATACTCGACAGGCCTGCTGCGCCGGCTCCGGCGGAGGCGTCCACTGGTCGAAGGGACGCACCCGTCCCTCGCCCCTAGGGGGGTGCTTGTCCGGCGGACAAGAGGAGCAGCTGGCATGAGTGAGATCACAGGGCGGACCGGTCTGCGGGGCGCCGCGACAGCCGTCGTTCACGAGTCGTACTCCTTCGCGTGCATGCGCTGCGGGCACGGCTGGGAGCAGTCGTTCGAGATAGAGCACCACATCGACGCCGACGGCGGCGAATTCGTCATGTACGTGGCCGACGGCCGGGTCGTACCGTCCCCGCTGAGCCGTCCCACGTGCCACAACTGCGACGGCCACGTCGTACGGATCATGCGGCCGGGGCAGGTCTCGTCGGTGCGCGGCGCGGCGCCGCGGCCGCATGAGGCCCGGGAGGCCACCGAGACCTCCGACACATCCGAGGCGTCCGAGGGGGGCGAGACGTCCGCTCGGGCCGAGAAGCACCACCACCACTGGCATCTGTCCGATCTCCTCCATCCCTTCCAGCACAAGGCGAGCTGACGCGGGACCGGTTTCGTGCGACCGGGGTTTCGTAGGATCGGGCCATGCCTTCGCAAGCCGACAAGAACGCGGCACCGCCGCTCCCGGAGCCCCTCCGGGTGCCGGTCGCCGACTCCCACACCCACCTCGACATGCAGTCCGGCACGGTCGAGGAGGGCCTCGCCAAGGCCGCCTCGGTGGGAGTGACGACGGTCGTCCAGGTCGGCTGCGACATCAAGGGTTCGCGGTGGGCCGCCGAGACCGCGGCGGCGTACGACGCCGTCCACGCGACCGTCGCCCTGCACCCCAACGAGGCCCCGCGCATCGTCCACGGCGACCCCGACGGCTGGTCCCGGCAGGGCGCCCGCGTGCCGGGCGGGGACGCCGCGCTGGACGAGGCGCTCGCCGAGATCGACCGGCTGGCCGGGCTGCCCCAGGTGAAGGGCGTCGGCGAGACCGGCCTCGACCACTTCCGCACCGGGCCCGAGGGCAAGGCGGCGCAGGAGAAGTCCTTCCGCGCCCACATCGAGATCGCCAAGCGGCACGGCAAGGCCCTGGTCATCCACGACCGCGACGCCCACGCCGACGTGCTGCGCGTCCTCGAGGAGGAGGGCGCCCCCGAGCGCACCGTCTTCCACTGCTACTCGGGCGACGCGGAGATGGCCCGGGTGTGCGCCCGCGAGGGCTACTACATGTCCTTCGCCGGGAACGTCACCTTCAAGAACGCACAGAACCTGCGCGACGCCCTCGCCGTGGCCCCGCTGGAGCTGGTCCTGGTGGAGACCGACGCGCCCTTCCTGACCCCGGCGCCCTACCGCGGGCGCCCCAACGCGCCGTATCTCGTCCCCGTCACGGTGCGCGCGATGGCCGCCGTACGCGGGATCGACGAGGTCACGCTCGCGACGGCCCTGGGGGAGAACACGGCCCGCGCCTTCGATTACTGACGGGATCGATTACGGACCGTATCGACGCGCCGGAAAACGACGGGTCGACGTACGGTTCGCGCAACCGTGCGTGGTCGTGTTGCTTTGGAGAGTGACAGACGCTCGGCTAGGTTCTGGGGGCCCGATCCGGACCCCTGTGGACCCCTGGAGCGTGTCGGCGTGAGCAAGTCGCAGTACGAGACGGACGAGACGTGCAGGGACACGTACCGGACCGCCTACGAGGTGCGGGCCGACCGTGTGTCCGAGCCGGTGCCGGTGACCGTGCCGATACTTCCGCGTCAGACCGGTTCCGTGCAGGAGAAGGGGGCGGAGGCGGAGGCCGGCAGGCGCGCCGGGGCGGGGCGGCGTGCCGCGCGTCGGCGCAGGGCGCGCTCCGTCTTCGAGCGTCCCGAGGCCGTCGTGCGCCGTCTGCTGCCGCGGGCGCTGATCGTCGCGTTCCTCGCCGGCGGCACCACCGCCTTCGTCGCCGAGGACAAGGCGATCGAGCTGACCGTCGACGGGAAGCCGCGCACGCTGCACACCTTCGCCGACGACGTGACCGAGCTGCTCACCGAGGAGGGCGTGGCGGTGGGGCCCCACGACGTGGTGGCGCCCGCCCCGGGTACGGCCCTCGCCAGCGGCGACGAGGTCGCCGTGCGCTACGGACGTCCCATGCGGCTCACCCTCGACGGCCGGCAGCGCGAGGTGTGGACGACGGCACACACGGTGGACGAGGCGCTCGCGCAGCTGGGGGTGCGCGCGGAAGGCGCGTACATGTCGGTCTCCCGTTCCCGGCCCATCGGGCGCGCCGGTCTCGCGCTCGACGTACGCACCGAGCGTGCCGTCACGGTGATGGCGGACGGACGCGCGCGCGTCATCCGCACCAACGCGGCGACCGTCCGCGAGGCGATCGAGGAGGCCGGGATCACCCTGCACGGCCAGGACACCACCTCTGTGCCGCCCGGCAGCTTCCCCCGGGACGGGCAGACGGTGACCGTGCTGCGGGTGACCGGCACCCGGGAGGTCCGCGAGGAGGCGATCCCGTTCCGGGTGCGGCGCACGTACGACCCCACGCTGTTCAAGGGCACGGAGGTCGTCGAACAGGCCGGACAGCCCGGGGTGCGCCGGGTCACCTACCTCCTGCGGACCGTCAACGGGGTCGGCCAGCGACCGCGCCGGGAGCGGGGCGACGTGATGCGAGAGCCGCGCACGCAGGTCGTGAGGATCGGCACGCAGTCCCCGCCGGCCTCCGTGGACGCCGCCGGCGGCCTGGACTGGCGGGGCCTGGCGGCCTGCGAGTCCGGCGGCCGGGCGGGCGCCGTGGACCCCTCGGGCACCTACGGCGGCCTCTACCAGTTCGACACGGACACCTGGCAGAGCCTCGGTGGCGCGGGACGCCCGCAGGACGCATCGGCATCGGAACAGACGTACCGGGCGAAGAGGCTGTACCTGCGGCGCGGGACGAGCGCCTGGCCGCACTGCGGGGCGCGCCTGCAGTGAGGAGTGGCCGGGCAAGGGGCCCGGTCGGCGCCCCGTACCCTTGTCCCGTGAGCAGCCCCACCCCCGACGCCCTCCTCGGCCCCGCCGACATCCGCGAGCTCGCGGCAGCGCTAGGCGTGCGCCCCACCAAGCAGCGCGGCCAGAACTTCGTGATCGACGCGAACACGGTCCGCCGTATCGTCCGCACCGCCGGCGTCCGGCCCGACGACGTGGTCGTCGAGATCGGGCCGGGGCTCGGCTCCCTCACCCTCGCGCTGCTGGAGGCCGCCGACCGGGTCACCGCCGTCGAGATCGACGACGTCCTGGCCGCCGCGCTGCCCGCGACCGTCGCCGCCCGCATGCCGGAGCGCGCCGACCGGTTCGCGCTGGTCCACTCCGACGCGATGCACGTCACCGAGCTGCCCGGCCCGCCTCCCACGGCGCTGGTCGCGAACCTGCCGTACAACGTGGCCGTGCCCGTGCTGCTGCACATGCTCGACACCTTCCCCAGCATCGAGCGGACGCTGGTCATGGTGCAGGCGGAGGTCGCCGACCGGCTCGCCGCCGCGCCCGGTTCGAAGGTGTACGGCGTCCCGTCCGTGAAGGCCAACTGGTACGCCGAGGTGAAGCGGGCCGGGGCCATCGGGCGCAATGTCTTCTGGCCCGCCCCGAACGTGGACAGCGGGCTCGTCTCCCTCGTCCGCCGGACCGAACCGATCCGTACGACGGCCTCGAAGGCGGAGGTGTTCGCGGTCGTCGACGCGGCGTTCGCGCAGCGCCGCAAGACCCTGCGGGCGGCGCTCGCGGGCTGGGCCGGCTCCGCCGCGGCCGCCGAGGCCGCGCTGGTCGCCGCCGGGATCTCGCCGCAGGCGCGCGGGGAGTCCCTGACGGTGGAGGAGTTCGCGCGGATCGCAGAGAACAAGGAGACCGGTAAGTGAGCGTCACGGTACGTGTCCCGGCCAAGGTCAATGTCCAGCTCGCGGTGGGCGCGGCCCGCCCCGACGGCTTCCACGACCTCGCCAACGTCTTCCTCGCCGTCGGCCTCCACGACGAGGTCACGGTGACCCCGGCCGACGAACTCCGCATCACCTGCGAGGGACCGGACGCCGACCAGGTCCCCCTGGACCGCACCAACCTCGCCGCGCGCGCCGCGATCGCGCTCGCCGAGCGGCGCGGCATCGAGCCGGCCGTGCACATCCACATCGCCAAGGACATCCCGGTCGCCGGCGGCATGGCGGGCGGCAGCGCGGACGGCGCGGGCGCGCTGCTCGCGTGCAACACGCTGTGGGAGACCGGCGCCTCCAGGGCCGAACTCCTCGCGATCTGCGCCGAGTTGGGCAGCGACGTACCGTTCAGCCTGGTCGGCGGGGCGGCCCTGGGCGTCGGTCGCGGCGAGCAGCTGACGACGCTCGACGTCGGCGGCACCTTCCACTGGGTGTTCGCGATGGCCGAGCGCGGCCTGTCGACCCCGGCCGTCTTCCGCGAGTTCGACCGACTCGGCGAAGGCCTCGACATCCCCGAGCCCGCCGCCTCGCAGCCGCTGCTCGACGCCCTGGCCAAGGGCGACCCGGACGCGCTGGCGTCCGCCGTGTCCAACGACCTCCAGCCCGCGGCGCTCTCCCTCTTCCCGGAGCTGGCGGACACGTTGGAGGCGGGCCGCGGGGCCGGGGCACTGGCCGCGCTGGTGTCCGGTTCGGGGCCGACGACGGCGTTCCTCGCGCGTGACGCGGAGTCGGCGGAGAAGGTGGCGGAGGTGCTGCGGGGGTCGGGTACGTGCAGGTCGGTGCGTACGGCCTGCGGCCCGGCGGCCGGGGCGACGGTGGTCTGAGGCTCAGAAGGCGTCGGTTGCGGTCAGGTCGATGTCGATGGAGTACGGCCTGTCCACCTTGATGCGGTCGCGGTGCATGCCCATGTGCACGTAGGACTTGGTGAGTGGGTCGAGCTCATAGACATGGATGACCGGCCCACCGGTGGTTCCGTTCTGCTCGACGCGCCAGAAGCTGGGGATCCCTGCGGCGGCGTACTTCTGCGGTTTGGTCGTGAGGTCGCGGGATTCCGAGTCGGGGGAGACGACCTCGACGGCGAGCAGGACGTCCTCGGCCTGAACCCTGGTCTGGTCCAGCCCGGTGACGGTGTCGGCTCGGACAACGCTGACATCGGGCTCGGGGCCGTTGCGGTTGTCGAGGACGACCGTCATCTCCCGTTCGACACTGAACTCCGGGGCGAGAGAACTGCGCAGTCCGTTGACCAACAGGTCGATCACAAGGAAGTGGAAGCGGCGCGGCGGACTCACGAAAACCAGACTCCCGTCGATCAGCTCCGTGTGCGGTGGGAGATCCGGCAGCGTGAACAGGTCGTCCACGGTATAGCCGTCCTGCGGCGGCACCGGCCAGTGATGGCGGTGCTCTACGGACTCGGCGGTCATGGCTCCTCCCATGGACGGGATCCTGCTGCCTGTCCTCCACGGTAGCGGCCGGATCCCGCTCGCGTCGTCACAAAGAGTGACCGTCACCTCGCGCCCCGCCGCCACCCCCGCAGGCCCTACGCTTGAAGGCTGATCGACCCCCGCGCACAGGAGTGAAATGGCCGTCAACCTGGTCAATGTCGAGAACGTCAGCAAGGTGTACGGCACCCGTGCCCTGCTGGACGGCGTCTCGCTCGGCGTGTCGGAAGGGGACCGGATCGGGGTCGTCGGACGCAACGGCGACGGCAAGACCACCCTGATCCGGATGCTCGCCAAGCTGGAGGAGGCCGACACCGGCCGGGTCACCCACTCCGGTGGCCTGCGGCTCGGCGTGCTCACGCAGCACGACTCCCTCGACCCGGAGGCCACCGTCCGCCACGAGGTGATCGGCGACATGGCCGACCACGAGTGGGCGGGCAACGCCAAGGTCAGGGACGTACTGACCGGCCTGTTCGGCGGGCTCGACCTGCCGGGCTTCCCCAAGGGGCTCGACACCGTCATCGGACCGCTGTCGGGTGGCGAGCGGCGCCGTATCGCGCTCGCCAAGCTGCTCATCGAGGAGCAGGACCTGGTCATCCTCGACGAGCCCACCAACCACCTCGACGTCGAGGGCATCGCCTGGCTGGCCCGGCACCTGCAGAACCGCCGCTCGGCGCTCGTCTGCGTGACGCACGACCGCTGGTTCCTGGACCAGGTGTCCACGCGGATGTGGGACGTGCAGCGCGGCGCGGTCTACGAGTACGAGGGCGGCTACTCCGACTACGTCTTCGCGCGCGCGGAGCGCGAGCGCATCGCCGCCACCGAGGAGGCCAAGCGGCAGAACCTGGTCAGGAAGGAGCTGGCCTGGCTGCGCCGCGGCGCCCCGGCCCGTACGTCCAAGCCGCGCTTCCGCGTCGAGGCCGCCAACGAGCTGATCAAGGACGTACCGCCGCCGCGGGACAGCAGCGAGCTGATGAAGTTCGCGTCGTCGCGGCTCGGCAAGACGGTCTTCGACCTCGAGAACGTCAGCGTGAACGCCGGCCCCAAGGAGCTGCTCAAGCACGTCACCTGGCAGCTCGGCCCCGGCGACCGCATCGGCCTCGTCGGCGTCAACGGCGCCGGCAAGACCTCCCTGTTGCGGGCCATGGCGGACGCGGCCCGTACGGAGGGCGAGGCGCAGCCGGCCGGTGGCCGTATCGCCGTCGGCAAGACCGTCAAGCTCGCCTACCTCTCCCAGGAGGTCGCCGAACTCGACCCGAACACCCGGGTCCTGGAGGCCGTGCAGCAGGTCCGCGAGCGCGTCGACCTCGGCAAGGGCCGCGAGATGACCGCCGGGCAGCTGTGCGAGACGTTCGGCTTCACCAAGGAGAAGCAGTGGACGCCGGTGGGCGACCTGTCCGGCGGTGAGCGGCGGCGGTTGCAGCTGCTGCGGCTGCTGATGGACGAGCCCAACGTGCTCTTCCTCGACGAGCCCACCAACGACCTCGACATCGAGACCCTGACCCAGCTGGAGGACGTCCTCGACGGCTGGCCCGGCTCGATGATCGTCATCTCCCACGACCGGTTCTTCGTCGAGCGCACCACCGACCGGGTCTTCGCCCTCCTCGGCGACCACGCCCTGCGGATGCTGCCGCGCGGCATCGACGAGTACCTGGAGCGCCGTCAGCGGATGGAGGAGGCGGTGGCCGCCTCGGCCGCGTCCCCCAAGGCGGCTGCCGCGCCGGAGAAGAGCGCCGCCGACCAGCGCGCCGCCAAGAAGGAACTCCAGAAGATCGAGCGCCAGTTGGACAAGGTCTCCGAGAAGGAGGCCAAGCTGCACGCCCAAATCGCCGAGAACGCCACGGACTTCGCGAAGGTGGCCGAACTCGACGCCCAGTTGCGGGACTTGGCGGGCGAGCGCGAGGAACTGGAGATGCGCTGGCTGGAGTTGGCGGAGGACGCGTAGGGCGCGGAGGGGCGCGGAGGCGTACGAACGCGCACGAAGCGGTACGGACGAGTACCGAGCGCGTACGGGCGTGAAGGCGGCGTGAAGAGGGCTTTTTCCGGTGATAGAAAGGGCCCTCTGAGAACTCGAAGAGCCGTCTGAGTGCCACTTGAGCAGGACCTTCGGTCTGGCGCGAACCTCACGGCGGGGCTGTCACCACTGAACGAGGGGGAAGAGCGCTGACGACTCAGCCGCCCAAGGAGCCGCCGCAGCAAGGCGATTTCACCTTGCCTCAGCCCCTCAGGGCGCCGTTGCCCCCGCCGGCCGCGCCGCCCTCTCCGGCCACCTCGTCGCGTCCGGTCGACTCGTCCCGTCCGGCTGCCCCTTCTCGTCCGGCCGCTCCGGCCCCGCAGGCCCCGCCGCCCGCGGGGCAGCCGACCCCGACGAGGTGGCCGGAGCCGAGGAACGGCCACGCGCAGCAGCGCCCGCAGACTCAACTGCCCCCGCAGGCCCAGCAACCGCCCCGGACGCCGCTGCCGCCGCAGGCCCAGCAGCCTCAGCGGACGCCCTCGCCCTCGCAGGCTCGGCAACCCCTGCGTACGCCGCTGCCCCCGCAGGCCCAGCAGCCTCCCCGCACGCCGGTGCCCCCGCCGCCCGCCTACGGCTCCCCCGGCCGTCAGCCGAACCCGTACGTCCAGGCGAACCCCTACGCCCAGCCGAGCCGGCCCGCCCAGCCTCAGCCCAACGCGCCCGACCGGCCGAGCCCGACCCCGTACGGTCGGCAGCCCGGTCACGTACAGCCCAACGCGCCCGCCCAGCAGCCCGGTCACGTACAGCCCAACGCGCCCGCCCAGCAGCCCGGTTACGCCCAGCAGCAGCCAGGCTCCGGCTACCAGGGGCCGCCCCCCGCCACTCACACTCCCCTCCAGTCGCTCCAGCCGCAACCGGCCGCCCAGCCCACCGGCGGAAAGCGCAGGCGACCCCCGCTGGTCGTCCTCGTCTCGGCCCTCGTCGCGATCGTCCTGATCGCCGGGGGCGGTGTCTGGTACGCCGTCTGGTCGCGCGGTGGGTCGGGCAGTGCCGTCGGGTCCGGCGGCCAGGACGCTCTCGGCGACGCGTCCTCCGGCAAGGAGAAGGTGCCCGCCGACCCCGCCTCGCACGTCCTCTTCCAGGTCCCGCTGCCCAAGACGGCCGCCACGGTCGCCACCGAGGGCTCGTGGCTCACCGACAAGGTGTACGCCAAGACCGGCGTCGCCCGGATCGTCGGCTACGACCCCGACACGGGCGGCGAGTCGTGGACGATCCCGCTGCCCGGCCCGGTGTGCGCGGTCACCGACCACGTCACGCCGGACCACAGGACGGCGGTCCTCTTCGAGCCGGGGAAGCCGAAGGGGAACGCCTCCGCCGGATGCAGCCAGATCGCCGCGATCGACCTCGACGCGGGGAAGACGCTGTGGACGAAGACGGTCGCCTACGGCCCGCGCGCGATCAACTTCGAGAACATCACGATCGCCCGGAAGGCCGTCGCCGTGGGCGGCACCAGCGGCGGCGCCGCCTTCGACCTCGACTCCGCCGCCCCGCTGTGGCAGCCGAGGCCGGGCGACACCTGTTACGACGCCGGGTACGGCGGAGGCGACAAGCTGGTGGCGGTGCGCAAGTGCCGCGGGGCCGCGGATCGCCGGCTGCGCGTGCAGACCATCGACCCGAAGTCGGGGAAGGTGATCTCCGAGTACACGATGGCCGCGGGCATCGAGTACGCCGGGATCGTGTCGACCGACCCGCTGGTGGTGGCCGCCGACGTCGGCCGCCGGGCCGGTGGCGGCAGCGGCGTCTCGGACTACTTCTCCATCGACAACAGGACGGGCAGGCTGCGCGCGACGATCCCGGCGGCGGGTGCTGCGTACGGCGGCCGCTGCGACGGCATCCGCCGTATCGAGTCCTGCAGGCAGGTCGTGGTCGGCGACGACAAGCTGTACGTGCCGACCGAGGGCCGAGCAGGCACCGCTGCGGGCAGCGGCAGCGGCACCAACATGGGCGTCGGCAAGGGCGTCGGCAAGGGCGTCGGCAAGTACAGCAAGAGCAACGAGATCGTCGCCTTCGACCTGGCCACCGGAAGGCGGACCGGCAAGCGCGCCGAGGCGGGCGACGGCTACACGCTCTCCCCGCTGCGGATGGACGGCGGCGACCTGATCGCGTACCGGCGTGCGCCGTACGGCAGGGGCAGCCAGATCGTCCGCCTCGACGGCGGCACCTTCAAGGAGACCAGGCTGCTTCAGAACCCGGCCTCCAGGGCGGTGCACGAGGCGGAGGCCGGTATGTCGCCGGACTACGCGGAGATCCTCTACGCGCAGGGCCATCTGTACCTGTCGGCCGCCCTCGCGCCCAAGCCGGTCAGCCCGTACCAGCAACCGCTGGTGGTCGCCTTCGGCACGGGCGGCGGCTGACCTGACGAGCCGTCATCGCGGAATTCACGGAATGCCGGAAATTCCGCCGATCCGGGGCACTTCTCATCGGTAGGGGCAGCGCAACGTCGAACAAGCGTGTAGCTTCCGGGGGCATGAAGGGCGGGGTGTCGGGGGGCCCTCTGTCCATGCGGACCGGTGCGGATTCATAGTGGGGCATCCATTGGGGGACTGGGGGGTTGCTCTATGGGAGTGCGGCTCATGGTGGTCGACGACCACCGCTTGCTCGCCGAGGCCCTGGCCTCGGCACTGAAGCTGCGGGGGCACCGGGTGCTCGCCGCGGCGGCGCCGTCCGCGGGCGCGGCGGACCTGGTGATCGCCCGTGCGCCCGAGGTGTGCCTGCTGGGTACGGCGGCACCGGCGGAGCCCGGCGTCTTCGACCCGGTGACGAAGATCAAGCGGGAGCGGCCGCAGGTCGCGGTCCTGGTGCTGGGCCCGGTCCCGTCCCCGCGCGGCATCGCGGCCGCCTTCGCCGCCGGTGCGTCGGGGTACGTACGGCACGACGAGCGCATAGAGGGCGTCGAGCGGGCGATCATGAAGGCGAGGGCGGGCGAGTCGGCGGTCGCTCCGACCCTGCTGCAGGGCGCGTTCAGCGAACTCCTCAACCCGGCGGCCCAGCCCGACGACGAGGGCCAGCGCCTGCTTCAGATGCTCACCCCGCGCGAGGTGGAGGTCCTGGTCCGCGTCGCCGACGGCGAGGACACCCGCGTCATCGCGGCAGGCATGGGCATCGCCCCCTCCACGGCCCGCACCCACGTCCAACGCGTCCTGATGAAACTGGGCGTGGGCTCCCGCCTGGAGGCCGCCGCCCTGGCCGCCCGGACGGGTCTGTTGGACCGGGCAAGCCAGCCTCCCGTGGACCGGGCAAGCCACCCTCCCGGCGCCTCGCGATAGGAATCCGGGAACCGGACCCAAGTGCATGTGACCTCAGTGCCGCGTAGCTCGTTGATCACGCGGATGGAAAGGAGGTCCGATGGTCAGCTCGTCGCATGAGGCGATGCATCACTTCGGCCAGAAGGGCACGGCCGGGTTGATCCGCAACTTCCAGAGGCTGTTCCATGTGCCGTTCCCGGAGCCGCGCGGCTTCACGGTGGTCAACACCGACCTGACCGAGATCGAGCCGGTCGAGCGGCGCGCGGACAGCGTGGTGCGGGTCAACACCGAGCACGGCGACTTCCTGCTGGTGCTGGAGTCGCAGGGCAAGAAGGACGAGCGAAAACGGGGGAGTTGGCCGTACTACTTGTCGTATCTCTACGAGAAGTACGGCTGTGAGCCGGTGCTGATCGTCATGACACAGAGCAGTTCCACCGCGCGCTGGGCCGCACAGCCCATCCGGTTCGGTCTGCCCGGTTGGGCCTCGCTGCTCGTACGGCCGATGGTTCTCGGGCCGGACAACGTGCCGGTGATCGCCGACGAGAAGGAGGCTGCCGAGGATGTGTCACTCGCGGTGCTTTCGGCTATTACGCATGGGAGAGGGCCGGGTGTCGCTGCGATACTGGCACCACTCGCGGCGGCCCTGGACACCATCGACCCGGCAAGCGCGGCCCTGCTGGCCCAACTCGTGACGTCTGGCCTGGTGGACCCCCAGGCGAAGGAGATTTGGAGGGACTTGATGGCTCCGGTGAACTACTTCTTCCAGAACCCGGTCGCGGACCAGCTGAGGGACGAGGGGCGTACCGAAGGGCGCGTCGAGGGGCGTGTCGAAGACCGTATCGAGATGACCTTGAGGATCTTGGAGTTGCGGGGTGTCCCGGTGTCGGACTCCGTGCGACTTCGGGTGCAGGCGTGCTCGGACCTGGAGCTGCTCAAGGGCCTGTCGGAGCGGGCCGTTCATGTGGCTTGTGCGGAGGAGCTGTTCGACGACCAGTGATCCGGTCGGGGGCCGCAGTCCCCGGGAAAGCCGCGGCCCCGCCCTCACGGCTCTCACTGCGACGGAGGCCGCTCCCCTTCCGTTTCCGGCGGAGCCGTCGGGGTCATCGGGCGCAGCCACAGCCATGCCAGGAAGAAGAGCCCCAGCGCCAGCATCCCGATCCCGGTCCACAGGTTGATGTTGACGCCCTCGGCCTTGTCGATGGCTGCCTGGGAGTCGGTCAGGCCGGTGATCGTGACGATGACGCCGTAGAGGACGAACAGGGCGCCGATGATGCGGCGGAGGTCGAAGATGCGGGCGGCGGTCGCGGACTTCTGCTGCAGCTCGGTGACTTCGCGCTGGACGTCCGCTTCGGAGTACCCGTACTCGGGGTGCTCGGAGTGGTCAGACATGGTCTCTCAATCCTCTCGCGGTCAAAGCGAGAACGAGAACGGGATGTAGCAGGCGGCCGCGATGATCACCGCACCCCAGCCCAGCAGGGCCGGCTTGCGGTACCAGGCGTCGTCGCCCGCGGCGGGGGGCTCGGCCATGCCCGGGGAGCGGCTGCCGTAGACCAGGCCCGCCAGTTCCTCGGTCGGCTTCGGCTTCGTGAACAGGGAGACCGCGACCATGACCACCGCGCCGGCCACGAAGCCCGCGATCGCCGACACGAAGTTGGCGCCCTGGTCGGTCGGGATGCTGATGATGCCCTGCTTGTAGAGGACGAAGTAGTTGACCATCGCGGTCACGGTGCCGGCCAGCAGGCCCCAGAAGCCGGACTTCCCGGACGCGCGCTTCCAGAACATGCCGACGATGAAGACGACGAACATCGGCACGTTGAAGAAGGAGAACAGCGTCTGGAGGTAGGCCATGATGTTCGAGAACGAGGAGGCCAGGAACGCGGTGCCGATCGACGCCATCACGCCGAGTGCCGTGATCAGGCGGCCGAAGCGGACGTAGTAGGCGTCCTCGCGGTTCTTGACCACGTACCTCGCCCAGATGTCGTTCGTGAACACCGTGTTGAAGGACGACACGTTGGCCGCCATGCCCGCCATGAACGCGGCGAGCAGGCCGGTCACCGCGATGCCCAGCACGCCGTTGGGCAGCAGCTCCTGCATGAGGTACGGGATCGCGTCGTTGTACTGGAGGCCGGAGGCAGGGGTGCCGATCTTCGGGACCAGGGCGGCGGCCACCAGGCCCGGGATCATCACCAGGAAGACGATGAAGATCTTCGGGTACGCGGCGATCAGCGGCGTGCGCTGCGCGGCCGAGAGGTTCTTCGCGGACAGGGCGCGCTGCACCTCGGCGAAGTTGGTCGTCCAGTAGCCGAAGGAGAGGACGAAGCCGAGGCCGAGGACGATGGTCAGCCAGTTCGCTCCCAGCGGGTTGGCCTCACCGATGCCGGTGCCGCCCCAGGCGGTGACGAAGTCGTGTCCGTGGGACTTGGTGAGGGTGTCGGTCAGGCCGTTCCAGCCGCCGGCCTTCTTCAGGCCGAGCACGACGATCGGGATGAGCGCCGCCAGGATCACGAAGAACTGGAGTACCTCGTTGTAGATGGCCGAGGACAGGCCGCCCAGCGTGATGTACGCCAGGACGAAGAAGCCCGCGACCACGATGGCCACCCACTGCGGCCAGCCCAGCAGCGCCTGGACGACGATCGCGAGGGCGTAGAGGTTCACCCCGGCGATCAGGATCGCGGCGAAGGCGAACAGGATCGAACTCAGCAGATGCGCCGCCTTGTCGAAGCGCAGCAGCAGGAACTCGGGGACCGAGCGGACCTTGGAGCCGTAGTAGAACGGCATCATCACCAGGCCGAGGAAGACCATGGCGGGGATGGCGCCGATCCAGTACCAGTGGACGGTGTAGGCGCCGTACTGGGCGCTGTTGGCGGCCATGCCCAGGATCTCGGTGGCGGCCAGGTTCGCCGAGATGAAGGCGAGGCCGGTGATCCAGGCGGGCAGGGAGCGTCCGGAGAGGAAGAAGTCGAGGCTGGTCTTCACCGAGCGGCGGGCCGCGAAACCGATGCCGAGGACCACGACGAAGTAGATCGCCATGATCGCGTAGTCGAGGCCGTTGGTGGGGAGTCGTAGTCCTGCCGCCAGATTCACGGCGCCACTGGCGCCGGATGTGGGGGTTTCCATGAGTACTCGATTCGTCGCGCGAACTGAATCCAGGAGCGGAACCTACGCCTGCGGGTTGAGTTATTGAACACTTCTGTTGATGTTCTTTGTTTGATTGTGATCGAAGGAGGCGTGGTGGGTTGTGTTTTGGTATGTTGAGTTCTGTTTGAAGCTACGGTGACTCGACCGGGGAGTCAGGGGAGTCCGACGTGAAGAAGACCGCGACCCGACTGGCCGACGGGCGTGAACTCGTCTACTACGACCTGCGCGACGACACCGTGCGCGACGCGACCGACCGGCGCCCCCTGGAGCGGACCCTCACGACCTCCGAGATCCGCCGCGACCCTCTTCTCGGCGACGCCGTCGCCGTCGCCTCCCACCGGCAGGGCCGCACCTACCACCCGCCCGCCGACGAGTGCCCCCTGTGCCCCTCCCGGGGTGAGCGGCTGAGCGAGATCCCGGACTCGTCGTACGACGTCGTCGTCTTCGAGAACCGCTTCCCCTCGCTGGCCGGGGACTCGGGCCGCTGCGAGGTCGTCTGCTTCACCGCCGACCACACCGCGTCCTTCGCCGACCTGAGCGAGGAGCAGGCGCGGCTCGTGCTGGACGCCTGGACCGATCGGACGTCGGAATTGTCCCCCCTCCCCTCCGTCGAGCAGGTGTTCTGCTTCGAGAACCGCGGCCAGGAGATCGGCGTGACGCTGGGCCACCCGCACGGCCAGATCTACGCCTACCCCTTCACCACCCCGCGCACCGCCCTGATGCTGCGCTCGCTGGCGGCCCACAAGGAGGCGACCGGCGGGGAGAACCTCTTCGACGCCGTCCTGGAGCGCGAACTCGCCGGTGAGCGGGTCGTCCTTGCGAGTGAACACTGGGTGGCCTTCGTGCCGTACGCGGCGCACTGGCCGTACGAGGTCCACCTCTACCCCAGGCGCCGCGTCCCCGACCTGCTCGCCCTCGACGAGGCGGCGCGCGCGGAGTTTCCCGCCGTCTACCTGGAGCTTCTCCGGCGCTTCGACCGGATCTTCGGGCCGGACGAGCCGCCGACGCCGTACATCGCGGCCTGGCACCAGGCGCCGTTCGGCGGCCGGACCGCCGAGTCCTACGGCGTGGAACGGGACGATTTCGCCCTGCACCTCGAGCTTTTCACCATTCGCCGCACTTCCGGCAAGCTGAAGTTTCTCGCGGGTTCCGAATCCGGCATGAACGTGTTCATCAACGACGTGCCGCCGGAGCGCGCGGCCGAGCGACTGCGAGAGGTAGCGACTTCATGAAGTACCTGGTGACGGGTGGCGCGGGTTACGTCGGCAGTGTCGTGGCCCAGCACCTGCTGGAGGCCGGCCACGAGGTCACCGTCCTCGACAACCTCTCCACCGGCTTTCGCGCGGGCGTGCCCGCCGGGGCGGCCTTCGTCGAGGGCGACATCCGCGACGCCGCGAAGTGGCTGGACTCCTCCTACGACGGCGTGCTGCACTTCGCCGCCTTCTCCCAGGTCGGCGAGTCGGTCGTGAAGCCCGAGAAGTACTGGGACAACAACGTCGGCGGCACCATGGCGCTGCTCGCCGCGATGCGCGAGGCGGGCGTCCGCACGCTGGTCTTCTCCTCCACGGCGGCGACGTACGGCGAGCCGGAGGAGGTCCCGATCGTCGAGACGGCCCCGACCAGGCCCACCAACCCCTACGGCGCCTCCAAGCTCGCCGTCGACCACATGATCACCGGCGAGGCGGTCGCGCACGGCCTGGGCGCGGTCTCGCTGCGCTACTTCAACGTGGCGGGCGCCTACGGCGCCTGCGGCGAGCGGCACGACCCCGAGTCGCATCTGATCCCGCTGGTCCTCCAGGTCGCCCGGGGTCGCCGCGACGCGATCTCCGTCTTCGGCGACGACTACCCGACCCCCGACGGCACCTGCGTCCGCGACTACATCCACGTCGCCGATCTCGCCGAGGCCCACCTGCTGGCACTCGGCGCCGCACGGCCCGGCGAGCACCTGATCTGCAACCTCGGCAACGGCAACGGCTTCTCCGTGCGCGAGGTCATCGAGACCGTCCGCAAGGTCACCGGCCACCCCATCCCCGAGATCGTGGCCCCGCGCCGCGGCGGCGACCCGGCCGTCCTGGTCGCCTCGGCCGACGCCGCCCGCGAGCGCCTCGGCTGGCGCCCGTCGCGCGCCGACCTGGCCGGTATCGTCGCGGACGCGTGGACGTTCGCGCAGGAGAGCGCAGAGGAGCGGTAAGTGGGGGCACAGCAGGTGCGGGACGTGCTGGGCGTACGGGACGGCTTCGCCGAGCTGTACGGGGCCGGGCCGGAGGGCGTCTGGTCGGCGCCGGGCCGGGTCAACCTGATCGGCGAGCACACCGACTACAACGACGGCTTCGTCATGCCGTTCGCGCTGCCGCACACGACGGTGGCGGCGGTGTCCCGCCGCACGGACGGCCGGCTGCGCCTGCACTCGGCGGACGTCGAGGGCCCGGCCGTGGAACTCGGGCTGGAGGGCCTCGCGCCCGGGACCGACCGCACCTGGACCGCGTACCCGGCGGGTGTCGTCTGGGCGCTGCGCGAGGCGGGCCACCCGGTCACCGGCGCCGACATCCACCTGGCCTCGGCGGTCCCGGCGGGCGCGGGCCTGTCGTCCTCGGCCGCGCTGGAGGTCGTGATCGCCCTGGCTCTCGACGACCTGTACGAACTCGGCCTGCAGCGCTGGCAGTTGGCCCGCCTGTGCCAGCGCGCCGAGAATGTCTACGTCGGCGCCCCGACCGGCATCATGGACCAGACCGCGTCCGCCTGCTGCGCGGAGGGCCACGCCCTGTTCCTCGACACCCGCGACCTGTCCCAGCGGCAGATCCCCTTCGACCTGGCCGCCGAGGGCCTGCGCCTGCTGGTCGTCGACACCCGTGTGCAGCACGCCCACAGCGGCGGCGAGTACGGCAGGCGGCGCGCCGGCTGCGAGAAGGGCGCGGCGCTGCTCGGCCTGGACGCGCTGCGCGACGTGCCGCAGGGCGGACTCGACGCGGCGCTCGCCGAGTTGGGCGACGAGGAGGAGGTGCGCCGTCTGGTGCGCCACGTCGTCACCGAGGACGCGCGGGTGGAGCGGGTGGTGGCCCTGCTGGAGTCGGGCGACACCCGCGCCATCGGCCCGGTGCTGACCGAGGGCCACGCCTCCCTGCGCGACGACTTCCGCGTCTCCTGCCCCGAACTGGACCTGGTGGTCGACACCGCATTGACCGCGGGGGCTCTCGGTGCCCGCATGACGGGCGGCGGCTTCGGCGGCTCGGCGATCGTGCTCGCGGAGGCCGCGGACACCGACACCATCACCAAGGCCGTCGAGGCGGCCTTCGCCGCGGCCGGCCTCACGGCGCCGCGGGTGTTCGAGGCGGTGCCGGGGGCGGGGGCACGGCGGATCGGCTGAGCGACCCGGCCAGTCGAGCGAACCGGCCAGCCGAGCGTCCTGGTCAGTCGAGCGTTTTGGTCAGCGTGTACTCCGTGATCCCCGGCGGATAGTCGGGGATCACGCACACCACCTCGTACCCCTGCTTCTTGTAGAACTCCGGTGCCTGGAAGTCCCAGGTCTCCAACCGGGCCGCCCGGCAGCCCCGTTCGCCGCGGGCCAGCTCCTCCGCCGTCGCGAGCAGCCGCGAACCCAGGCCCGCGCCGCGATGGCGTTCGTCGACCCACAGGTACGTCACGTGCAGCCATGTCGTCCAGGTGTGGCCGACGAGCCCGCCCGCCATCTCCCCGTCGTGTTCCGACGCCCACACGTGAAGCGGGAGTTCCCGCTCGCCCGCGGTTCCGCGCAGGGCGTGCAGGACCGGGGACGCCGCCGTATTGGTGTCCCGCAGCCGGGAGTGGAGAAGATCGCGCCTCGCCCTGTCTACTT
This sequence comes from Streptomyces sp. NPDC046805, assembly GCF_040645355.1. Classification (NCBI taxonomy): domain Bacteria; kingdom Bacillati; phylum Actinomycetota; class Actinomycetes; order Kitasatosporales; family Streptomycetaceae; genus Streptomyces; species Streptomyces sp. NPDC046805. The sequence continues at coordinate 130,449 of NZ_JBEYYC010000018.1, read as the reverse complement.
CCGCCTCAATACGAAACATGCGGCACACCATAAACGCGCTCGGCGGCCAGTTCTGCAAATCGCCTTCCGCTCACGGCTTCCCTCCGTACTCTGAGGAGCAGCGCCGGTGGGGGCCGGTGCTGATCAGGGGGCGAGACAGTCGGGTACGGCGCCCGCGGTGGGGGGTCATCAGTTTCCGCGCGGCGGCGGCCGGGCGGTCCCGTCCTTCCTTCGCGGGTGTCGTGCCCGCGCCGGCTCCTCGTCCTCCGGACCTTGGGTATCCCCTGCTCGCCGAGAGCGTGGGGAAGGGGGTTTCATGGTTCGCATCCGCGTCCTCGTCGTCGACGACCACCGCATCTTCGCCGAGTCGCTCGCCGCGGCCCTGGCGGCCGAGCCCGACGTCGACGTCTCCGCCGCCGGCAGCGGTCCGGCCGCGCTGCGCTGCCTGGATCGGGCGGCCACCGAGGGCCGCCGCTTCGACGTCCTGCTCGTCGACGCCGACCTGGGCGGCGCCCATGTGCCGAACGGCCATGGTCCCGGCGTGCGGCCGGCCGTGCCGGTGCCGGAGGGCGGCGAGGACGGGCTGGTCGACGGGATCTCGCTGGTCGCGGGCGTCCGTTCGGCACAGCCCGGCGTACGAATCGTCGTGCTCGCCGCGAAGGACGATCCGCGGCGGGCCGCCCTCGCACTGCAGGCCGGCGCCTCCGGATGGGTCGCCAAGGACTGCTCGCTGTCCAGGCTGCTCACCGTCATACGGGGCGTCCTGCGCGACGAGACCCATCTTCCGCCCGCCCTGCTCACCGGCGTCCTGCGGGAATTGACCGCCGCCCGCAAGCACCGCACCGAGAGCGAGCGCCTGGTCGAGTCCCTCACCCCGCGCGAGCGCGAGGTGCTGCGCTGCATGGTGGCCGGCCTGGGCCGCAAGGCCGTAGCCGACCGCCTGTTCCTCTCCCCGCACACCGTCCGCACCCATATGCAGAACGTCCTCGGCAAACTGGGCGTCCACTCCACCCTGGCCGCGGTCGCGCTGGCGCGCCGGGCGGGGGTGGGGCCGGTGGACCTGGGGCAGGCCCTATCCGGGGATGTTGTCGAACGGGGCGGTCAACTGGCGTAGCAGGTTCGCTAGTTCGTACTGCTGGGCGCCGGTGAGCTCGACGAGGATCGCCCGCTCCTGGTCCAGCAGTCCGGCCAGGGCCTGGTCCGCGCGGTCGCGGCCCTCGTCCGTCAGCCGGACCAGCACGCCCCGCCGGTCGCTCGGGTCGGGCAGCCGCTCCACCAGGCCCTTCTTCGCCAGGCGGTCGATGCGGTTCGTCATCGTGCCCGAGGTGACCAGGGTCTGCGTCAGCAGCTGTCCCGGCGAGAGCTGGTACGGCGTGCCCGCGCGCCTGAGCGCGGTCAGGACGTCGAACTCCCAGGGCTCCAGATGGTGCTCGGCGAAGGCCAGTCGACGGGCCCGGTCCAGGTGCCGGGCCAGCCTGCTCACGCGGCTGAGCACCTCGAGCGGTTCCACGTCGAGGTCAGGGCGCTCCCGGCGCCACGCAGCCACCAGCCGATCGACCTCGTCCTCCATGGGATCAAGTGTAGTGGTTGTGTCGACATGAAGTCTCTTGATGTGGAGTCTCTTGACATCGAGATACTTACCCGGGAACAGTGAAGTCCATGACCAAGCCCACCTGGGACCCGGCCCAGTACCTCCGTCACGCCGGCCACCGCGCACGCCCCTTCGCGGACCTCCTCGCCCGCGTCCCCGGCCTGCCCGGCGACCCGCCCCGCATCGCCGACCTCGGCTGCGGCCCCGGCAACGTCACCGCCGTCCTCGCCGACCGCTGGCCCACCGCCCGCATCACCGGGTACGACAGCTCGCCCGCGATGCTGGAGAAGGCCCAGGAGTACGCCGGTCCCACGCCCGGCGGCGGCCGCCTCGACTTCGCTCACGCGGACGCCGCCGTATGGGTGCCCGAGGAGCCGTACGACCTGATCGTGTCGAATGCCACCCTGCACTGGGTCGAGGGGCATCTCGACGCCTTCCCGGCCTGGCTGGACGGCGTCGCCCCCGGCGGCACCTTCGCCTTCCAGGTCCCCGACAACATCGACGCGCCCCTGCACGCCCTGATGCGCGAACTCGCCCACAGCGCCCGCTGGAAGAACCGGCTCGGTCACGTCCTGCGCCGCGAGGACTCCGTGCACACCCCGGGCGTCTACCTCGACCGGCTCGCCCGCCTCGGCTGCGCGGCGGACGTGTGGCAGACCACGTACTTCCACGTCCTGCAGGGCGAGGATCCCGTCCTCGACTGGGTCAAGGGCACCGGACTGCGGCCCGCCCTGACCGCGCTGGCCGACGACCCCGAGGCGCGCGAGGCCTTCGTGACCGAATACCGGGACCTGCTGCGGGAGGCCTACCCGAGCGCGCCGTACGGCACGGTCCTGCCGTTCCGCCGGTTGTTCGCCGTCGCCACGAAGGAGGCGTGACGATGCTCGCCGCCCTCGACCACGTCCAGCTCGCCGTCCCGCCCGGCTCCGAGGACCGGCTGCGGGCCTACTACGTGGACGCCCTCGGCATGACCGAGATCCGCAAGCCGCCGGTCCTCGCCGCGCGCGGCGGCTGCTGGTTCCAGGCGGGACCCGTGCACCTGCACCTGGGCATCGAGAAGGACTTCCGCCCCTCGAAGAAGGCCCATCCGGGGCTCAGGGTCACCGGCATCGAGGCGTACGCCGCCCGGCTCGCCGCCCACGGGGCCCCGGTCACCTGGGACGACGACCTTCCGGGCCACCGCCGCTTCTTCTCCGAGGACCCGGTCGGCAACCGCCTGGAGTTCCTGGAGCCGGACGGAATCTAGTTCTTCCGGTGCCCTATCAGCCGCGGCTTCTGCTCCAGCCCGTCCAGCCCGTGCCATGCCAGGTTCACCAGGTGCGCGGCGACCTCCGCCTTCTTCGGGCGGCGCACGTCCAGCCACCACTGGCCGGTCAGCGCGACCATGCCGACCAGGGCCTGGGCGTACAGCGGGGCCAGCTTCGGGTCGAAGCCGCGGCTCTTGAACTCGCGGCCCAGGATGTCCTCCACCTGCGTGGCGATGTCCGAGATGAGCGACGCGAAGGAGCCCGTGGACTGGGGGATGGGGGAGTCGCGGACCAGGATGCGGAAGCCGTCCGTGTACTCCTCGATGTAGTCGAGGAGCGCGAAGGCAGCCTGCTCGCACAGCTCGCGCGGGTGGCCGGCGGTCAGGGAGCCCGTGACCATGTCCAGCAGGCGCCGCATCTCGCGGTCCACCACCACCGCGTACAGCCCCTCCTTGCCGCCGAAGTGCTCGTACACCACCGGCTTGGACACCCCGGCCTTCGCCGCGATCTCCTCCACCGACGTGCCCTCGAAGCCCTTCGCCGCGAAGAGCGTGCGACCGATCTCCAGCAACTGCTGGCGGCGCTCGGCACCGGTCATCCGGGTGCGACGCGCGCGCCGCGGCTTCTCATTGCTGGGGGTGCTGGAGTCGGTCGCCACGGCGTCAATCATGCCGCCTTCGCCGATTCCGCCCCCCGCCGGGAGCCGCCTTCCGCGGACTTACGGCGCGAATCGATACGCGAGCGTGACGGCCAGCGCACGTCGTACGCCCAGCCGAGCCGCTCGAACCAGCGGATGAACCGGGCCGAGGAGTCCAGCTGCCCGCGCTCCACACCGTGCCGCGCCGAGGTCGGGTCGGCGTGGTGCAGGTTGTGCCAGGACTCGCCGCACGACAGGACCGCCAGCCACCACACGTTGCCCGAGCGGTCCCGCGACTTGAACGGCCGCTTGCCGACCGCGTGGCAGATCGAGTTGATCGACCACGTCACGTGATGCAGCAGAGCCACCCGGACGAGTGAACCCCAGAAGAACGCGGTGAACGCGCCCCACCAGGACATCGTGACCAGCCCGCCGATCAGCGGCGGCAGGAGCAGCGACACCGACGTCCACAGCACGAACTGCCGGGAGACCGCCCGGATCGCCGGGTCCTTGATCAGGTCCGGCGCGTACTTGTCCTGAGGCGTCTGCTCCTCGTCGAACATCCAGGCGAGGTGCGCCCACCACAGGCCCTTCATCAACGCCGGGATCGTCTCCCCGAACCGCCACGGCGAGTGCGGGTCGCCCTCCGCGTCCGAGAACTTGTGATGCCTGCGGTGGTCGGCCACCCAGCGCACCAGCGGACCCTCGACCGCCATCGACCCCATGATCGCCAGCGCGATCCGCAGGGGCCGTCTGGCCTTGAAGGACCCGTGGGTGAAGTAGCGGTGGAAGCCGATCGTGATGCCGTGGCAGCCCAGGAAGTAGAAGAAGACCAGCAGGCCGAGATCCAGCCAGCTCACCCCCCAGCCCCACGCCAGCGGCACCGCCGCGAGCAGTGCGAGGAACGGCACGATGATGAACATCAGCAGCGCGATCTGCTCGACCGAACGCTTCTGCTCACCGCCCAGCGTCGCGGACGAGGACGGGGGGTCGGTCGACTTCGGGGCGTCGTCGATCACATCGGAACTCGTGGTCATGGGCGTCCTCTGTGCGGTTCGAGGGTCGAGAGGGTCCATAAGGTCGAGACGGGTGCCGGGTCGCCGGAAATCCCGGAGGACTCGGACAATGATTTCCTACGGTTCCGTAACCTACGGCTTCGTAAGTATGGCAGTGCGTCTCACGGCGGCAAGAGCCCATAGGTCAGCGCGTCCGGACGGACACCTATCCTTGGAATCGGTCGGACAGCGCGGTCCGCTCTGATTTCTTCCCGGATGTCCGGTTCGTGTGCGGCGCCCTCTGCGTCGCAGACTGGCCGGGTTCCCTCCCAGAGAAGCTTCAACACTCCAAGGAGCCGCACCTGTGAGCAGTGCCGACGACCAGACCACCACGACCGGCAGCCAGCTGCGCGCGGACATCCGGCGACTGGGTGACCTCCTCGGCGAGACGCTGGTACGGCAGGAGGGCCCTGAACTGCTCGAACTCGTGGAAAAGGTCCGCCGCCTCACCCGCGAGGACGGCGAGGCCGCCGCCGAGCTGCTGCGTGACACCGAACTGGAGACCGCCGCCAAGCTGGTGCGCGCCTTCTCCACCTACTTCCACCTCGCCAACGTCACCGAGCAGGTCCACCGCGGCCGCGAGCTGCGCGCCCACCGCGCCGCCGAGGGCAGCCTCCTCGCCCGTACCGCCGACCGCCTCAAGGACGCCGATCCCGAGCACCTGCGGCAGACCGTCCAGCATCTGAACGTTCGCCCCGTGTTCACGGCCCACCCCACCGAGGCCGCGCGCCGGTCGGTCCTGGGCAAGCTCCGGCGCATCGCCGAGCTCCTCGAGACCCCCGTCATCGAGTCCGACCGCCGCCGCCACGACACCCGGCTCGCCGAGAACATCGACCTCGTCTGGCAGACCGACGAGCTGCGCGTCGTACGCCCCGAGCCCACCGACGAGGCCCGCAACGCCATCTACTACCTCGACGAACTCCACGCCGGCGCCGTCGGCGACGTCCTGGAGGACCTCACCGCCGAGCTGGAGCGCGTCGGCGTCCACCTCCCCGACGCCACCCGCCCCCTCACCTTCGGCACCTGGATCGGCGGCGACCGCGACGGCAACCCCAACGTCACCCCGCAGGTGACCTGGGACGTCCTCATCCTCCAGCACGAACACGGCATCAACGACGCCCTGGAGATGATCGACGAGCTGCGCGGGCTGCTCTCCAACTCCATCCGCTACACCGGCGCCACCGAGGAACTCCTGGAGTCGCTGCGCGCCGACCTCGAGGTCCTCCCCGAGATCAGCCCCCGCTACAAGCGCCTCAACGCCGAGGAGCCCTACCGCCTCAAGGCCACCTGCATCCGGCAGAAGCTGGAGAACACCAAGCAGCGCCTCGCCAAGGGCATCCCCCACGAGCCGGGCCGCGACTACCTCGGCACCGCCGAGCTGCTGGGCGACCTGCGCATCATCCAGACCTCCCTCAGGGAACACCGCGGCGCCCTCTTCGCCGACGGCCGGCTGACCCGCACCATCCGCACCCTCGCCGCCTTCGGCCTCCAGCTCGCCACCATGGACGTACGCGAACACGCGGACGCCCACCACCACGCCCTCGGCCAGCTCTTCGACCGGCTCGGTGAGGAGTCCTGGCGCTACACCGACATGCCGCGCGAGTACCGGGCCAAGCTCCTCGCCAAGGAGCTGCGGTCCAGGAGGCCGCTGGCCCCCACCCCGGCCCCGGTCGACGCCGCCGGTGAGAAGACCCTCGGCACGTTCCAGACCGTCAAGCGGGCCCTGGAGGTGTTCGGACCCGAGGTCATCGAGTCGTACATCATCTCCATGTGCCAGGGCGCCGACGACGTCTTCGCCGCCGCCGTCCTGGCCCGCGAGGCCGGCCTCATCGACCTGCACGCCGGCTGGGCCAAGATCGGCATCGTGCCGCTCCTGGAGACCACCGACGAGCTCAAGGCCGCCGACACGATCCTGGAGGACATGCTCTCCGACCCCTCCTACCGGCGCCTCGTCGCGCTGCGCGGGGACGTCCAGGAGGTCATGCTCGGCTACTCCGACTCCTCCAAGTTCGGCGGCATCACCACCTCCCAGTGGGAGATCCACCGTGCCCAGCGCCGCCTGCGCGACGTCGCCCACCGCTACGGCGTACGGCTCCGGCTCTTCCACGGCCGCGGCGGCACCGTCGGCCGCGGCGGCGGCCCCTCGCACGACGCGATCCTCGCCCAGCCCTGGGGCACCCTCGAAGGCGAGATCAAGGTCACCGAGCAGGGCGAGGTCATCTCCGACAAGTACCTGGTCCCCTCGCTGGCCCGCGAGAACCTGGAACTGACCGTCGCCGCCACCCTGCAGGCCTCCGCCCTGCACACGGCACCTCGTCAGTCCGTCGAGGCCCTCGCCCGCTGGGACGCCGCCATGGACGTCGTCTCCGACGCCGCCCACGACGCCTACCGCCGCCTGGTGGAGGACCCCGACCTCCCGGCGTACTTCTTCGCCTCCACCCCCGTCGACCAGCTCGCCGACCTGCACCTCGGCTCGCGGCCCTCGCGGCGGCCCGACTCCGGCGCCGGACTCGACGGACTGCGCGCCATCCCCTGGGTGTTCGGCTGGACCCAGTCACGGCAGATCGTGCCCGGCTGGTTCGGCGTCGGTTCCGGCCTCAAGGCCCTGCGCGAGGCCGGCCTCGACGGCGTCCTCGACGAGATGCACGAACAGTGGCACTTCTTCCGCAACTTCATGTCCAACGTGGAGATGACGCTCGCGAAGACGGACCTCAGGATCGCCGAGCACTACGTCGACACGCTCGTCCCCGACGAGCTCAAGCACGTCTTCGAACGCATCCGCGCCGAGCACGAGCTGACCGTGCGCGAGGTGCTCCGCATCACCGGCGAGAGCGAACTCCTCGACGCCCAGCCCGTGCTGAGGCAGACCTTCGCCATCCGCGACGCCTACCTGGACCCCATCTCCTACCTCCAGGTCGCGCTCCTCAAGCGCCAGCGCGACGCCGCCGCCGCGGACGAGCCGGCCGACCCGCTGCTGTCCCGGGCCCTGCTCCTGACCGTCAACGGTGTGGCGGCGGGCCTGCGCAACACCGGCTGATCGCCTCGGACATGAGGGTGCCCCCGCGCTTCGCAGCGAAGCACGGGGGCACCCTCATGTGCGGTCAGCCCTGGGCGGCCTTCCGGCGGCGGAACATCAGGTAACCGCCCGCGCCGACCAGCGCCGCGGCGACGCCCGACAGCACGCCCAGCGGCGCACCGTTACCCGTCTCGGCCAGGTCGCCCGAGCCGCCCTGCGCCGACGGCGACGAGGGCGACGACGCGGACGACGATGCGGACGGGGCGGCGGTCGGGGCATCGGACGCGTCCGAGCCGACCGTCACACCGGCGGCCACGGACACACCCGAACCCGACACGCCCGCGGACGCCGACACGGACACGCCGCCCGACTTCGCGCCCTGGCAGTTCGTCCAGAACACCTTCTGCTTCGCGGCACCGTGCTCGCCGGCGAAGTTCCAGAAGAGCTTGTAGTGCCCGTCGGGCAGCGACAGTTCGGCCGTACGGCCGTGACCGTCGGCGTCCAGGGTGAGCGAGCCGGACTTCACGGTCTCGCCCTTCGTGGCGCCCGTCGGCGCCCAGGCCTCGATGTGCCAGTCGACCTGCTGGGCGGTGTCGAAACCGAAGCCGTCCAGGTAGAACGTGCACGCGTGCGGCTCGTTCCGGCGGGCGTCGTCGCCGGTCGTCGAGGCGTGGATCTTCACGGTGCCGTTGTCACCGGAAGCGGATGCGTGCGCGGCCGGCGCGAGCAGAAGCGCGGCCGACAGGCCGGCGCTGAGCGCGCCGGCGCGAAGGAGGGTACGCATGGGGACGATCTCTCTACGAGATGCGAACGGGAAAGAAAAAGATGTGGGGGGAGTCGGATCAGCTTGCAACTCGGGCCACGTGTTGGTCAATTACGAACAGGCCACACACATTTCTTCCACAGTTCGGGCAAGTCCCAGACCCCCGCGCACCCCCTCACAGCGCCACGAAAGCCGCCGTGAGCAGCACCGCCCCCGACCCCGCCAGCACCCACCCCGTCCGCGCCATCCGCAGCCCGCCCGCCACCACGACCGAGGCCAGCAACAGCGCACCCCCCAGCGGAACCCAGGCATACAGCACGCCGCCCGGCCCGGACCGTACGACCTCGTCCCCGCCCGGCTTCACGACCACCGTGTACGTCTGCCCCTGCCGTACCGCGACCGTCCGCGCGATGACGACCTTCTTGCGCGCCATCGCCCCCGCCGACAGCGGCGTGAACGGCCCCGAACACGTGGCCGCACCGCAGCGCGCCACCTCGATCGTGCCGCTCTCCCGCCCCTTCGTCAGCATCACGTGCTGCGCCGTCCCCCACGAACCCCACACCCCCGCGACCAGGATCAGCACGGCGACGGCACCCATCACCGCGAGCCGGCCGAACCGCAGGGCGGTGACCGAGGCCTGACGGGACGGGGATGCGGAGGCAGGCATGGCCGGGATCATTGGCCATGGCCCTCGGGTCGGTCAACTCCCGCCCGCCCCAAGCCCGGACAAATCAGGAGTTGTACGAGCCCTGCGCCCGCTCCAGCCCCTCGATCACCAGACACTCCACCGCGTCCGCCGTCCGGTCCACGAAGTAGTCCAGCTCCTTGCGCTCCGACGACGAGAAGTCCTTCAGCACGAAATCGGCCACCTGCATCCGCCCCGGAGGCCGCCCGATCCCGAACCGCACCCGGTGGTAGTCCGACCCCATCGCCTTCGTCATCGACTTCAGCCCGTTGTGCCCGTTGTCGCCCCCGCCCAGCTTCAGCCGCAGGACGCCGTAGTCGATGTCCAGCTCGTCATGCACCGCGACGATGTTCTCCACCGGCACCTTGTAGAAGTCCCGCAGCGCGTTCACCGGCCCGCCCGACAGGTTCATGTACGACATCGGCTTCGCCAGGATCACCCGCCGGCTCGCCGGACCCGGCGGCCCGATACGGCCCTCCACGACCTGAGCCTGCGCCTTCCCGGCCCGCTTGAACCTCCCCCCGATCCGCTCGGCCAGCAGATCGGCCACCATGAACCCCACGTTGTGACGGTTCATCGCGTAGTCCGGCCCCGGATTCCCCAGGCCGACGATCAGCCAGGGGGCGCCTGCGGGAGTGCTCACGTCCATAACTCCTTGATACGCGCTGGAACGCGCCGACGCGCGTCCTCGGGCACGCCGGCCACTGATGCACGTCAGCCGCTGCCCCCACCGGGGGCAGCGGCTGACGAAACGACGATCGCGAGGATCAGGCCTCGGCGGCCTCTTCGCCCTCGGCCTCGCCCTCGGGGGCCTCCTCGACCTGCGCGGCCAGGACCTGCAGGACGACCGCGTCCTCGTCGGTGGCCAGCGTCACGCCGGACGGCAGAGCGATGTCCTTGGCGTGGATCGAGGCACCGGCCTCCAGACCCTGGACGGAGACGGTGACCGACTCGGGGATGTGCGTGGCCTCGGCCTCGACCGGCAGCGCGTCCAGGACGTGCTCCAGCAGGTTGCCGCCCGGGGCCAGCTCGCCCTCGGTGCGGACCGGGATCTCGACCGTGACCTTCTCGCCGCGCTTGACCAGCAGCAGGTCGACGTGCTCCAGGAAGCCCTTCAGTGGGTCACGCTGCACGGCCTTCGGGATCGCCAGCTCGTTGGACTTGCCGTCGATGTCCAGGGAGATCAGAACGTTCGGCGTACGCAGCGCCATCTGCAGGTCGTGAGCCGGCAGCGTCAGGTGCAGCGGGTCGGAACCGTGGCCGTACAGGACACCCGGAACCTTGTTCTCGCGGCGGACGCGACGCGCGGCACCCTTGCCGAACTCGGTGCGCGTCTCGGCGGTGAGCTTCACCTCGGACATGATGATCACTCCTCGTAGAGGTAGATACGGACGGGGTCACCCGGCCACGAACGGCCTGCTACGAAGAGCGCGTCGATAACGGAGCACCAGACCCGTAAGAGAAACGGGCACGGCCTCCCTCGCCGAGCAACTGCCACAGTCTACTCGGAGGGGGAGGCCGTACCCAAAAGGATCTTCAGGCGGTCGCCCGCGGCTTACTGCTCGTCGAACAGGCTCGTCACCGAACCGTCCTCGAACACCTCACGCACCGCGCTCGCGATCGTCGGCGCGATCGACAGCACCGTCAGCTTGTCCAGGTCGCGGCCCAGCTCGCCCGGCGTCGGCAGGGTGTTGGTGAACACGAACTCGCTCACGCGCGAGTTCTTCAGACGGTCCGCCGCCGGACCCGACAGCACACCGTGCGTCGCCGTCACGATGACGTCCTCCGCGCCGTGCGCGAACAGCGCGTCGGCGGCGGCGCAGATCGTGCCACCCGTGTCGATCATGTCGTCGACCAGAACGCACACCCGGCCCTTGACCTCACCCACGACCTCGTGGACCGTCACCTGGTTCGCGACGTCCTTGTCACGGCGCTTGTGCACGATGGCGAGCGGCGCACCGAGGCGGTCGCACCAGCGGTCGGCCACCCGCACCCGGCCCGCGTCCGGAGACACCACGGTCAGCTTCTCGCGGTCCACCTTGTCGCCCACGTAGTCCGCCAGCAGCGGAAGCGCGAACAGGTGGTCCACCGGGCCGTCGAAGAAACCCTGGATCTGGTCCGTGTGCAGATCCACCGTCAGGATGCGGTCCGCACCCGCCGTCTTCATCAGGTCCGCGATCAGACGCGCCGAGATCGGTTCACGACCACGGTGCTTCTTGTCCTGCCGCGCGTAACCGTAGAACGGCACGATCACCGTGATGGAGCGGGCCGACGCACGCTTCAGCGCGTCGATCATGATCAGCTGCTCCATGATCCACTTGTTGATCGGAGCCGTGTGGCTCTGGATCAGGAAGCAGTCCGCACCACGAGCCGACTCCTGGTAGCGGACGTAGATCTCACCGTTCGCGAAGTCGAAGGCCTTCGTCGGGACGACCCCGACACCGAGTTCGCGGGCGACCTCCTCGGCAAGCTCGGGGTGGGCGCGGCCGGAGAAGAACATCATCTTCTTTTCGCCGGTCGTCTTGAACCCGGTCACAGCACAGTCTCCTCAGAGGTGTCTCAGCTGGGCGTCGAGAGCTCTCGGCTGGGGGCGAGAGGGCCGATACAGCTAGGTGGGGGTGCGTGGATGTGCACTTATCACGGTACGCCGAGTTTGAGGCGACCGTTTCCAGTCAGTCCTCGCGAACGCCCTGCCGGGACGCCGCCTCCGCCGCCTTCGCGGCCGCGCTGCCGGGACGCTTCCGAGCCACCCAGCCCTCGATATTCCGCTGCTGACCGCGGGCCACGGCCAGTGAACCGGGCGGCACATCCTTCGTGATCACGGACCCGGCGGCGGTGTACGCACCGTCCCCAATCGTGACAGGAGCCACAAACATATTGTCCGAACCGGTCTTGCAATGCGACCCCACCGTGGTGTGGTGCTTGCTCTCCCCGTCGTAGTTCACGAACACGCTCGCCGCCCCGATGTTCGTCTGCTCGCCGATCGTCGCGTCCCCGACGTACGACAGATGCGGAACCTTCGTCCCGTCACCGATGGAGGAGTTCTTCGTCTCCACGTACGTACCGATCTTCGACTTCACGCCGAGCCGGGTGCCCGGACGCAGGTACGCGTACGGCCCCACGGACGCCTGCGCACCGATGCGCGCACCGTCCGACACCGTGTTGTCCACCCGCGCCCCCGCGCCCACGCGCGTGTCCTTCAGCCGGCTGTTCGGCCCGACCTCGGCGCCCTCACCGAGATGCGTCGAGCCCTGCAGCTGCGTCCCCGGATGCACGAGGGCGTCCTGCTCGAACGTGACCGTGACATCCACCCACGTGGTCGCCGGATCCACGACCGTCACGCCGGCCAGCATCGCCCGCTCCAGCAGTCGGTCGTTGAGGCTGCGGCGCGCCTCGGCAAGCTGCACACGGTTGTTGATCCCGGCGATCTCACGGTGATCGGCGGCGACGGAGGCGCCGACGCGGTGCCCGGCCTCGCGCAGGATGCCGAGGACGTCGGTCAGATACTCCTCGCCCTGGCTGTTGTTCGTCCGCAGCTTGCCGATGGCGTCGGCGAGGAGTTGCCCGTGGAAGGCGAACACACCGGAGTTGATCTCCAGGATCGCCCGCTGAGAGTCGGTGGCGTCCTTGTGCTCGACGATCGCGGTGACGGCACCGGAGGCGTCGTCGCGCACGATACGGCCGTAACCGGTCGCGTCCGGGACCTCCGCGGTGAGCACGGTCACGGCGTTGCCGTCGGTGTGATGGGTGGCGGCGAGCTGCTTGAGGGTGTCGGCGGTCAGCAGCGGGGTGTCCCCGCAGACGACGACCACGGTCCCGTCGACGCCGCCGCCCAGCTCCTCCAGAGCCATCCGCACGGCGTGCCCGGTGCCGTTCTGCCGCTCCTGCACGGCCGTACGCACCTGCGGGTCGACCTCACCGAGGTGCGTGGTCACCTGCTCACGGGCGTGCCCCACGACGACGACCAGGTTCTCGGGGTCCAACTCACGCGCTGCGGCGAGTACATGACCGACGAGACTGCGACCGCAGATCTCGTGCAGAACCTTGGGTGTGGACGACTTCATACGGGTGCCCTCACCCGCTGCGAGAACGACGACGGCGGCCGGGCGAATGGCGCTCACGGGGTTGCCCTTCGGCTTTGGACGGCGGGGTGACATCCGCAGGATACCGGGGGGTTTCGTGGGGGATATGAGAGCGGGCCCCGACTGTGCTGTCAGGGCCCGAACTCAGGTCATGTGGTGCTGTGGCTCCCCCGCAAGGATTCGAACCTTGTCCTGCTGGTACCAAAAACCAGTGTGCTGCCAGTTACACCACGGGGGACAGCGCTCCAGACCTTACCCGAGACGTGCCTGCGCATGGGCCACGATTCCGCTCCATCGGCCATCGGCATACGGTCCGGCTGGAATGCCCAATTCCGGGGTCAGGTGGGCATGGTTCGGCAGTTCGACGGATACCAGTGGGTTTCGCCGCGATTCGATTACGGAGTGTGGTGTACGGCAGTCCGCGAAACTCACCGGAAAAGCGACCCCGGCCGCCCGTACGCTTGGCGCATGACCACGACGGGGGAAGAGGGCTCCGCGGCCGTGACCGGGCCGTGGTGGTGGGCCCGCTGGCGTAGCGCGGTACTGGACGGGGCGCTTGCGCTGGCGTCGGCGGCGGAGTGCGGTGCGGAGGGTGTTCCGTTCGCGCGGGACGCGGGGATTTTGGTGCCGGCGGGGATCGTGTTCGGGTTGCTGGCCGGTTCGGTGCTCGTGCTCCGCCGCAAGTGGCCCATCGCCGTCGTGCTGGTGTCGATCGCGATCACCCCGGCCCAGATGGGCTTCCTGATGGGGATCGTGGGGCTGTACACCCTCGCCGCCGCCGAGCTGCCGCGCCGGATCATCGTGGCGCTCGCGGGGATGTCGCTCGTCGGGACGCTGATCGTGACCTTCGTGCGCGTGCGGCAGGACATGGCGCGGGGGGATCTGACGCTCGGGAACTGGTTCGTCCCGTTCGCCTCGATCACGACGTCGCTCGGTCTGACCGCTCCTCCGCTGCTGCTCGGGTTGTACGTGGGGGCCCGGCGGCGGTTGATGGAGAGCCTGCGGGAGCGGGCGGACAGCCTGGAGCGCGAGCTGCAGTTGCTCGCGGAGCGCGCGGAGGAGCGGGCCGAGTGGGCGCGGGGCGAGGAGCGGACGCGGATCGCGCGGGAGATGCATGACGTCGTCGCGCATCGGGTGAGTCTGATGGTGGTGCACGCCGCCGCGCTGCAGGCGGTGGCGCGGAAGGATCCCGAGAAGGCGGTGCGCAACGCGGCGCTGGTCGGGGACATGGGCCGGCAGGCGCTGACCGAGCTGCGGGAGATGCTGGGGGTGCTGCGCGCCGGGGACGCGGCGGACCGGCGTGAGGCGTCGGTGCCGCTCGCCGCCGTCGGGGCGGCGGCCGCCGCGGCCGCTTCCCGGGCCGTCGTCGACGACGGTGCGGCCGACGGTCCCTGTCTGTCGGAGCTGGACGAGTTGGTGGGGCAGTCGGCCGCCGCGGGGATGGCGGTGGACCTGTCGGTGCAGGGCGCCGTGCGGACGTACGCGGTGGAGGTGGAGCAGACCGCGTACCGCGTGGTGCAGGAGGCGCTGACGAACGTGCACAAGCACGCGGCGGGTGCGAAGACGTACGTACGGCTCGCGCATCGGGTGTCGGAGATCGCGATGCAGGTGGAGAACGAGCCGCCGCCGGAGCCGGGGTCGGCGTCGGCGGCGCGGCTGCCGTCGGGCGGCAATGGGCTGCTCGGGATGCGCGAGCGGGTGCTGGCGCTGGGCGGGGTGTTCGTGTCGGGGCCGACGGATGCGGGGGGTTTTCGGGTTTCGGCGGTGATCCCGGCGGGGTAGGCGCGCTGCCGGTCGAGGGTGACCGGTGGCGTCAGCCGGTGCTCAGGCGTGCGGGCTGGACGCCGGTGATGAGTGTGGTGAGGGCGTGGTCGATGCCGGGGCCGAGGTACCAGTCGCCGGTGTGGTCGAGGGTGTAGACGCGGCCCTCGCTGTCGATGGCGAGCAGGGATTGGGTGTCGGTCTCCTCGCCGAGGGGGCAGACGTGGGTGTCGAGCGTGCGGCCGAGGTCGCCGAGGGTGCGGGCGAGGTGGAGGCCGTGGAGGGGGTCGAGGTGGAGGGTGGCGGGGGCGATCTGGCGGCCGGGGCCCCTGGGGGTGACGCGGAGGTTGCCGAATTCGGCCCAGGCTTCGACGGCGGCGGGGAAGACGGCGTGCCGGTGCCCGGCGGGTGAGGTGTGTTCGCGGAGGGTGTCGGCCCAGACCTCGGCCTGCCTTATGTCCCAGCGTCCGGGTTGCCAGCCGGCGGCGCGCAGGGCGGCGTCGACGCTCGTGGGGAAGCGCGCTGGGGTTCCCCCCTGTGCCGGCGGTGTCGAGCGCCGGGGGGAGGAGGTGCGGTCGGCGTGCATCTGCCCTTCGATCGTTTCGTTCGCCGTTCGGCGGGGGTGCGTCCGGAGTGCGCGCGCCGGGGAGGTGTGCTGCGGGGTGTGGGGGGTCGGTGCGCGCGTGGTCGGGTCAGGTGGCGGCTGTCGTCGGGTCGACGACGCGGACGCCGAAGTGGTCGCTGAGGGCGGTGCAGGCGCGGCAGGGGGTGGCGAAGCTGCCGTGGAGCGGATCGCCGTCCTCGCGTATGCGGCGGGTGGTGAGCTTGGCTTGTTTGAGGGCTTTGCGGGCTTCGCCGTTGGTCATGGGTTTGCGGGCGGAGCGTTTGCTGCGGGCGGCGTCGGCGGCGGTGAGGTGGCGGGAGATGAGGATGGTCTCCGCGCAGCGGCCGGTGAAGCGGTCGCGTTGGGCGCTGGTGAGCGTGTCGAGGAAGTCCTGGACGAGGGGGTGCAGGGTGGGGGGCCGGTCGCCGCGGGCGGCGGTGCCGGTGAGGGTGGCGCCACGGACGGAGAGGGCGGCGGCGACGGTGGGCAGGATGCCGTCGCGGCGGTTGCGCAGGGTGGGGGCGTGCGGTGTCTCGGTGTGGCTCCAGTCGATGCGGGGGTCGCCGGAGGCCGCGGTGGGCCGGCCGGTTCGGGTGTCCGTGTGCGGCCCTGTCTGCGTCGCGTTCATGATCATCATCCCCTCCCGAGCATCCACCCGGAGGACACAGAGTGCCAAATACCGTGGCGTGTGCGGAAGCTGGGGCGGCGCGACACGCCAGGGTGCGGGCGGGTCGTCACGGTGGGGTGACGCCTGGTCACGGAGGCGGAGGTCCGGCGGTCGGAGCGCCGGTGACCGGTGTGCGCGTACCGCATAGGCTGTCGGCACCGCGATGGGTGCGGTCAACGCGTCGGAGACGGTGCGGGGACAGTGGGATACGGGCCGTGTCGCGCCGGAGGTGGCGTGCTGGGGTTCGTACAGAGTGCCGCAGGGGGCAACCGCCATGACGACAGGTCGGCTCGGGCAGCAAGCCGTGCCGCCGAACGCGGCCTACGCCGGGCAGGTCGTGCATTTCCCGGATCCGGTCCGCGCCGCACGTCACCCGGGAGGGGTACGGGTGGACGAGTACGGGTACCCCGATTTCTCGCCGTATGCGCGTGCGGCGGCGGACATCGCCGACCCGCCGGAGGGTTTCGGCGTCGACGAGCTGCGGCTGACGGACTACGTCTCGGCGAACGCCGCGTTGGCGGCGTCGGGCCACGAGTTGTGGGACACGGTGGCCAAGGTGGCGACGCCGCACGGCTGGACGTGGCACCACGTGGTGGGCACGCGGCGGCTGGAGCTGGTGCCGGTCGAGGTGAAGGCGTTGCTGCGGCACCACGGGGGCGTGGCGACGACGCGCGTCGATCAGGGCAAGCGGGGGACGCGGCCGTTGCAGGAGACGCGGCCGACGCACTTCAGGCTGCCGAAGTCGGGTGTGGCGGTGACGGAGCAGCAGGTGCAGGGGGTCGAGGAGGACCTGGGGTACCGGTTGCCGGGCGCGTACCGCTCGTTCCTGAAGGCGGCGGGCGGCTGCGCGCCGGTGGGCACGGCACTCGACGCCGAGCTCGGAATGCTCGTCGACCAGCCGTTCTTCACGGTGCGGGACGAGGCGGCGGTCAACGACCTGGTGTACGTCAACAAGTGTCTGCGTGACCACCTGACCAAGGACTACCTGGGCGTGGCCTTCGTGCAGGGCGGTCTGCTCGCGGTGAAGGTGAGGGGCGAGCGGGCCGGTTCGGTGTGGTTCTGCACGTACGACGATGCGCGGGACGTGGATCCGGCGTGGTCGCCGGCCGAGCGGGCGGAGCGGTTGCTGCTGCCGTGCGGTGAGGATTTCGACGTGTTCCTGTCGCGGTTGGCGGGCAGTCCGCCGGAGTTGGAGACGGTGTCGGGCCTGATGGTGGACGGCGGCTTCGCGCGCGTGGTGCCGGTGTCCGCGGCCGCTTCGGCGGCGTCGGTGGGGGAGTGAGATTTCCGATGGTGACGTTCGCGCAGGCGCAGGAGCGCGCGGAAGAGTGGATCAACGGGGACGTGCCGTCGTACCAGCATCGTGAGGTGCGGGTACGGGAGTTCGGGCTCGGGTTCGTGATGTGGGGCGAGGACCGGGCGGAGGGGCCGCGTTCGGACGCGGGCGGTCAGCGGCTGGTCCTCGCTCGGGACAGCGGCGAGGCCACGCTGTGGCCGGCGCTGCCGGTGGGCGAGGTGATCCGCCGGTACGAGGAGGAGTACGGCCGTGCGGGCGCGGGCGCGGGTGCGGCACCGGCGCCGCCCGAGCGGGTGGATCTGAACCAGACGTCGTTCCTGCTGACCCCGCCGGAGTGGCTCCAGGAGGCGGCGGACAAGCTGGGCATCCCGGATCAGAAGGCGTCGCACGGCGCGGCCGACGGTGTGCCGCCGACTCCGACTCCAGCGACTTCCGTGCCGCCGTCCGCCCCAACTTCCGTACCACCAGCGCCGGATGTACCCCCGGGCGCGACGCCTTGGGCGGGGACGGACACCAACGCGGATGCGGGCGACGACCGTTCGGTTCCGCTGCCGGAGACGGTGTCCGCGCCGCCGCTGAGTGACGCCGACGATGCCACGCCGAAGCCCGACGCGGCGTCGACGGCGGGTGGGGGCCAACTGCCGCCCGAACAACCGGCTCCGGCGGCCGACGTGCCTCCGGCGGGCAGGCCGCCCGCGCCTGCGTCTCCTCCCGCGGCGGGTGGTCCGTCGTACGGCCACCCGCACGGGCCGGGTGTTCCCGGGGCCTCGGGTGCTCCGGGCGCCCCCGTCTACGGCTACCCGCAGCAGCCGGGCCGCCCGCCCGCGCCCCACGCCGCGGACATCGCGGACGCGATGACGAGCAAGGCGCCGCCGCACGGGGAACGCGGTGCGATGGGTGCGCCGCCTCCCCCGCCTCCGGGTGCGCCCGCGGGCGATCACATGCCGACGCAGGTCATGCCGACGGTCGATCCGGGTGCGACGAACCCGCAGGGAGTCCCCAACTCGCCTGGCGCGCCGCTCTCCACGCCTCCCGGCGTCGCGGCCGTGCCGAGCGCGCCCGGGACTCCCGGTGCTCCGGGCATGCCCCCGAGTGCCCCGAGCGCACCCAACCCGCAGGGTGTTCCCGGGGACGCGTCCGGAGCCGTACACCAGGCGGAGACGGTCCTGGCCGCGCCCCCGGTGGGCGCCCCCGGCATGCCGCTCCCGCCACCGGCCCCGGCTCCGGGCACCCCCGGAGCACCGGGCACCCCCGGAGCACCGGGCGCCCCTGGCGTGCCCCCGGGCCCCCCGCAGCCCCAACCCCACTCGCAGCCGCAGCCGCAGCCTCAGTCGACGGCGCCCGGTGCGATGCCGCCGCCCGGTCAGCAGCCTCCGGCGTACGGTTACCCGCCGCAAGGGCAGCCGACGGTGGGTCCGGGCTATCAGGCCGTGCTGCGCTACCGCGCGCACGACGGCTCGGAGCAGCAGTTGATCCGGCGTTCCGCGCCGGGCATGCCGCACCCGGAGTGGCAGATATTCCATGAGCTGCGGGCCATGAACGTGCCGCCGGACAAGGTGCTGGAGCTGCACACGGAGTTGGAGTCGTGCGAGCTGCCGGGCGCGTACTGCGCGCGGATGATCCGTGAGCAGTGGCCGCAGGCGCGGATCACGAGCATCGCGCCGTACGGCACGGATCACGCGAGCCGTCAGCAGGGCATGCATCAACTGCTCGCCCACCAGGGCGAGTTGCACCAGGTGGCGGACGGTCCCGCGCGGCCCGCGCCGGTGCGGGCACCGTTGCCGCAGGTGCAGCCGGCGCCGCCGATTCCGCCGGAGGGGGTCGCGCAGGAACTGGCGGCGGCGTTCGGTCCGGGCGTGTTCCGGTTCGAGCAGGCCGCGGTGGCGCGGCAGGGCGTGCCGCCGATCGTGGCGCACACGCTGGTCTCGGCCGGGCTGCCGCTGGACATGGGCCCGTTCTTCTGGGCGCAGGCGCAGCCGGGCCGTCCGGTGCCGACGCTGGCGGAGCTGGCGCAGGAGCGCGGGGTGCAGCCGTCCGCGGACGCGGCGTCGTATCTGGTGATGGGCAGCGACTTCGGCAAGGCGATCTGTGTGCAGTACGGCACGGCGAACATCGTCGCGGTTCCGGTGGAGGCGGGGCCGGGCGGTGCGCCCGTGCCGCCGCAGTTCGTGAACACCGGGCTGCCGGAGCTCGCGCGCTGTCTGGCGATGCTGGGCCGGATGTGGCGGCTGCGGTTCGGTCTGAACCAGGAGCAGGCGGGGCGTTGGACCGTCGACTTCCAGGCGCAGCTCGCCGCCCTCGACCCGGCGGCGCTCGCCTCGCCGGAGAGCTGGTGGTCGGTGCTGCTGGAGCAGATGTGGGACGGGCTGCTCTAGGCAGCTCCGGGTCTGTTCAAGGCCGGCCTTGGTCTGTGACCGAGGCCGGCCTCTTTGTTTGTGGCCGTGACGCGCCTGCGGAGTGTCGCGTTATGAACACTTACGCCCGATCCATCAAGATGTGCGCGAAATCATCATTTCGTGTGTGTCCGGCGGAGAGGGGTTCCCGGGGTGAGCAGCACATCGATGCCGCCGCACGGCTTCGTGACTGTCCGGGGGCGCGGCTACCGCCCCGAGCAGGTCGACGCGTTCGCGGCGGCGCTCTCGCGGGAGCGGGACGACGCGTGGGAGCGGGCCGCACGGCTGACCGTGCTCGCCAAGGACATGGCGGTGGAGGCCGAGCGGTTGCGCGAGAGGGTGGCACGGCTCGCTCCGCAGAGCTACGAGACGCTCGGGGAGCGTGCGCGGCGCATCTTCCAGCTCGGGGTGGAAGAAGCGGCCGTCGTACGGGACGGGGCGGAGCGCGAGGCGCACGAGCGCGTGACGCGGGCGGAGGCGCACGCGCTCGCCGTGCGCCGAGCGGCGCAGGAGCGGGCGGATGTGGTCCGCGCGGAGGGGGAGGAACGCGCGCGTCAGCGGCTGCTCGCGGCGCGCGCCGAGGCGGACGACGAGCGGATCGGCGCGCGCCGTGAGGTGAAGGAGCTACGGAGCGAGGCTCTCGCCGCGTTGCGGGAGGTGCGGCAGCGGACCTCCGGGATGCTCGCCGACCAGGCCAAGGAGCAGGCCGAACGGTGGGCTGCGGCGGAGCGGGAGGAGGTCGAGCGGGTGGCCGCGCTCGACGCCCACCATGTCGAGCGGGCGGCCCGGGCCGAGGCCGCGCTGTCCGAGGCGCGGCGCGTGTTCGGCGCGGCGGAGGAGTCGGCACGGCGGTGTCTTGAGCAGGCGCAGGCGCGTGCCGCGCAGATGCTGGCCGAGGCGCGGGTGCACGAGGACCGGATCGCGCGGGAGACGGAGCAGGTGCTGCGCGAGCACGAGGAGACCCGGGGCGACGTGCAGGCGCACATGGACTACGTACGCAGCAGTCTGACGTCGTTGATGGGGCGTGCTGCGCTGGAGTAGGCCTGCCCGGTCCTGCGCCGGTCGGGCCGTGGGGACGGCCCGGGCGCCCTGCCTCAGCTCTCTCTCCGTACGGCTCCCGCGAGGATGCGGCTCTCGATCGCCTCGTACTGGCGGCGCTGTCGCTGGGTGGTGTCGCGGCCGGAGAGCATCGTGCCGAGCCAGCCGAGGGCGAAGCCCGCCGGGATCGAGACGATGCCGGTCGTGGTGAACGGGAACCAGTTGAAGTCGGCGGCGGGGAAGGCCGAGACGGGGGAGCCGGAGACCAGGTTGGTGCCCGGCATCAGCACGAGGACGGTGAGCGTGCCGCCGATCAGCGTCCACAGCACACCCCTTCGGGTGTAACGGCGCCAGAAGAGGCCGTAGACGAGGGCGGGCGCGAGGGCCGAGGCGCCGATGCTGAAGGAGAGGGTCACCAGCGGCTGGAGGGTGCGGTGCTGGGCCAGGATCGCCAGGAGGATGGCGGGGGCGCCCACGGCCAGGGCCGCGAGGCGGGCGAGGAGCATTTCGCGGCGGGCCGGCATCTCCTGCACGCGGGCCGCGAAGACGTCGTGGGCCAGGGAGTTGGCGCAGGCGAGGATCATTCCGGCGACGGAGGCCAGGAGGGTGAGGAAGATCGCCGTGGTGACGGTGGTGAACAGGAAGCTCTCCGCCGTCGACACGTCCGCTCCGAACGCCGCCCTCGACCCCAGCAGGTAGGCGGTGTTGCCCTGCGGATCGGCCTGGGTGATCACCGTACGGCCGACCAGAGCCGTGGCTCCCATGGCGACGACCGTGATGACGAGGACGAACAGGGCCACGACCGACACCGCCCAGGACATGGAGCGGCGCACCTGGCGGGCGCTGGAGGCGGTGTACATGCGCATGGTGATGTGGGGCAGGCAGGCGCCGCCCAGGACGACCGTCAGCTCGGACGCGATCATGTCCAGACGGGGTGCGAGGCCGCCCGTGAACTCCAGGCCCGAGTGCAGGAAGGCCGTCCCGACCCCGCTGTGGTGGGCCGCTGCCTGGAACAGGGCGCCCGGGTCCCAGTCGAAGCGGCCGAGGACGAGGACGGCGACCACGGCGCCGGAGCCGACGAGCATCACGATCTTCAGGATCTGGATGAGGGCGGTGCCCTTCATGCCGCCGATCGCCGCGTAGCTGATCATGAGGGCGCCGAGGCCGATCACGCAGCCCGTCTTCAGGGATTCGCTGGAGAAGCCGAGGACGAAGGCGATGAGCTGCCCGGTGCCGGCCA
This sequence comes from Streptomyces sp. NPDC046805, assembly GCF_040645355.1. NCBI lineage: Bacteria > Bacillati > Actinomycetota > Actinomycetes > Kitasatosporales > Streptomycetaceae > Streptomyces > Streptomyces sp. NPDC046805. Next base: position 108,394 of record NZ_JBEYYC010000018.1, on the reverse strand, counting down.
GTTGCACCACCATCAGCGGCAGCAGCGCGGCGAGGGTCACCGCGCAGACCGCGATGCGGACGCCGCGGCCGGGCAGGCGGCGGGCCAGCGCGTCGCCCATCGTGAACCGGCCCGTGTTGCGCAGGGGTTCGGCCAGCAGGAACATCAGCAGCAACAGGGACAGCGTCGTACTGAGTGCCAGCACGATGCCGTCGTAGCCGCACAGGGCGATGACGCCGCCGGTGCCGAGGACGGTGGCCGCGGAGATGTAGTCGCCGGCGATGGCCAGGCCGTTGCGCAGGGGCGACAGGGAGCCGTAGCCGGTGTAGAACTCGTCGAGGTCGTCCCGGTCGGGGCCGGTCATCACGCACAGCAGCAGGGTGATCGTGGCGATGGTGGAGAAGCCGACCAGGGACATCGCCTGGGCCGAGTCGCTGAAGCCGGTGAAGGTGCTCATCGCGCCGCTCCCCGCTTGGCCTCCACCGTGGCCTGCTTGCGGAGGCGGTCGGCGAGCGGGTCGACGTGGTGGCGCGCGGTGGTCTCGTACAGCGCGATCGCCAGCCAGGTGACCGGGAGTTGGACGAGCGCGAGCAGCAGGCCGACGGGGATGCCGTCGGCGATCGTGCGGGTCATGACGTGCGGGGCGAACGCCGACAGGACGAGGAACACCGTGAAGTAGCCGAGGGCGGTGAACGTGGCGGTGCGCCGCTGCCAGCGGTAGGCGCTGCGCAGGATGCGCAGGTCGCTGTGGCGTCCGAGGGGCTCGCGGTGGGGCCGGAGCCGGACGGTCGCCGGTTCGGGCGGCGGTGGGGGCTTCCAGGGGTAGGTGAGGTGCGACGGGGCGGGTGACGACGGGTCGTGGGACATCCCGGTGCTCCTTGCGCGGCTAGGGTCCGTGGCGGCGAACCGCAGGGAGGTGGGGGAGCGGTGCCGGGCACGCTACTCGCGGGCGCGGACGCCGCGCGGGGTTTTCCACAAACTGGCTGGTCGGTAGGCACGTGCCGCGAGAAAACGGGTCTGACCTCGGCTGTTACCCGGGTTAAGTCAGTCTTTTGGAAGTTAAGCGGCCCTTATGAGAAGCCACGAGGACGCGCGCCGCGCATCCCCTGCGACCCTCGGCTGCTCGCCGACTCGCACAACGTCTTCCAGGACGAAGGGCACTGACGGAGCCGGCTGCGCCCGGGGTGGAGCCGACCCCGAGAAGGACTGCTCCCGGGAGTGGACTGCCCCTAGGGGTACCTCCGTACTGCGGCTGGGGGAGGGTTCGTACCCGCGGAGGACGAGAGGGCGCCGGAGCCGTCCTTAATCTGGCATTACGCCGCCGGGGGGCGGCCGACCGAACCGGCAGGGGTCGGGTTTCCCCCAGGAAAAGACGGGGCTTCGCACCAGCGCGACGCACCCCTGCCGCTCACCAGACTCATCGACATCAACGTACCACGCCACGGCACACCTGTGCCGAAAAGGCTGCGACCGACTGCCGACCGACAGAGGAGACATACCGTGACATCGGCTGTGATCATCCCCAGGCCCGGGGGAACCGGAGGACGGACGGCCGTTGCCGCGCGGGCGCGGCAGGTCGTCAAGGCGTACGGGGCGGGGGAGACCCGGGTCGTCGCCCTCGACCACGTCGACGTGGACATCGACCGCGGCCGCTTCACCGCGATCATGGGCCCCTCGGGGTCCGGCAAGTCCACCCTGATGCACTGCCTCGCCGGGCTCGACACCGTGACGAGCGGGCAGATCTACCTGGACGACACCGAGATCACCGGCCTGAAGGACAAGAAGCTCACGCGGCTGCGCCGGGACCGGATCGGGTTCATCTTCCAGGCGTTCAACCTGCTGCCGACGCTGAACGCGCTCGAGAACATCACGCTGCCCATGGACATCGCGGGCCGCAAACCCGAACGCGCCTGGCTGGAGCGGGTCGTGGAGACCGTGGGTCTCGCCGAGCGGCTCACGCACCGGCCGTCCCAGCTCTCCGGCGGTCAGCAGCAGCGCGTCGCCGTGGCGCGGGCGCTGGCGGCCCGGCCCGAGATCATCTTCGGTGACGAGCCGACCGGAAACCTCGACTCGCGCGCGGGCGCCGAGGTGCTGGGCTTCCTGCGCCGCTCCGTGGACGAGCTCGGGCAGACCATCGTGATGGTCACCCACGACCCCGTGGCCGCGTCGTACGCGGACCGGGTGCTGTATCTCGCCGACGGCCGGATCGTGGACGAGATGCGGCAGCCGACGGCGGAGCAGGTCCTGGACCGCATGAAGGACTTCGATGCCCGGGGGCGTACGTCGTGACCGTCCTGAAGACCTCCCTGCGCAACTTCCTCGCGCACAAGGGGCGCATGGCGCTCTCGGGCATCGCGGTGCTGCTGTCGGTGGCGTTCGTGTGCGGCACGCTGGTGTTCACCGACACGATGAACACGACCTTCGACAAGCTCTTCGCGACCACCGCGTCCGACGTGACGGTCTCCCCGAAGGGCGTCAAGGGCCACGACATGCCGCAGAACGGTGTGCCCGAGTCGCTGCCGTCCTCCGTGCTGACGCGGCTGAGGACGGCCGACGGCGTCAAGTCCGCCGAGGGCGCGGTCGATTCGATGAACGTGACCGTCGTCGACAGCCACAACACGAACATGGGATCGTCGAACGGCGCCCCCACCATCGCCGGCAACTGGTCGAAGGGCGAGCTGCGTTCGATGGAGATCACCTCCGGACGCGCCCCGCACGGACCCGGCGAGGTGATGGTCGACGCCGACACCGCCGACAAGCACCACCTCCGGATGGGCGACGAGCTGCGCACCATCGCGTCGACCGGTGACTTCACGGCCCGGATCGTCGGCATCACCACCTTCAAGGTGACCAACCCCGGCGCCGCCATCGTCTACTTCGACACCGCGACCGCCCAGCGCGAACTGCTCGGCGCCACCGGCCGGTTCACCGCGCTCCACGTCACCGCCGCGGCCGGGGTCTCCGACGCGCGGCTCCAGCGGAACGTGGCACACACGCTCGGGGCGGGGTCGTACACGGTCCAGACCGCGAAGGAGAACGCGGACGCGAACCGCGAGGACGTCGGCTCGTTCATGGACGTCATCAAGTACGCCATGCTCGGCTTCTCCGGGATCGCGTTCCTCGTCGGCATCTTCCTGATCATCAACACCTTCTCGATGCTGGTCGCCCAGCGCACCCGGGAGATCGGCCTGATGCGGGCCATCGGCTCGTCCCGCGGGCAGGTCAACCGCACCGTCCTGGCCGAGGCGACGCTGCTCGGCGTCGTCGGCTCGGTCCTGGGCGTCGGGGCGGGCCTCGGCATCGCGATCGGCCTCATGAAGCTGATGTCGGCCGCGGGCATGAACCTGTCCACCGACGACCTGACCGTCAAGGCGACGACCCCGCTGTTCGGCATGCTCCTCGGCATCGTGGTCACGATCCTCGCCGCCTATCTGCCGGCCCGCCGGGCCGGCAAGGTCTCCCCGATGGCCGCGCTGCGCGACGCCGGTACGCCCGCCGACGCCAAGGCGGGCCTGGTGCGCGCGGTGATCGGCGTGATCCTCACCGCGGCGGGCGGGCTCGCCCTCTACGCGGCGGCCACGGCCCACAAGGCGAGCGACGGCTCGCTGGTCCTCGGGGTGGGCGTGGTGCTGACACTGATCGGCTTCGTCGTCGTCGGGCCGCTGCTGGCGAGCGGTGTGGTCCGGGTGATCAGCGCGGTGCTGCTGCGGGCCTTCGGGCCGGTCGGCCGCCTGGCCGAGCGCAACGCCCTGCGCAACCCGAGGCGTACGGGGGCCACCGGCGCCGCCTTGATGATCGGCCTGGCGCTGGTCGCCTCCCTGTCGGTGGTCGGCTCCTCGATGGTCGCCTCGGCCACCAGCGAGCTGGACCGGTCGGTCGGCGCGGACTTCATCGTCCTGGGCAACCAGCGGATCGTGCCGCAGGCAGAGCGGGCGATGGAGCGGACCCCGGGCCTGGCCCACGTCACCCGCTACAAGCAGCTCGACGCCACGCTGACCTCGCCGGACGGCAGGAGAGACGACTCGGGGCTGACGGCCGCCGACCCGTCGTACGCCCAGGACCTGCGCCGCCCCACGACGGCGGGCACCCTGGCGGACGCCTACGGCACGGACGCCATGTCGGTGGGCTCCGACTACGCCAAGAAGCACGGCGTGCACGTCGGCGACACCCTCTCCGTCGCCTTCAAGGGCGGAAGGACGGCCAGGCTCGAGGTCGCCGCGATCACCGACGACAGCACCTCCATCGACCAGGGCGCGCGCTACACCAGCCTCGCGACGATGAAGAAGTACCTGCCGGCCGGCAAGGTCCCGACGAACACGATCATGTTCGCCAAGGCCGAGGACGGTCACGAGAAGCAGGCGTACGCCGCCCTGAAGAAGGCCATGGAGCCGTATCCGCAGTACCAGGTGCGGGACCAGACCGACTACAAGCAGGAACTGAAGGACCAGGTCGGCCGGCTCCTGAACATGGTCTACGGCCTGCTCGCCCTGGCGATCATCGTGGCGGTCCTGGGCGTGGTGAACACCCTGGCCCTGTCGGTGGTCGAGCGGACACGGGAGATCGGCCTCATGCGCGCCATCGGCCTCTCCCGCCGCCAGCTGCGCCGCATGATCCGCATGGAGTCCGTGGTCATCGCCCTCTTCGGTGCCCTGCTGGGCCTCGGCCTGGGCATGGGCTGGGGCGCCACCGCCCAGAAGCTCCTCGCCCTGGAGGGCCTGGGCGTCCTGGACATCCCCTGGCCGACGATCACCGGAGTGTTCATCGGCTCGGCCTTCGTCGGTCTGTTCGCGGCCCTGGTGCCGGCGTTCCGGGCGGGCCGGATGAACGTGCTGAACGCGATCGCGAGCGAGTAGCGGGCGCGGAGGGAGCGAGTCGCCGGCGGACTGTCTGTGGCCTGCGGGCTGTGGGCGGGCTGCGGTCAAGGGCCCGGTGCCGGGAAGTCCTCGGGATTTCCCGGCACCGGGCCGTTCGCTGCCCGGTGCCGGGCAGGGCGTCGTCCACAGGCCCCCGCGCCCACCGGCGCGGCGTCGTACTCTTGGAAACCCCCGGCCCGCCACGCGTGTCGGGCGGTTCGCGTTGCCCACCCCGGACGGGAAGCCCTTCATGAGCCTGCACGGTCTGCTCGACGCCGTCGTCAAGGACGCCGCTCTCGCGGAAGCGATCAGCGCGGCCTCGGACGGCAACCGCATGCACGTCGACCTCGTCGGCCCCCCGGCGGCCCGGCCCTTCGCGGTCGCCGGCCTGGCCCGCGAGGCCGGCCGCCCCATGCTGGCCGTGACGGCGACGGGCCGGGAGGCCGAGGACCTGGCCGCCGCGCTGCGCACGCTGCTGCCGCCGGAGGGCGTCGTGGAGTACCCCTCGTGGGAGACGCTCCCGCACGAGCGGCTCAGCCCGCGCAGCGACACCGTCGGCCGCCGCCTCGCCGTCCTGCGGCGCCTCGCCCACCCCAGCGCCGACGACCCCGAGACCGGCCCGGTCTCCGTCGTCGTGGCCCCCATCCGCTCCGTGCTCCAGCCGCAGGTCAAGGGGCTCGGCGACCTGGAGCCGGTGGCCCTGAGGACCGGGCAGACCGCCGACCTGAACGACATCGTCGACGCCCTCGGGGCGGCGGCGTACTCGCGCGTGGAGCTGGTCGAGAAGCGCGGCGAGTTCGCGGTGCGCGGCGGCATCCTCGACGTGTTCCCGCCCACCGAGGAACACCCCCTGCGCATCGAGTTCTGGGGCGACGACGTCGAGGAGATCCGCTACTTCAAGGTCGCCGACCAGCGGTCCCTGGAGGTCGCCGAGCACGGTCTGTGGGCGCCGCCCTGCCGTGAGCTCCTGCTGACGGACGACGTCCGCACGCGTGCGCGTGCCCTCGCCGAACAGCACCCCGAACTCGGCGAACTCCTCGGCAAGATCGCCGAGGGCATCGCGGTCGAGGGCATGGAGTCCCTCGCTCCCGTCCTCGTCGACGACATGGAGCTGCTCCTCGACGTGCTGCCCAAGGGCGCCATGGCCGTCGTATGCGACCCGGAGCGGGTCCGCACGCGTGCCGCCGACCTCGTCGCCACCTCGCAGGAGTTCCTGCAGGCGTCCTGGGCGGCGACCGCGGGCGGCGGCGAGGCGCCCATCGACGTCGGCGCGGCCTCCCTGTGGTCCATCGCGGACGTGCGCGACCGCGCGCGCGAGCTGGACATGATGTGGTGGTCGGTGTCGCCGTTCGCCGCGGACGAGGCGTTCGAGGACGGCGACACCCTGAAGCTCGGCATGCACGCCACCGAGACCTACCGCGGCGACACGGCCAAGGCCCTCGCCGACACCAAGGGCTGGCTGTCCGACGGCTGGCGCACGGTCTTCGTGACCGAGGGCCACGGCCCGGCGGCCCGTACGACCGAGGTGCTCGGCGGCGAGGGCATCCCCGCGCGCCTGGACACCGACCTCGCCGAGCTGAGTCCGTCCCTCGTCCACGTCTCCTGCGGTTCGATCGACTACGGCTTCGTCGACCCGGCGCTCAGGCTCGCCGTCCTCACCGAGACCGACCTGTCCGGCCAGAAGGCCGCCGGCAAGGACGGCGCCCGCATGCCGGTCCGCCGCCGCAAGACCATCGACCCGCTCACCCTGGAGCAGGGCGACTACATCGTCCACGAGCAGCACGGCGTCGGCCGCTACATCGAGATGGTGCAGCGCACCGTCCAGGGCGCCACCCGCGAGTACCTGGTCGTCGAGTACGCCCCCGCCAAGCGCGGCCAGCCCGGCGACCGCCTCTACATCCCCACCGACCAGCTGGAGCAGATCACCAAGTACGTCGGCGGCGAGGCGCCCACCCTGCACCGCCTCGGCGGCGCCGACTGGACGAAGACCAAGGCGCGCGCGAAGAAGGCGGTCAAGGAGATCGCCGCCGACCTCATCAAGCTGTACAGCGCGCGGATGGCCGCCCCCGGACACTCCTTCGGCACGGACACCCCCTGGCAGCGCGAGCTGGAGGACGCCTTCCCGTACGCCGAGACGCCCGACCAGCTGACCACGATCGCCGAGGTCAAGGAGGACATGGAGAAGTCGGTCCCGATGGACCGCCTGATCTGCGGCGACGTCGGCTACGGCAAGACCGAGATCGCGGTCCGCGCCGCCTTCAAGGCCGTACAGGACGGCAAGCAGGTCGCCGTCCTGGTGCCCACGACCCTGCTGGTGCAGCAGCACTTCGGCACGTTCTCCGAGCGGTACTCGCAGTTCCCGGTGAACGTGCGCGCCCTGTCCCGCTTCCAGACCGACACCGAGGCGAAGGCGGTCCTGGAGGGTCTGAAGGACGGCTCGGTCGACCTCGTCATCGGTACGCACCGGCTCTTCTCGTCCGAGACGAAGTTCAAGGACCTGGGCCTAGTCATCGTCGACGAGGAGCAGCGCTTCGGCGTCGAGCACAAGGAGCAGCTGAAGAAGCTCCGCGCCAACGTCGACGTGCTGACCATGTCGGCCACCCCGATCCCGCGCACCCTGGAGATGGCGGTCACGGGCATCCGCGAGATGTCCACGATCACCACGCCGCCGGAGGAGCGCCACCCGGTGCTGACCTTCGTCGGGCCGTACGAGGAGAAGCAGATCGGCGCCGCCATCCGCCGCGAACTGCTGCGCGAGGGCCAGGTCTTCTACATCCACAACCGGGTCGAGTCCATCGACCGCGCGGCGGCCCGGCTGCGCGAGATCGTGCCCGAGGCGCGCATCGCCACCGCCCACGGCCAGATGTCCGAGTCGGCGCTGGAGCAGGTCGTCGTCGACTTCTGGGAGAAGAAGTTCGACGTGCTCGTCTCGACCACGATCGTCGAGTCCGGCATCGACATCTCCAACGCCAACACGCTGATCGTCGAGCGCGGCGACAACTTCGGCCTCTCACAGCTCCACCAGCTGCGCGGCCGTGTGGGACGAGGACGGGAGCGCGGCTACGCCTACTTCCTCTACCCGCCGGAGAAGCCGCTGACCGAGACCGCCCACGAGCGCCTGGCCACCATCGCCCAGCACACCGAGATGGGCGCGGGCATGTACGTCGCCATGAAGGACCTGGAGATCCGCGGAGCCGGAAATCTCCTGGGCGGCGAGCAGTCCGGCCACATCGCGGGCGTCGGCTTCGACCTGTACGTCCGTATGGTCGGCGAGGCCGTCGCCGACTACCGGCGGCAGCTGGAGACCGGCGAGATCGAGGAGGAGCCGCCGCTGGAGGTCAAGATCGAGCTGCCCGTCGACGCGCACGTCCCGCACGACTACGCGCCCGGCGAGCGACTGCGCCTCCAGGCCTACCGCGCCATCGCCTCCGCCGACTCGGAAGAGGACATCAAGGCCGTACGCGAGGAACTCACCGACCGCTACGGCAAGTTGCCCGAACCGGTGGAGAACCTGCTGCTGGTGGCGGGCCTGCGCATGCTCGCGCGTGCGTGCGGCGTCGGCGAGATCGTCCTGCAGGGCAACAACATCCGCTTCGCGCCGGTGGAGTTGCGTGAGTCCCAGGAGCTGCGCCTGAAGCGCCTGTACCCGGGCACGGTCATCAAGCCGGCCGTGCACCAGGTGCTGGTCCCCCGCCCGAAGACGGCCAAGGTGGGCGGCAAGCCGCTGGTCGGCCGGGAGCTGCTCGGCTGGGTCGGGGAGTTCCTCGCCTCGATCCTGGGGTCGTAGACGGGGTCCGAAAGGAGTGAGAGGGGCGCCCGGACGCCCCTCTCCTGCCCCCCTCGTGCGCGGCACGCCATGTCCGCACGATCCCGATTGCCAGGAATCACCCCATGAGGCCCCATCGGTCGAATGCGGTACGACGGCTACGGTGAGGGGCGGAACGTTCCGTCCCGTATGTGAGGGCGGACCAGGGTGAGCGAGGGGGGACGCACGTGAGGCGTCTGAGGGGCGGGGCGGTCACCGCACTGGTCGTGATGGCGGCCGCGGCGGGCTGCACGACCGGCCACACCACGGGGTCCTCGGGGCCCGGCCAATCAGGCGGCGGCGAGGCCCTCGCCGCCGCCGACGCCCTGACCGTCAAGGGGCGTGCGCCCAAGACCGGTTACTCCCGCGAGCGGTTCGGCACCGCCTGGGCCGACACCGACTCCAATTCCTGCGACACCCGCGACGACATCCTCAAACGCGACCTGAAGCAGGTGAAGTTCACCGGCGGCACCTGCAAGGTCACCTACGGCGTGCTGGGGCCGGACCCGTACTCCGGCAAGGACATCACCTACCGGCGCGGCCGCAGCCTGGTCGACATCGACCACGTCGTCGCCCTCTCGGACGCCTGGCAGAAGGGCGCCAAGTACTGGGACCCCGGCAAGCGCATAGCGCTGGCCAACGACCCCCTCAACCTGATCGCGGTCGACGCGAGCACCAACCGGGGCAAGGGAGACGGCGACACGGCCACCTGGGTCCCGCCCAACAAGACCTACCGCTGCACCTATGTCGCCGCGCAGGTCGCCGTCAAGAAGAAGTACGGCCTGTGGGTCACCGACGCCGAGAAGGCCGCCATGAAGAAGGTCCTCACCACCTGCCCGGACCAGAAACTGCCCACGGGCGGCAACCCGACCGAGGCCCCGGCCCGCTTCAAGGCGCACTGAGCCGCTCCCGCGCGCGGGCGGCACGGGAGCGGTGCGGCGGGCGGTCGCCGACTGCGCGTGATCAGGCCTTGCCGGCCGAGTCCTTCAGCGCGCCCACGATGTGCGTCGCCAGCTTGGCGGCGTTGGCGGCGCCGTTGTCGCTGCCGACCGTGGACGTCACCGTGACGACGGCGTTGCCCACGCGGGCGGCGATCAAGGTGGTGCCGCTCTCCCACTGACCGCTGGTGAGCGTCATGGTGTAGGCCTCGTCACCGAGACCGGGCGTGGTGCGGCCGGAGATCTTCACCTTGGCGTGGTTGTTCAGGTCGGTGAACGTGGCGCACTCGGTGGCCGCGGCCTGCACGTCCTTCATCACGGTCTTGGCGGTCGTGCCCTGGAACGCGTCGATCTCCTGGACCAGTTCCTCGCTCTGGTCCTTGTTCGCGTACTCGCCCTGCGCGAACGACACGCCCCCCTTGAAGCCGGACACGTCGAGCCAGGTGGTGTTCTCGAACTTGGTGCAGTCCGGCTTCGCCGTGTCCCGGGCGGCCGGGGAGCCGAACTCGCCGCCGCTGTCCGCGAAACCGTCCGCGACGGCGCTGAGGTGGGACGGGAAGAACGACGCCGGCGCCAGGGCCTTCTTCAGCCGGCTGCCCGTCATCAGACCGGCGTTGAGGTCCTTGGCCTTCGGCGCCTTGGCCGACGCGGTGGCACCCGTGGCACCGGTGGAACAGGCGGCCAGGGCCAGCGGGAGCGCGGCGACGGTGAGCGCCTTGACGAGGCGGGAGGGGAGACGCATGGGGGAGTCCTTCGGGGAGATGCGGGGTGGGTCAAGGAGAGCCGTACGGCGGGGGGTTGGGGGACCGACGGGGTGAAGGGGCGGCGGCGCGCAGCCGGGGGCGGGCGCGGCAGGCCGCGGCGCGGGACTTGAGTGAAGCGGAGCGGTCCCGCGCCGCGCGGGGCGTGGGGCGGCGGCCGGTTCAGGCCGTCTTCTTCCAGTCGCCGCAGCCGGTGGTCTTGAAGTAGGCGTCCGTGGAACGGATCGTGACGACGGCCGTGCCGGTCACGTTGTCGTTGGCGATGATCGAGTCGAGCCCGTGCTCGGCGTCCTTGGCGCGCTCCCAGTAGCAGGCGTCGTCGGCGTTGCCGGTGGACTTGTACGTGCCCGGGGCGATGTCGCTGCCGACCTTGAACATGCCCCCGTCGCCGGCCATCGCCGAGGCGGGCGAACCCTTCGCCTTCGGGGCGACGGCCTCCCAGTCCTTGCAGCCGCTCGACTTGAACAGCTTGTCGCTGGTCTTGACGGTGACGTAACTGGCGCCGGTGACATTGTCGTTGGCGAGCAGCGAGTCCATCTCGCCGCTGGCGTCCTTGGCGCGCTCCCAGTAGCAGGAGTCATCGGTGTTGCCCGTGGTGCGGTACGTGCCCGGCTTGACGTCGGAGCCGACCCGGAAGCTGCCGTCCCCGGCGAACGCGGCCTTCTTCTTCACCGCGCCCGATCCGTCCGCGCCCTTCTTGCCGCCGTGCTGATGCCGGGCGGACACCGACGGAGCCTTGCCGGTGTCGGCGGAGTTGCTGTCGCCGCCCTTGCCTCCGGTGTTCGCCGACACCGTCCCGATGACGACGATCCCCACGATGGCGCCGAACACGACCTTGCCCTTGGTGCCCATGACTGTCCCCCTGGTTGGCGTTGCGACGGCCCCTGCGTGGGCGTCGTCCGTTCGCTGGGTCAATAAGAGCAGAGCCTGTGAACCGAGTCAACACGGTTCACAGGATTGGATGTGTACACGTGCGTGAAGGGGTCGATCACGCGCGGGTCGGTATGCTCGGTGTCACACATGGGACGAGGGGAGCGGGGCCGGTGCAGGACAACGCAACAGAAGTGACCGCCGCCGGAATCGCGCGGCTCGCCGGCGTCGGCCGCGCCGCCGTCAGCAACTGGCGCCGCCGGCACGGCGACTTCCCCAAGCCGGTCGGCGGCACGGAGACCAGTCCGTCCTTCGCCCTCGGCGAGGTCGAGGCGTGGCTGCGCAAGCAGGGCAAGCTCGCCGAGGTCCCCCTGCGCGAACGCGTCTGGCAGCAACTCGCGGGTCACCCCGAGGGCCCGGTCACCGCCCTCGTCCACGCGGGCTGCGTCCTGCTGCTCATCCGGGAACGCCCCACCGTCTGGCTGGAGATGAGCGCGGGCTCCGACGAGCGGCTGGCCGCGAGGCTGCCCGCCGAGCTGGAGCAGGTGATCGTGCCGCGCTTCGGAGCGACGCGCGGCCGCCGTGTTCACAGCGACCGGGCGGCGGACGGCACGGCGGCTGTGAACACCTCTGCGGACGCGCAGAGCGCTACCTCGGTCGACACCCCCGCTGGTGTGAACGCCCTTCCTGGTGTCCGCACCCCCGCTGTGAACGGCGTGCCGGCGGTTCACACCCCCACCGGCCCCGAGCTCCTCCCCTCCGTCCCCCTCCTGCGGGGTGTCGCCGAGTTGGCGGCCGAGTCGGGGGCGCGGCAGGCGTTCGAGTTCCTGCTGGGGCGGCAACTGGACGCCAACCCGCGCCAGTACACGCTCACCCCGGCCGAACTCGCCCTGCTCATGGCCGACCTCGCCGGCGGCGCCCGCACCGTGCTCGACCCGGCCTGCGGCACCGGCGCCCTGCTGCGCGCCGTGGACACCCGCCCCGACCAGGCGCTGTACGCCCAGGACAGCGCCCCCGACCTCGCCGCGCTCACCGCGCTCCGGCTCGCGCTGCACGGCCGGGCCACCGTGCGCGGGGCCGTCGGGGACAGCCTGCGCGACGACGCGTATCCGGACCTGCGGGCCGATGCCGTCCTGTGCCATCCGCCGTTCAACGAGCGCAACTGGGGGCACGACGAACTCGCCTACGACCCGCGCTGGGAGTACGGCTTCCCGGCGCGCACCGAGTCCGAGCTGGCCTGGGTCCAGCACGCGCTCGCCCGGCTGACGGACGGCGGTACGGCCGTGCTGCTCATGCCGCCCGCCGCCGCGTCCCGCCGCTCCGGCCGCCGTATCCGCGCCGACCTGCTGCGCCGCGGTGCGCTGCGTGCCGTCGTCGCGCTGCCGGTCGGTGCGGCTCCGCCGTACAACATCCCGCTGCACCTGTGGGTGCTGCGCCGTCCGGACAAGGCGCCTGCGCAGCCCGAGGTGCTGCTCGCCGACACCGGTCAGTTCGCCGGTGAGGGGCGCGGCGGGCCGGACTGGCAGGCGGTGCGGGACACCGTGCTCGACGCCTGGCGCGGCTTCGAACGCGGCGGGCGGCTCGACGAGCGTCCGGGGCTGGCCCGTTCCGTGCCGGTGATCGAACTCCTCGACGACGACGTGGACCTGGCCCCCGCCCGCCACCTCCCACCCCCGGCGGCGGCCGGAGGCGTGGAGCAGCTCGCCGAGGTGCGCGAGCGCCTCGGCCGGACCCTGCGCCTGACCACCGACCTCGCCCCGCTGCCCGCGGTCTTGGGACGGCCCGCGCGCTGGCCGCTCACCACCGTCGGTGAACTCGCGCGCGGGGGCGCCCTGGTGATGCGTACGGGCGGAAACGGCGGCCACGCGCGCGTGCCCGTGCTCACCGATCACGACGTGCTCGCCGGGACCGCTCCCTCCGGGACGCTGCCCGAGAGCGACGAGGAGGCCGTGCTCACCGAACCGGGCGACATCGTCGTCCCGGTGCTCGGCGGCGGCTCCACCGCGCGCGTGATCGACGACGCCACAGCGGGCGCCGCCCTGGGACGCAACCTCGTGCTCCTGCGCCCCGATCCCACGGCGCTCGACCCGTGGTTCCTCGCCGGCTTTCTGCGCGGCACCGCCAACAACCGCCAGGCGAGCAGCTATGCGTCCACCGCCACCCGCCTCGACGTGCGCCGGCTCCAGCTGCCCCGGCTCCCGCTCGACGAACAACTGCGATACGGGGGCCGGTTCCGCGCGCTCGACGAGTTCGAGCGCACGCTCCGGCATGCGGGCCGGCTCGGGGAACAGCTCGTGCGCGGGCTGTACGACGGGCTGACGGACGGGACGGTGGCACCGGAGTAGCCGACGGGAGCGGGCCGTTCCTGGGGCGCGCGGCCGGGGAAAGTGATCAGTGCGACAACGGTTCCGTACAACCCGTAACCCCTTGTCCGTGTCGGCCTATACGCTCGAACTCAGAAATCGAACCCCGGCCCAGGAGCAGTCATGTACGGCCACGGCGCGGCGCCGCCCACCCGCAGCACGGGAACCGTCATCACCCTGCGCGTGCTGATGGTCGCCTGCGGCTTGCTGTCGTGCGGCATCCTCGCGTGCGCGCCGCTGTTCCGGGTCGCGTTCCTGCGCGGGCGGTGGTTCGACTGGCTGATGGCCTGCGTGAGTCTGCCGCTGGGCATCGGCTGCTTCGCGGTGGTCGGCACGCTGCCGGAGAAGGACCCGAGGAGCGATGCCGCGCTGATCGTGGTCCTCGTCCTCGGCCTCGCGGCGACCGTCCACTTCCTGATCACGGACGTCCGGTACCACAACGCCCGTCGGCAGCCCACGGGTTACGTCCCGCCCCACGCCCAGACCGTCCAGACGCCGTACGGCTACGGCTACCCGCAGCCCTCGGCGCCGTACACGGGCGCGCCCGTGCCGCCGCAGCCCCTGCCCCCCGCCCCTCCGGCGCAGCCCCCCGCCCCCGCGCGCATCGACCAGGTGCGGGCCGAGCTCGACGAGCTCAGTGACTACCTGCGCAAGCACGACGGCGGCCACGACGGCGGCCACGACGGCGGCCACGAGGGCGGAAGGTGAGCGTGGCGGCAGGACGTGTGGTCGCCGGCCGTTACGAGCTGTCCACCCTCATCGGGCAGGGCGGCATGGGCCAGGTCTGGACGGCGTACGACCAGCGGCTCGACCGGCGCGTGGCGGTGAAGCTGCTGCGCCCGGACAAGGTGGCCGGCCAGGAGGCCGACGAGCTGCGCCGCCGCTTCGTGCGCGAGTGCCGGGTGACCGCGCAGGTCGACCACCCCGGCCTGGTGACCGTGCACGACGCGGGCAGCGAGGGCGAGGAACTGTTCCTCGTCATGCAGTACGTCGACGGCGCCGACCTCTCCGACCATCTCGCCGAGCACGACCCGTACCCGTGGCAGTGGGCGGTCGCGGTCGCCGCGCAACTGTGCGCCGTACTGAGCGCCGTGCACGCCGTGCCGATCATCCACCGCGACCTGAAGCCGCGGAACGTGATGGTGAAGCAGGACGGCACGATCACCGTGCTCGACCTCGGCGTCGCCTCCGTCATGGACACCGACACCACCCGCCTGACCCACACCGGCTCGCCCATCGGCTCGCCCGCCTACATGGCGCCCGAGCAGGCGATGGGCGGCGCGGTCGGCCCGTACACCGACCTGTACGCGCTCGGCGTGCTGCTGCACGAACTGCTCAGCGGTGAGGTGCCGTTCGCCGGCTCCACGGTGCTCGGCGTGCTCCACCGGCACCTGTACGAGCCGCCGCTGCCCGTACGCCGTGTCCGCCCCGAGGTCCCCGAGGTGCTCGAAGCCCTCGTCCTGCGCCTGCTCGCCAAGGACCCGCAGCACCGTCCCGCGTCCGCACAGGAGGTGTACGAGGACCTGGCGCCGCTCCTGCCCGCGCGCGGGATGCCCACCGGAGCGCCCCTCGACCCCACCCGCCCCTTCCTGCGTCCGCACGCCCCCTGGCCGGACCGCGCGCGCACGCCCGCGCCCCAGCCCGCACCCGTGGCCCCCGTGCCCGACCGGCCCGATGTCGCCGTCGCCGTGGACGAGGTCAAGCGCCTCCTCGGCGAGGGCCGCATCACCCAGGCCGTCGACATCCTCGGCGCGATCCTGCCCGCCGCGGCGGACCAGCACGGCGCGCACTCCCCGGTCGTACGCACCCTGCGCAAGCAGTACGCGGCCACACTCATGGACGACGGCCAGTACCGGCGTGCGCTGCCCGAACTGCGCCGCCTCGCCGACGAACGCGCCGCCGAGGCCGGCCAGGCCGACCCGCAGTCCCTGCGCTTCCGGCACGACGCCGCCCAGTGCCTGGAGGCGCTCGGCGAACCGGCGGCGGCGCTCGCGGAGTACCGCGCGCTGCTGCCGTACTACGAGAACCAGTACGCCTTCGGCGACCCGCAGCTCGCCCACGACGTCCGCCGCCGCATCGGCCATCTGCTGCTCGCCCTCGGCGACCGGCCCGCCGCGCACGACACGCTCGCGCGGCTGCTCCTCGACGTGGAGCGCGTGCACGGCCCCGGCCACCCGCTGGCCGCGGAGATCCGGCGGACGCTGCAGTGGCTCGGGCAGGTGCGCGGGTAGCATTCGGTGGTTTTCGCCAGGCGGTAACCGCATGTGTCGCGGTCACCGCGGTTGCTGCAGTAACTCATGATCAGGGGTGGGAAGTTCATGTCCAGTCATCGGCAGTCGAAGAAACGCAGACACCTCACGTGGGCGGTGGCCGGGGCCGCCGTCGTCGCCGGAGCCGGCATCGCCGCGCAGACCTCCATGGCGGCCACCACCTGGCCCGCCCAGCGGACGTACACCGGACGCGCCTTCGACACCTGCGCCGCGCCCTCGCTCGCCGCGATGAAGGCCTGGCACACCGGCTTCTACGGCGCCGCCGCCGTCTACGTCGGCGGCAAGAACCGCGGCTGCGCCCAGGCCAACCTCACCGCCTCCTGGGTGAAGTCGGTCAGCTCGACCGGCTGGAAACTCATCCCGATCTACGTCGGCGCCCAGCCGCCCTGCCAGAGCGGCTCCAACCCGGAGAAGCTCACCGCCTCCACCGCCGCCTCCCTCGGCGCGACGGACGCGGCGGACGCCGTGGCCAAGGCGTCGGCGCTCGGCATGAAGGCCGGCAGCCCGATCTACCTCGACATGGAGGCGTACGACACCACGAACACGTCGTGCAACAACGCCGTGCTGACGTACGTGCGCTCCTTCGACAAGGCCCTGCGCGCGAAGACGTACCGCAGCGGCTACTACGGCTTCACCAGCTCCAGCGCCAAGGCCGTCGCCACCGCGAGCGACAAGACCGACCTGCCGGGCAACCTCTGGTACGCGCTGTGGGACAAGACCAACACCACGACCACCGACTGGCCGTGGGGCGCCACCCAGTTCACCCCGCACAGCCGCGCCCACCAGTACATGGTCAACAGCAAGGAATCGCGGGGCGGTTACACCATCACCGTGGACCGCGACGCGTGGGACGCCCCGGTGGCCATCACCGGCTGAACCGTCCCCGGCGGGCGGCGCGACGGTGCCCGAAGTGCTCGTGAATCGTTGGTCGAATGGGTTGGCCAGAGCGTGGCCAATCCCTACTATCGATCATCGCAAGACTTTGTGCACCGTCGCACAATCTCCTCGGGAGGCCTCCTTGCACCGCCGCCGTCGCACCGCGCTCGTCCTGTCCGCCGTGATCGCCGCCGCGGCACCCCTGCTCACCGCCTGCGGAAACGACGCGCACCCGGGAGCCGCGGCCGTCGTCGGCGGGCAGCGGATCTCCGTCGCCCAGCTGGAGGGACGGGTGAACGAGGTGCGCCGGGCGCAGCGGGCCGTGGTCCCGGACGAGGCGCAGTACCAGCAGGTCGTCGCCTCCACCAGCAGCCTCACCCGCGACACCCTGCACAACATGCTCCTCGACCGGGTCCTGCACCGCGCCGCGCGCGACCACGGCGTCAGCGTCACCCGCAAGGAGATCCAGGCGATGCGCACCGGCCTGGAGCAGCAGGCCGGCGGCGCCAAGGCCCTGGAGACGACCTGGCTGCAGAAGTACGGCGTCGCCCCCCGGCTGCTCGACGACAACCTCCGCCTCCAGCTCGAGGCCCAGAAACTGGCGCAGAAGCTCGGCACCGACACCACCCAGCCCGCCTTCTGGAAGGCCCTGTCCACCGCGTCCGGTGAACTGCACATCGACCTCAACCCCCGCTACGGCACCTGGGACGCGCAGAAGAGCAGCCGCGTCGACGCGAAGACGCCGTGGGTACGGGACGTCACGTCGGGCGGGATGCAGCAGCAGACCGCGTTCAGGTAGGCAGCCGGCGTCCGGCAGGCGGTCGGCGTGCCTGTAGGTGGCGACGCCGGGTGCCGGTCCGGCTGCGGTCACATGATCGGCCCGAGGCTGTGGACAACTCCCGAGGCCGGCCGCGGGTGTGGGTTACGTTCGAAGCGTGAACACCACCAGCCACGAAGACGCCGCCCAGGAACCGGGCCCGGACCACGCCACCGGCCGGGTCGTCCTGCTCACCACCAGCCACCGCGTCGCCCCCGGCCTGCTGTCCTGGCCCGCCTGGCAGGCGCTGCGCACCGCGGACCGGGTGCTGTGCGCGGACGGCGCCCATCCGCAGCTGCCGTATCTGCGCGAAGCCGGGATCACGGTGGACGAGGCGTCGCCCACCGCCCAGGAGGTGGTCGACGCCTGCGCCGGCGGGCGCACGGTGGTGGTCGTGGCGACGGGCGAGGGCGAACCGGCCCTCACGGACGGCCTGGCCCGCATGGCCGGTTCCGGCCGCGTCCGGATGCCCGAGCTGGAGCTGCTCCCCGCCTCCTACGACCTGCCGGGCGCCCGGCTCCTCGACCTCGTCCAGGTCATGGACCGGATCCGCGCCGAGTGCCCCTGGTCGTCCCGGCAGACGCACGAGGGCCTGGCGAAGTACGGCATCGAGGAGGCGTACGAACTCGTCGAGGCCATCGAGGCCGGCGACCGGGCGGAGCTGAGGGAGGAACTGGGCGACGTCCTGCTCCAGGTCGTCTTCCACTCCCGAATCGCCGAGGAGGACCCCGACGCTCCGTTCTCCATAGACGACGTGGCGGGCGGCATCGTCGCCAAGCTGATCCACCGCCACCCGCACGTCTTCGGTGAGGAGACGGCCGAGACGCCGGAGGACGTCAAGGAGCACTGGCTGCGCACCAAGGCAGAGGAGAAGCAGCGCGCCTCGGTGACCGACGGCGTCCCGCTGGGCCAGCCCGGCCTCGCCCTCGCGACGAAACTCGCCTCCCGTGTCCGCACGGCCGGACTGGACGTGCCGCTGCCGCGCGGGGAGGGCATCGGCTACGAACTGCTCGCGCTGGCGGCCCGCGCCGAGGAGGCGGGCGTGGACCCGGAGGCGGCGCTGCGCGCGGCGGCGCGGACCTACCGGGACGCGATCAGGGAGGTGGAGGGGGAGAAGAAGTGAGCTGAGACAGGGGAGGGAGGGGGAGGGGAGGGGGACCCCCTCAGACCGCCGTGAACCGCACCGGCAGTTCCCGCAGCCCCCGCATGATCAGCCCGCCCCGCCAGCGCAGGTCGGCGGGATCGGCCGCGAGCTGGAGGTCGGGCAGGCGGCGCAGCAGGGTCGCGAGGGCGGTGCGGCCCTCCAGGCGGGCCAGGGGTGCGCCGAGGCAGTAGTGGATGCCGTGGCCGTAGCCGAGGTGGGGATTGTCGGCGCGGGAGAGGTCGAGCGTGTCCGGCTCGGTGAAGCGGGCGGGGTCGCGGTCGGCGGCGGCGAGGACGACCAGCACGGGGTCGCCGGTGGCGATGCGCTGCCCGCCGATGGTGAGGGGTTCGGTGGCGAAGCGCCACGTGGCCAGCTCCACGGGGCCGTCGTAGCGGAGCAGCTCCTCGATGCCGGTGTCGAGCAGCTCCGACTCGCCGCGCTCGACGGACTCCTGGAGGCGGGCGCGCTGCTCGGGGTGGCGCAGGAGCGCGTACATGCCGTTGCCGATGAGGTTGATCGTGGTCTCGAAACCGGCGAACAGCAGCACGAAGCACATCGCGGCGGCCTCGTTCTCGGTGAGGTGCTCGCCGTGGTCGGAGGCGCGGATGAGGCCGGAGATGAGGTCGTCGCCGAGGTCGCCGCGCTTGCGGTGGATGAGGTCGGCGAGGTAGCCGCGGATCTTCTTGACCGAGCGGGCGACACCGCCGCGCGGGCCGCCCCCATGCCGGATCATCATGCCCGCCCAGTCACGGAAGTCGTCCTGGTCCTCGCGCGGGACGCCGAGCAGGTCGCAGATCGCGTAGATGGGGAGGGGGAAGGCGAACTCGTGGATGAGATCGGCCTCGCCGCGGGAGGCGAACCGGTCGATGAGGTCGTCCGTCAACTCCTGCACGCGGGGCGTGAATTCCGCCACCCGGCGCGGGGTGAACGCCTTGGACACGAGCCGGCGCAGCCGGGTGTGGTCCGGCGGGTCGATGTTGAGCAGATGCGTCATGAGGTTGGCGCTGCGCTCGCCCGGGATGCCGGTCTTGTGCTTGCCGTGCGCGTCCTCGGCGTGATGCTCGGGGTTCTTCGACAGCCGCTTGTCCGCGAGGGCCTGGCGCGCGTCGGCGTACCGGGTCACCAGCCATGCCTCGACGCCGCTGGGCAGCGTGGTCCGGTGGACCGGGGCGTGCTCGCGCAGCCAGGCGTAGGCGGGGTAGGGATCGCTGGCGAACTCCCAGGTGAAGAGTTCGGGGGCGGTGTTCGGGCCGTTCACGGAACGACCGTAACCGGAGCCGGTGCGTGCGCGCGCGGGCGCCGGGACGGGGAGGCGAATGAGCCCGCGGTATCCGGATAAAGGCGACTGGCGAGCAATTATGGGTGAGCGCTGTGATCTTCACGTGATCCGCGCGGGATTGACTTGTGACGGGCGATCGTCTGCCGATACGTTCACTCGTCAACACGGCGTCTCCGCTTCACTCGTGGCGCCGGGCACTGCTGTCGCACGAAAGGCTTCCGCATGATCTCCGGGAACGGTCGTCACCGTCGCCCTCGTCAGGCACCGGCTGTCCTCGTCGCGGCCGGAGTGACCGGCTCCGCCCTCGCCCTCCCGCTTCTGGGTGCGGCCAGCGCGAACGCGGCAGACGGCACCACGTGGGACCGGGTGGCCGAGTGCGAGAGCGGGGGTTCCTGGAGCGCCAGCACCGGCAACGGGTACTACGGCGGTCTGCAGATCTCCCAGGAGGACTGGGACAAGTACGGCGGTGGCCACTACGCCTCGAGCCCCGACGAGGCCAGCCGTTCACAGCAGATAGCCGTCGCCGAGAAGATGCTCGCCGACCAGGGGACGGGCCACTGGGCCACGTGCGCCCTGCTCGCCGGGCTCAGCAGCAAGTCGGGGTCGGTCCATGTCGACACCGGCGTCTCCGGGGGCGGTTCGTCCCATTCCGGCTCCGGCTCCTCGGGTGGGCACGGCTCGTCCGGTCTGATCGGCGCGTTGACGTCGGGCGGGTCTTCGTCCGGCTCCTCGTCCGAGGGCTCGTCGTCCGCGTCGTCCGCGTCCCCGTCGACGGATGCCGACGCGGGTGCCGGCGCCGAGAGCGGTTCCACCGGCTCCGGCGGCCCTGTCGAGACCGGGAAGTCCGCACCGGCCGGTTCCAGTGGCGCATGGAACGACGGCAGCTCGCACACGGCGAGCCCTGAAGCCGACGATTCGGACAACGAATGGCAGAGCGGTAGCTCTTGGAGTCTGGTCGACACCGGGGCGATCGGTGGCGGCGGTCGCCATCGGGGCGACAGTGCGGACGAAAATGGGGCGAACCGGGCGAGTGGTGACTCCGCCGACTCCTCCGCGCGGCACGCCTACACCGTCCAGGCGGGCGACACTCTCGCCTCCATCGCCGACTCCCTTGACGTGGACGGCGGATGGCGGGCGCTGTACGGCGCCAACAAGAAGGCCGTCGGTTCCGACCCGAACCGGATCGCCGCCGGTCAGACCCTCCACATCGGTGGCGAAAAGGGTGCGAAGTAGCGGGAGTTGGCGCCCCGCTTCGTCGCCAAATGTCCCGTTTGGCGAAAGTGTGGGATGACTCTCAGAAGCCCTGATCGTCTTTGGAATTCCGCGGATCGCGTGCCTACGGTCAAGTCCGCTCGTCACCACGAGCCCCGGCTGCCGCTACGCCGAGTCCTGCCAGCGGCCGTACGGGAACAGTCGACGCGTCAAGCGCCGTAGGCAGGAGCGGGGGACCCAAGGTAAGTGCCGGAACCGGCAGTTGATGCCGCGACCGGCTTGGGGTGAAGCCATGTCCCGCGAGGGACGTGGCCGGGCAACTCAACCGGCCCGAACCCGACAGCTCACCTCGCAGGCGTCGGTGAGGGGATCGATCCATGCTGTTTTCCAGCAAGGGCACGCACCGCCGTCCGTCCAAGGCCACCCGCGCTCTCGCGCTCGCCGGTGTCGCCGGCGCCGCTGTCGCCGCCCCGCTGATGGCGTCCGGCAACGCCTCCGCCGCCACCGCCTCCCAGTGGGACGCCGTCGCCCAGTGCGAGGCCGGCGGCAACTGGTCCATCAACACCGGCAACGGCTTCTACGGCGGTCTGCAGTTCTCCGCCTCCACCTGGGCCGCGTACGGCGGCACGCAGTACGCCGCCACCGCCGACAAGGCCACCAAGGCCCAGCAGATCGAGATCGGCGAGAAGGTCCTCGCCGCCCAGGGCAAGGGCGCCTGGCCGAACTGCGGCACGGGTCTGACCAGCACCCCGTACAGCGGTGGCACCGCCTCCTCCTCCTCCTCCGGCAGCACGAGCACCGGCAGCACGGACACCACCGCCACCGCCCACGCCAGTGAGCCGCAGGCGGCCACCCGCTCCACCGACCGCCCGGCCGCGAGCAAGACCGTCACCACCCCGACCGGCAAGAAGGTCAAGAAGGGCGACGGCGAGTACAAGGTCGTCAAGGGCGACACCCTCGGCTCGATCGCCGAGAAGCACAAGGTCGAGGGCGGCTGGAAGAAGCTGTTCGAGCTGAACAAGGACATCATCGAGGACGCGAACCTCATCTACCCGGGCCAGCAGCTGCACCTGAAGTAAGGAGCAGGCGGCCCCTCAGACTCCCCGCCCCGGCGCGTTTTCCCCCGTACGCGCCGGGGCGGGGGCTTTCCGGGCTTCTTTCAGCCCCCCCTTTGTTCCGCCCAGAAACAATATGTACGGTCGCCGTCGTGTCCATGGGGCGGTCGGTCGGCCGACCGGGACCCCCGGGCGGTTAGGCTCTAGTCGCAAGGCACAGCCAGGGCCGACACGGCCCATGTGCCCCGCACTTTCAGCGTCACATCCAAGAAGGAGATGCTCGTGCCGTCCATCGACGTCGTCGTAGCCCGGGAAATCCTGGACTCCCGAGGCAACCCCACGGTCGAGGTCGAGGTCGGCCTCGACGACGGCAGCACGGGTCGTGCCGCCGTTCCGTCCGGCGCCTCCACCGGCGCCTTCGAGGCCATCGAGCTCCGCGACGGTGACCCCAACCGCTACCAGGGCAAGGGCGTCGAGAAGGCCGTCCTCGCCGTGATCGAGCAGATCGGCCCGGAGCTCGTCGGCTACGACGCCACCGAGCAGCGCCTGATCGACCAGGCGATGTTCGACCTGGACGCCACCGACAACAAGGGCTCGCTCGGCGCCAACGCCATCCTGGGCGTCTCCCTCGCCGTCGCGCACGCCGCCTCCGAGGCCAGCGACCTCCCGCTGTTCCGCTACCTGGGCGGCCCGAACGCGCACCTCCTGCCGGTGCCGATGATGAACATCCTGAACGGCGGCTCGCACGCCGACTCCAACGTGGACATCCAGGAGTTCATGATCGCCCCGATCGGCGCGGAGTCCTTCTCCGAGGCCCTGCGCTGGGGCGCCGAGGTCTACCACACGCTGAAGAAGGTCCTGAAGACCAAGGGTCTGTCCACCGGCCTCGGTGACGAGGGCGGCTTCGCCCCGAACCTCGGCTCCAACCGCGAGGCCCTCGACCTCATCCTCGAGGCCATCAAGCAGGCCGGGTACGTCCCCGGTGAGCAGATCGCCCTCGCGCTCGACGTGGCCGCCTCCGAGTTCTACAAGGACGGCAAGTACCTCTTCGAGGGCAAGGAGCGCTCCGCCGCCGAGATGACGGAGTACTACGAGCAGCTCGTCGCGGACTACCCGCTCGTCTCCATCGAGGACCCGCTGTTCGAGGACGACTGGGCCGGCTGGAACGTCATCACCGAGAAGCTGGGCGACAAGGTCCAGATCGTCGGCGACGACCTCTTCGTCACCAACCCCGAGCGCCTGGCCCGCGGCATCGAGGAGGGCTCCGCCAACGCGCTGCTCGTCAAGGTCAACCAGATCGGCTCGCTGACCGAGACCCTGGACGCCGTCGAGCTGGCCCAGCGCAACGGCTTCAAGTGCATGATGTCCCACCGCTCCGGCGAGACCGAGGACGTCACCATCGCCGACCTGGCCGTCGCGGTGAACTGCGGCCAGATCAAGACCGGCGCCCCGGCCCGCTCGGACCGCGTCGCCAAGTACAACCAGCTGCTGCGCATCGAGGAGATCCTCGACGACGCCGCGGTGTACGCCGGCCGCAGCGCCTTCCCGCGCTTCAAGGGCTGAGCCTTCCCGCACGGCCGCTGATCCAGCGGCTGACCAAACCAGGCGTAAGGCTTCGCCAGTCGTACGTACGTCCCCGTACCGGTCCCGTACCGTGTGCGGGGACGTACGCGCGTGACACGGGAGGCGGGGAACATGGGCGTGAAGGACCGGGACCGGTTCTCCACCGCGACCAGGCTGCGGCTGCTCGGTGAGCAGACGGCGGCCCGCGTCTACCGCTCCCAGACCAAGCGCCAGGCCCGCCGCTCCCGGCTCACCGGCCGTGCGGCGCTGCTGGCGCTCGTCCTGTGCTCGCTGATCGTCGCCCTGGCCTATCCGATGCGGCAGTATGTGTCGCAGCGGGCCGAGATCGCAGACCTCCAGCGGCAGCGGCAGCAGGCCCAGGAGCGGGTCGAGCAGCTGCGCGACCTCAAGGCGCGGTGGCAGGACGACGCGTACGCGGAGCAGCAGATCCGGCAGCGGCTGCACTATGTGATGCCCGGCGAGACCGGTTACGTCGTGATCGACCCGAGCACGGCCAGGAAGGCGCGCACCGACCTGGGAGCCACCGACCGCCCCTGGTACGCCAACGTCTGGGACGGGGTCGACAAGTCCGACGCCTCCGACCAGTGACACCGACAGACCCAGAGAAAGACAGCCTGAAGACAGTCATGGAAACGCCTCCGCCGCCCACTCCGCGCACCGAGCCCACCGACGCGGACGTCGAGGCCTTCAAGCAGCAGCTCGGCCGTCCGCCGCGCGGGCTGCGGGCGATCGCGCACCGGTGCCCGTGCGGGCAGCCGGACGTCGTGGAGACGGCCCCGCGGCTGCCCGACGGCACGCCCTTCCCGACGCTGTACTACCTGACGTGCCCGAAGGCCAACTCGGCCATCGGCACGCTGGAGGCCGGGGGCGTCATGAAGGAGATGACGGAACGGCTGCAGAACGACCCCGAGCTGGCCGCCGCCTACCGCGCCGCGCACGAGGACTACATCCGGCGCCGCGACGAGATCGAGGAGCTGAAGGGCTTCCCGAGCGCCGGCGGCATGCCGGACCGGGTGAAGTGCCTGCACGTGCTCGTCGCCCACTCGCTGGCCGCGGGCCCGGGGGTGAACCCCCTCGGTGACGAGGCCCTCGCGATGCTGCCGGAGTGGTGGCGCAAGGGCGCCTGCGTGACGCTCGCTTCGGACGACGCCTGCACCGACACCACCACCACCGCCGCTGAGGAGGACGCCCAGTGACCCGTGTCGCCGCCATCGACTGCGGTACGAACTCGATCCGGCTGCTGGTCGCCGACGTGGAGCCGGAGACCGGCGAGCTCGTCGAGCTGGACCGGCGGATGACCATTGTGCGGCTCGGACAGGGCGTCGACCGCACCGGACGGCTCGCCCCCGAGGCGCTGGAGCGGACCTTCGCGGCCTGCCGTGAGTACGCGCAGGTCATCAAGGAACTCGGCGCCGAGCGGCTCCGTTTCGCGGCCACCTCCGCCTCCCGGGACGCCGAGAACCGCGACGACTTCGTGCGGGGCGTGCTCGACATCCTCGGCGTCGAGCCCGAGGTCATCACCGGCGACCGGGAGGCCGAGTTCTCCTTCACCGGCGCCACCAAGGAGTTGGCGGGCAGGGACGACCTGACCAAGCCCTACCTGGTGGTGGACATCGGCGGCGGCTCGACCGAGTTCGTCGTCGGCGACGACCATGTGCGCGCCGCGCGCTCCGTCGACGTCGGCTGTGTGCGGATGACCGAGCGGCACCTGGTGCACGAGGGCGTCGTCTCCGATCCGCCCACCGAGGAGCAGATCGCCGCGATAAGGGCCGACATCGAGGCCGCCCTGGACCTCGCCGAGGAGACCGTGCCGCTGCGCGAGGCGCACACGCTGGTGGGCCTCGCCGGGTCGGTCACCACGGTCTCCGCGATCGCGCAGGAGCTGCCCGAGTACGACTCCACCCGCATCCACCACTCCCGGATCTCCCACGACCGCGTCCGCGAGATCACCGAGTGGCTGCTGCACTCCACGCACGCCGAGCGGGCGGCCGTCCCGTCCATGCACGCCGGCCGCGTCGACGTCATCGGCGCGGGCGCCCTCGTCCTGCTCGCCATCATGGAGCGGATCGGCGCCGAGGAGGTCGTCGTGAGCGAGCACGACATCCTCGACGGCATCGCCTGGTCGGTGGCCTGAACAGGCAGCCGAACAGGGCCTCGACCCTTGAACCGTCGGCCGGCGGCGAACCCGATTCGCCGCCGGCCGACGGCTTTCAGAGCGCCGCTGGTGACACCTCGTCGGAAACCTTCGTGAAGTTCTTCACAAGGAATTCGGCCGCGTTGGGCGATCGGAGCCGCCGATTGACCCATAGGGGGGCTCAATGGCCTTGAGGGGGTGCTCAGGAGAGCGTTTCGGGGGTGCTTCGGGAGGGTGTCGACGAGGGTCCGTCAGGGGGCCCTGCGGGAGGCCCGATCCGATGGATGGGCAGCTCAGGGGCCATTGGCAATGGCGTATTCGACGTGTTGGTTCCCTGTCGTCGGCATGATCTGGGTCACGTGAGCCGCGGAGTTTAACACAGGGTGTACCCATGCTTGTGAAGGGGCGCACGAGCGACCCCTCAGGACCGGGTGGATACTCGATGGCATGAGCACCACGGAGCGTCCCAGGATCCTCGTAGTAGGCGGTGGGTACGTAGGCCTGTACGCGGCTCGGCGCATCCTCAAGAAGATGCGCTACGGCGAGGCGACCGTCACGGTCGTCGACCCGCGGTCGTACATGACCTACCAGCCCTTCCTCCCCGAAGCCGCCGCCGGCAACATCTCCCCTCGCCATGTCGTCGTCCCGCTGCGACGCGTGCTGCCGAAGGCGGAGGTCCTCACCGGCCGGGTCACCACCATCGACCAGGACCGCAAGGTCGCCACCATCGCCCCGCTGGTCGGCGAGGCGTACGAGCTGCCCTTCGACTACCTGGTCGTCGCGCTGGGCGCCGTCTCCCGCACCTTCCCGATCCCCGGCCTCGCCGAACAGGGCATCGGCATGAAGGGCATCGAGGAGTCCATCGGCCTGCGCAACCACGTCCTCGAGCAGCTCGACAAGGCCGACTCGACGACCGACGAGGACATCCGCCGCAAGGCCCTCACGTTCGTCTTCGTCGGCGGTGGCTTCGCGGGTGCGGAGACCATCGGTGAGGTCGAGGACATGGCGCGCGATGCGGCCAAGTACTACAAGAACGTGTCCCGCGACGACATGCGCTTCATCCTCGTCGACGCCGCGGACAAGATCCTCCCCGAAGTCGGCCCCAAGCTCGGCCAGTACGGCAAGGAGCACCTGGAGAGCCGCGGGGTCGAGATCTACCTCTCCACCTCCATGGACTCCTGCGTCGACGGCCACGTCGTGCTCAAGAACGGCCTCGAGGTCGACTCCGACACGATCGTGTGGACGGCGGGCGTCAAGCCCAACCCGGCGCTGTCCCGCTTCGGTCTGCCGCTCGGCCCGCGCGGTCACGTCGACTGCGAGCCCACGCTCCAGGTCCGCGACAGCGACTACATCTGGGCCGCGGGCGACAACGCCCAGGTGCCCGACCTCGTCGGCCGCAAGGCGGGCAACGAGAACGCCTGGTGCCCGCCGAACGCGCAGCACGCGCTCCGTCAGGCCAAGGTGCTCGGCGACAACGTCATCGCCGGCATGCGGGGCTTCCCGCAGAAGGAGTACGAGCACGCCAACAAGGGTGCGGTGGCCGGTCTCGGGCTGCACAAGGGCGTCGCGATGATCGTCCTGGGCAAGACGAAGATCAAGGTCAAGGGCCGGCTGGCCTGGTACATGCACCGTGGCTACCACGGTCTGGCCATGCCGACCTGGAACCGCAAGATCCGCATCTTCGCCGACTGGACGCTCAGCATGTTCCTCAAGCGCGAGGTCGTGTCGCTGGGCGCCATGGAGAACCCGCGCGAGGAGTTCTACGAGGCCGCCAAGCCGACGCCGGTCGCCGCCGCGCCCGCCGCCGACAAGGCCGGGGCCAAGGCCAAGGCCTCCTGACCTCAGGTCACTTGCACAGCCCGAAGGGGCCGCCCGCCATCCGTGGTGCGGGCGGCCCCTTCGGCGTGTTTCGGGGGGACGGCTCGGTATGTGCCGTATCCGATGTACGGCGGGGCGTACGGCGGGGAATGACCTGGGCAGGCACGATCGTTTACCGAATGACCGGATCCTGTGGGCCGATTCCTTTCATGGAGGTGTGCGCCATGGCCGAAGACGCGTCGCGGCTGACGAGTCTTGCCGAGCAGTTGCTGGGGGTCCCGCTCCCGGTGCGCGTCCGCGCCTGGGACGGTTCGGAGGCGGGTCCGCCGGGCGCCCCGGCCCTGGTCCTCCGCAACCGGCGAGCCCTGCGCCGCCTGCTGTTCAAGCCGGGCGAACTGGGCCTGGTCCGCGCCTGGGTCTCCGGTGACCTGGGCATCGACGGCGACCTCTACACCGCCCTCGACCTGATGGCGGGGCTGGTGTGGGAGCGCGGGGAGGACACCGGCCGTACTCCCCTGAGGGTGCTGCGCGACCCCGCGGCGCGCGCGGCCGTCCGCGAGCTGCTCACGCTGGCCGGGCCCCCGATCCCGCCCGCCCCGCCGCGCGAGGAGGTCCGCAGGAGCCGCCATCTGCACACGCGGCGCAGCGACAAGCGCGCCATCAGCCACCACTACGACGTCGGCAACGACTTCTACGCACTCGTCCTCGGCCCGTCCATGGTGTACTCCTGCGCCTACTGGGAGGACGCCGGGACGCTGGAGTCCGCCCAGCGCGACAAGCTCGAACTCGTCTGCCGCAAGCTCGGACTGACCCCCGGTCAGCGCCTCCTCGACGTCGGCTGCGGCTGGGGTTCCATGGCCATCCACGCGGCCCGGGAGCACGGTGTGCACGTCGTCGGCGTCACCCTGTCCCAGGAGCAGGCGGCGTACGCCCGCAAGCGCGTCGCCGACGAGGGGCTCACCGACCGGGTGGAGATCCGCGTACAGGACTACCGGGACGTGTCCGACGGCCCGTACGACGCGATCTCCTCCATCGGAATGGCCGAACACGTCGGCGCCGAACGGTACCTGGAGTACGCGACCGATCTGTACGCCCTGCTGAAGCCCGGCGGACGGCTCCTCAACCACCAGATCGCCCGCCGCCCGCAGCGCGACGAAACGGCGTACCACGTGGACGAGTTCATCGACTCCTACGTCTTCCCCGACGGCGAGCTCGCCCCGCTCGGCACCACCGTGACCCAGCTGGAGCGCGCCGGGTTCGAGGTCCGCGACGTGGAGTCGATCCGCGAGCACTACGCCCGCACGCTGCGCCGCTGGGTCACCCGCCTGGAGGCCGACTGGGACCGCGCGGTACGGCTCGCCGGACCCGGCCGCGCCCGCGTCTGGCGCCTGTACATGGCGGCCTCCGCGCTCGCCTTCGAGCACAACCGCATCGGCGTCAACCAGGTGCTCGCGGTGCGGACGCCCGAGTCGGGCGACTCCGGCCTGCCGCTGCGCGCCCGCACCTGGAACTGAAGCCGCAAGAGGCCCCGTTCCCGTGGCGGGAACGGGGCCTCCGGCCTCCGCACGACGGCTGCTCGTCGTGCCGTACGTGCGCTGCGGCTACTCGGACTTGATCGCCGCCAGCATGTTCAGGCGTGCTGCCCGCCGGGCCGGCCACAGGGCGGCCAGGACGCCGACCGCGCCCGCCAGCAGCAGGAAGAGTGCCATCCGGTCCCACGGCAGGACCAGCTCGTACGTCGGCATCTTCGTGCCGAGCAGCTCGCCGGCCGCCCAGCCGAAGAACACGCCCAGGCCGATGCCCAGCACGCCGCCGAAGAGGGAGATGACCAGGGACTCCAGGCGCACCATCCGCTTGACGGCCCGGCGCTCCAGGCCGATCGCGCGCAGCATGCCGATCTCCTGCGAGCGTTCGAAGACCGACATGGCCAGGGTGTTGATGACGCCGAGGACCGCGACGACCACCGCCATCGCGAGCAGGCCGTAGACCATGTTCAGGATCAGCGTGAACATCTGCGCGATGGAATCGGACAGGTCCTTCTTGTCCTGGACCTTGATCGCCGGGTTGGAGCCGAGGGCCTTCTCCAGCCGGTCCTTGTTCGCGCCCGAGACACCGCCGGCCGTCTTGACCATGACCCGCATGTCGGCCGGGACCGACTGGTGCGGGGCCAGGGTCGCGTCGTCGAGCATGATCCCCTTGAGCATCTGGTTGCCGCGGTAGACCCCGGCGACCGTCAACTGCTGCGCCCTGCCGTCCTCGTAGTGGACGGTGAAGTCAGAACCGGGCTTCCAGTGACGGGACTTGGCGGTGTCGTCGTCGACGACGACCTTGGTGCCGCCCACCTCGAAGGAGCCGGCGGCGACCGTCAGGTCGGTGAGGCTGCCGATCGCCCGGCCGTCGACGCCGGTCAGGTACTCGGGCCGGCCGTCGATCCGGGCGGGCGCGTTGCGCAGCGGGCTGGTCGCGGTGACGCCGTCGGTGGCGGCGAGCAACCTGTCGACGTCCGGGGAGAGCGGGCGGCCGTTCGCCATCGACACCACGTAGTCCGCGCGGATCGACGCGCTCGCCATCCTGTCGATCGACGTCTGCAGGCTGCCCGCCATCACCGTCATGCCGGTGATCAGGGTCAGGCCGATCATCAGCGCCGAGGCCGTGGCGGCCGTACGGCGCGGGTTGCGGACGGCGTTCTGGCGGGCCAGCTTGCCCGAGACGCCGAACACGCGCAGCAGCGGGGCGACGGCCGCGATCAGCGGGCGGGACAGCAGCGGCGTCAGGATGAACACGCCGATGATCAGCAGGACGGCGCCGAGGCCCATCGGGGCCTGGCCGTCGGAGCCGTCCATCCTGGTGGCCGCCAGGATCACGGCGACACCGGCGGCCGAGAACAGGGCGCCGAGCGTGTTGCGCAGCACCAGTGACTTGGCGGTGGCCTGGGCGTGCAGGCTGCTCATCGCCGCGACCGGCGGGATCTTCGCGGCCCGGCGGCCCGGCAGCCATGCCGCCAGCATGGTGATGACGACGCCGACCGCGAGGGCGGCCGCCACCGTGGACGGCGCGACGATCAGCGGTCCGTCGGGCACGCTCGCGCCGAGCGAGCCCATCAGCGAGCGCAGCCCGGCGCCGATGCCTACGCCGGCGGCCAGGCCGGTCACACCGGCGACCGAGCCGACCACGAACGCCTCGACGAGCACCGAGCGGGTGACCTGCCACCGGGAGGCGCCGACGGCCCGCAGCAGGGCCAGCTCTCTGGTGCGCTGGGCGACCAGCATGGTGAAGGTGTTGGCGATGATGAACGTGCCGACGAAGAGGGCGATGCCGGCGAAGACCAGCAGGGCCTGGCGCAGGCCGCTCATGCCGTCGGCGATCTGCTCGGCCTGGTCGTCGGCGAGCTTGCGGCCCGTGGTGGTCTTCACCTGCTGGGCCGGCAGCGCCTTGTCCAGCGCCGCCTTCAGCGCGTCCTGGCCGGTGCCCGGCTTCGCCGTCACGTCGATCTCGTCGTACGTGCCCTGCTTGCCGAACATCCGCTGGGCGGTCGCCGTGTCGAACAGGGCGAGGCTGCCGCCCGCGGCCACGTTGCCGTCGTCCGTGGTGAAGATGCCGGTGACCGTCGGCGTCAGGACGGGGCCGTCGACGGAGACGCGCACGGTGTCGCCGACCTTGTATCCGGCGCGCTCGGCGGTCTTGGCGTCGATGGCGACCTGGTGTGCGCCGTGCGGGGCCGTGCCGTCCTTCAGCGGGTACCGGGGGTCGTCGGCGCCCCAGTAGTTCCCGCCCCGGGACTGCCAGCCGCCGCCGATCAGTCGGCCGTGCTTGTCGGCGATGGCGGTGAAGCCGTCGACCACACCGATCGCGGAGGCGGCCCCGGGGGCCTTCGCGCTCGCGTCGAGCTGAGCGCGGGTCAGTGCGGCGGGCCTGCCGACGGTGTTGCCCCCGCTCTCCCGGGACTTGGGGGTCACGGCGACGTCGACCCGGTCGAAGCCCTTGGCGGAGCTCTTGCGGTAGGCGTCGGAGATGGTGTCGGTGAAGACCAGGGTCCCCGACACGAACGCGACGCCGAGCATCACGGCGAGCACGGTCATGAGGAGCCGGGCCTTGTGCGCGAGTACGTTGCGCAAGGCAGTGCGGAACATGGGTTTTCTCAGTCCAGAGCTACGAGTCGAAGGGGGAGTCAGCCGGTGTTCGAAGGGACGGGGCGTCAGCTGGTGCGGCCCTTGGCGTCGAACTGCTTCATGCGGTCGAGTACGGACTCGGCCGTCGGCTCCTGCACTTCGTCGACGATCCGTCCGTCCGCCAGGAACACCACGCGGTCCGCGTAGGCCGCGGCCACCGGGTCGTGGGTCACCATCACGACCGTCTGCCCCAGCTCTCGCACGGAGTTGCGCAGGAAACCGAGCACCTCGGCGCCGGAGCGCGAGTCGAGGTTGCCGGTCGGCTCGTCGCCGAAGACGATGTCGGGCCTGGAGGCCAGGGCGCGGGCGACGGCCACGCGCTGCTGCTGGCCGCCGGAGAGCTGCGAGGGCCGGTGGCTCAGCCGGTCCGACAGGCCCACCATCCCGATCACCTTCTCCAGCCACTCCCTGTCGGGCTTGCGGCCGGCGATGTCCATGGGGAGGGTGATGTTCTCCAGGGCCGTCAGGGTCGGCAGCAGGTTGAAGGCCTGGAAGATGAACCCGACCTTGTCCCGGCGCAGCCTGGTCAGCTGCTTGTCCTTCAGCGAGCCCAGCTCGGTCCCGCCGATCCGCACGGACCCGGAGGAGAAGGTGTCGAGGCCCGCCACACAGTGCATCAGGGTGGACTTGCCTGAGCCGGACGGCCCCATGATCGCGGTGAACTCGGCCTGCCGGAAGTCCACCGAGACCCGGTCGAGGGCGACCACCTGGGTCTCACCCTGTCCGTAGATCTTGGACAGCTCCGTGGCGCGCGCGGCCACGGCGGTGGCTTTGTCGGCGAGGGGGGTGGTGGTCACGGGAAGGGTGCTCCTGTCGGACGACGGCGTCGGGGGACTTGTCCATCCTCGCAACCGCCCGCTGCCGCGGCGTCAACCGCTGTTCCGGTTCCGGGGGCCGACTGCGGGCTGACCGTACGGCGCCGTCTCCTACCTGGGTATGACGGCCGACCCGGAGGCCGCCGCGGGGTGCCGGGGCGGGACCGGCCGCCGAGAACAGGGGGAGCCCCCTTCTTCGGGCGGTGAAATTCCGTCATTCCGCGTACGCGGGCGCCCTCCGCACGCAACGCTACTGGCAAGTGCGGATGGCCCATACCATGGGCTGATGCTCCCTCAGACGTCAATAAAATAAGACAACATCGGTCCGCTCGGCGGCTGTTCGAGGGATGCATCCCGATAGGCTCGGAGCCTCTGACAGCGGAGCCCATGGCCTGCCCGGGTGGTGGAATGCAGACACGGCGAGCTTAAACCTCGCTGCCCCTCGCGGGCGTACCGGTTCAAGTCCGGTTCCGGGCACCTTCTCGCGCCAGATTCCCCCGTTCGCCCTCCCTTGTCTCCTCCTTCACCTCTGAGCCCTGTGGTTCGGGCCATGGCCGGGAATCAGGCGTCCGCGTAGCGTGTTGCGCAGCAAGGTCAGGGAAAGATCCTCCCGAGGCACGAGGGTCGATCCTTTGCCAGTCCATTACTCTGGAGCCAAGGCCGCGCACGGCGGCCATGGAGGAGCGACATGAGGAGCAGCAACCCGGTCTTCTCGCGACGGGGGTTCAGCCGCGACAACGGCTACGCGGGCTTCGGCACCGCGCCGCAGGCCGGGTACGCACAGGGCAACCCGTACGCGCAGAACCCGTACGCGACCAACCCCTACGCCCAGCAGGACCAGCAGTACGGCGCGCCGCCGCAGGCCCCGGCCGGCACCGGCCGGATGACGATGGACGACGTCGTCGTCCGCTCGGCCACCACGCTCGGTGTCGTCGTCCTCGGCGCGGTCCTCGCCTGGGCGCTGCTTCCGGTGTCGCCCGGCAGCTACGGCCTGGCGGTCGGCGCCGCCCTGGTCGCGCTGGTCCTGGCCGTCATCCAGAGCTTCAAGCGCACCCCGTCGCCCGCGCTGATCCTGGGCTACGCCGCGTTCGAGGGCATCTTCCTCGGCGTCATCAGCGAGATGTACAACTCCGCGTGGAACGGAGCCCCCTTCCAGGCGGTGCTCGGCACCATGGCGGTCACGGCCGCGACCCTGCTCGTCTACAAGGCGGGCTGGATCCGCGTCACCGCGCGCTACGCCCGCGTCGGCATGGCCATCGCCCTGGCCTTCGTGCTCGTCATGGCGGTCAACCTGCTGCTCGTCGTGTTCGGCGTCGCCGAGGGCGGCGGTCTGCGCAGCATGGGTCCGCTCGGCGCGATCGTGGGCATCATCGCGATCCTGATCGGTGCGTTCTTCCTGACGCTCGACTTCAAGCAGATCGAGGACGGCATCGCCTACGGCGCCCCGCGCGACGAGGCCTGGCTCGCGGCGTTCGGCCTCACCATGACGCTGGTGTGGATCTACGTCGAGATGCTGCGGCTGGTGGCGATCTTCAGCAACAACGACTAGCCGTTCGGCGGCAGTCGAAGGAGGGGCCCCGGGTCGTCGACCCGGGGCCCTTCGCCGTCACGGTGGTGCGCGCGGCTAGCGCAGTTTGCGCGCGGCCCTCCTCAGGTCGTACTCGTGGACGATCGCCTTGGCATGGCCGTACGCGAGGTCGTACTCGTGGCGGAGCCAGCTGACCTTCTCCTCGAAGCGGAAGAGGGCGGGGCCTTCCTCGACGGTGCGCAGCCAGTCGGAGATCTCACGACCGGTGCAGTGGGGGATGCGGGCGAGCAGATTGCGATGGGTCTCCTCGGAGAAGACTTGGGACATCGGCGCCTCCGGACGCGTTCGATGAAGCCGGTCCTTCACGTCACCGTGCCTCAGCGTTGGCGTGTTGGCAACAGTGCTGGTGCGCCGCGTACCCTCACGGCGTGGTTGATACGACGCCCTTGGCCCGAGCAGTGGATCACTTCGCCGACCGGTTGCGGGCGGCGCCGCAGAGCCGGCTGCAACGAGGTGCCGCGGCCGAGGCCCTGCGGCTGGCCAGGGAACTGTCCCTGCGCGCCCAGCGGATCGAGGACCCCGGCGGGGAGCCGCGGGAGATGCCCGACGCGGGCATGTTCGCGGCGGCCGATCAGATCACCGTCGCCGGACACGACTTGGCGGTCGTGCTGACGACCGACGCCGAAGTCGAGGAAGCGGTGCGGTTGGTGGAGGAGGCACGGAAGCGCGCGGGGGTGTGAACGCGCGCTCCGGAGTGTCGTGGCCCGCGCCCCTTGCCCGCGCCCCTCAACGGGACGCGATGACGCTCAGAGGGACGCGATGACGCGGTCGGCCAGGATGTAGACGCTCTCCTCGCCGCACGCGAACGTCAGCGTGTACGCGCCGGAGACGCCCGAGCCGCCCATCAGGTAGGGGCTCTCCCCCGTGCGCAGGGCCGCGGCCAGGCGCTCCGCGGTCTCGCGGTGCCCCGGCGTCATGCACAGGGTCGTACCGTCGGCGAAGACATAGACGTCGAGGGTGCCGAGCGGGCCCGGGCGGACGTCGGTCAGTTCGACGCGCTCGTGGGCCAGCTGCTCCAGGGTGGAGACCATGCGCTCGTGGTCGTTCACGACCGGCGACTGCACGGGTACGAAGTCCGGGTGCGAGGGGTGACGGCGCCGGGCCGCGGCCAGCTCCGCCGACTCGGTGGACCCGCCGCCCTGGGGAAGGTCCTTGGGGGAGAGGTCGTCGGCGTCCGGGGCCGGCTCGGTCACCGGCTCCAGCGGTTCGAGGCCCGCGAAGTCGGCCTGCCGGGGCAGGAAGAGCTCGCTGTCGGGCAGGCCCAGCAGCGAGGGGGCGTCGGTGTCCCGCGCCTCCTGGGCGGCCCAGAACGCGCGTGCCTCGGCGAGCTCCCGCTCCCGTTCCTCGGCGAGCGCCTCGGCCACGGCCGCGCGTATCTCCTCGGTGTCGGCCGCGGAGCGGGCGGCGGGCAGCAGCGCGCGCGTGGCGGCGTGGCTCGCGGCGCTCTCGGCGAGCTGGGCGTGCAGGGCCGCGACCTGGCGGCGCAGCACCAGAACAGTGCGCAGGACGGCGACGCCCACGGCACCCGTGGCGAGCGTGGTGAGCAGCAGGGCGATGGGCATGACGCTCACGTACGAACTCCCTGGTTCAAAGTCGACCCCCGACTTCCTACATCAGCTTGAAGGGCGGACTAACCAGCTGTCAGTGCGTAACGTCACGAAACGGACAGAGAGCTGACTCCGAGGAGCGCCCCTCTGCTCTTCTGACCTGCGTCGATACCCCCACGGGGGAGATAGGTCACATCCTGGGTGAGATTGGATCACAAATCGGCCCGGTGTTCGGGAAATCCCGAACACCGGGCCGAAGCGTCACGGTGGGTCCCGCGACGGTCACCGTACGGCGACCGCCGTGCGGTGTGGGGCGCGCGGTCTCAGCTGAGGCGCTCGATGACCATCGCCATGCCCTGGCCGCCGCCGACGCACATCGTCTCCAGACCGAACTGCTTGTCGTGGAACTGGAGCGAGTTGATGAGCGTGCCGGTGATGCGGGCGCCGGTCATGCCGAAGGGGTGGCCGACGGCGATGGCGCCGCCGTTGACGTTCAGCTTGTCGAGGTCGATGCCGAGGTCGCGGTAGGAGGGGATCACCTGGGCGGCGAACGCCTCGTTGATCTCGACCAGGTCGATGTCGTCGATGCTCAGCCCGGCACGGCGCAGTGCCTGCTGGGAGGCCTCGACCGGGCCGAGGCCCATGATCTCGGGGGACAGACCGGAGACGCCGGTCGACACGATGCGGGCGAGCGGGGTGAGGCCGAGCTCGCGGGCCTTGGTGTCGGACATGACGACGACCGCGGCGGCGCCGTCGTTCAGCGGGCAGCAGTTACCGGCGGTGACGAGTCCGTCCGGGCGGAAGACCGGCTTGAGGCCGGAGACGCCCTCCAGGGTGACGCCCGCGCGCGGGCCGTCGTCCTTGCTGACGACCGTGCCGTCGGGGAGGGTCACCGGGGTGATCTCGCGCTCCCAGAAGCCGTTCTTGATGGCTTCCTCGGCGAGGTTCTGCGAGCGGACGCCGAACTCGTCCATGTCCTGCCGGGTGACGCCCTTCCAGCGGGCCAGGTTCTCGGCGGTCTGGCCCATCGCGATGTAGGCGTCCGGCACGAGGCCGTCCTCGCGCGGGTCGTGCCAGGTCGTGCCCTCCTGCTCCGCGACGGCGGCGGTGCGGGCCTCGGCCTCGGCGAAGAAGGGGTTGCGCGTGTCCGGGAGGCTGTCGGAGTTGCCCTTGACGAACCGGGAGACCGTCTCGACACCGGCCGAGATGAACACGTCGCCCTCGCCGGCCTTGATGGCGTGCAGGGCCATGCGGCTCGTCTGGAGCGACGAGGAGCAGTAGCGGGTGATCGTGCAGCCCGGCAGGTGGTCCATGCCCATCTGCACGGCGACGATCCGGCCGAGGTTGTTGCCCTGCTCGCCGCCGGGCAGGCCGCAGCCGAGCATCAGGTCGTCGATGTCCCTGGGGTCCAGCTCGGGGACCTTGGCGAGCGCCGCCTGGATGATCGTGGCGGTGAGGTCGTCCGGGCGCAGGTCCTTGAGGGAGCCCTTGAAGGCGCGGCCTATGGGGGAGCGGGCGGTCGAGACGATGACGGCTTCGGGCATCACGGCTCCATGGCATACATGCGAAGTGGGCAGGGCTGGTTGGGAAGTTACCTCCACGTATGGTCCGGGTCACTGCTGTCGCGGTGTGACCCTGACCGCAATTTTCTAAGCGCTTGCTTTGTCGTTGAGGGTTGCTACGACGTCTGCCGTGGTGCCGTTAGGAGTGCTGCGTGGACGGCGCCGACGTCGGCTCCGTCTCGCTCACCCTGCGCCGCCTGCGCCGCTTCAGCAGGGCCCACGGTCCCCGCGGTCCGGTCGGCATCGCCGCGGTGACCTCCGTGCCCGCCTCGGAGGCGGCCTCGGCCGCCGCCCGGGCCACCGGCAGGAAGCCCTCGCGCCGCGAGGCGTCGGGGCGCTCCTCCTCCGCCGGCCACAGGCCCAGGGCGGCACAGACGGTCGGCAGGACCGCCATCGCCGCCGTGGCGTAGCCCTCGGCGGAGGGGTGGTAGTTGTCTGGGCCGAACAGCTCGCGCGGGTTCGCCGCGAACTCGGGGCCCAGCAGATCGCCGAGCGACACCGTGCGGCCGCCCTGCTCCACCACCCCGATCGTCTGGGCCGCGGCCAGCTGCCGGGAGGCCCGGCGGGCCAGCCAGCGCAGCGGCTGCTGGACCGGCTCGATCGTGCCCAGGTCGGGACACGTGCCGACGACGACCTCGGCGCCGGCCGTGCGCAGCCGGCGCACCGCCGACGACAGGTGCCGTACCGAGCGCGTCGGCGGCATGCGATGCGTCACGTCGTTGGCGCCGATCATGATCACGCAGACGTCCGGTACGGGGTGGGGCGCGGCGAGCACCAGGGCCACCTGGCGGTCCAGGTCGTCGGACTGCGCCCCGGGGAGGGCGACGTTGCGGAGGGACACCGGGTGTTCGGCCACCGCCGCGAGGCCCGCCGCCAGCAGTGCGCCCGGCGTCTGGCCCGCGCGGTGCACACCCTGGCCGGCGGCCGTGGAGTCGCCGAGCAGCGTCAGCAGCAGGGGCGATTCACCGTGGGTTTCGTACTCGTCGCCGTACAGTCCGTCCGCCGACGGGACGCGGCCGCTTGTGCCGTTGCCCACGTGACGCCTGGCCAGGTGCATCTCCGCCAGCAGCAGCCCGGCGGCCGCCGCGCCGACCAGCCCGACCCCGCCGCCGCCGTACGCCGCACCGGCCGCGATCCGCCGGGCCACTCTCGCCCTCGACATGCTCGTCATACGTCGCCGCCACCTCCTCGTAGCCGTACATCCACTCCTTGCCCCGTACAGCCCGTCGCCCAATCTCGACGAGGAGTGAAGCGGCGTCTTCCACGTGGTCCGTGGCCTTAGGCTGGCTGAACCAGTAGGACCACTCTTTTTTGCAAGCAACCGGAGACAACGGTGCAATTCCACGACTCGATGATCAGCCTCGTCGGCAACACCCCGCTGGTGAGGCTCAACAACGTGACCAAGGGCATCCAGGCCACCGTCCTGGCCAAGGTGGAGTACTTCAACCCGGGCGGTTCCGTGAAGGACCGCATCGCCCTGCGCATGATCGAGGCCGCCGAGGAGAGCGGAGAGCTCAAGCCGGGTGGCACCATCGTCGAGCCGACCAGCGGAAACACCGGTGTGGGCCTTGCGATCGTGGCCCAGCAGAAGGGCTACAAGTGCATCTTCGTGTGCCCCGACAAGGTGAGCACCGACAAGATCAACGTGCTGCGGGCCTACGGCGCCGAGGTCGTCGTGTGCCCGACCGCCGTGGCGCCTGAGCACCCGGACTCGTACTACAACGTCTCCGACCGCCTGGTGCGCGAGACGCCCGGCGCCTGGAAGCCGGACCAGTACTCCAACCCCAACAACCCTCTCTCGCACTATCACTCGACCGGCCCCGAGCTGTGGGAGCAGACGGAGGGGAAGCTCACCCACTTCGTGGCGGGCGTGGGCACCGGCGGCACCATCTCCGGCACCGGCCGCTACCTGAAGGAAGCCAGCGACGGCCAGGTCAAGGTCATCGGCGCCGATCCCGAGGGCTCGGTCTACTCGGGCGGTTCCGGCCGGCCGTACCTCGTCGAGGGCGTCGGTGAGGACTTCTGGCCGACGGCGTACGACGGCTCGCTCGTCGACGAGATCATCGCCGTGTCCGACAAGGACGCCTTCCAGATGACGCGCCGTCTCGCCAAGGAGGAGGGCCTCCTGGTCGGCGGCTCCTGCGGCATGGCCGTCGTCGCCGCGCTGCGCGCCGCGGAGCGGCTCGGCCCGGACGACGTCGTGGTGGTGCTGCTGCCCGACAGCGGCCGCGGCTACCTGACCAAGATCTTCAACGACGAGTGGATGGCCGACTACGGCTTCCTGGAGGGCGAGGGCACCAGCGCCCGCGTCGGCGAGGTCCTCTCCGACAAGGAGGGCGGCTCCATCCCGTCCCTCGTCCACATGCACCCCGACGAGACCGTCGGCCAGGCGATCGAGGTGCTGCGCGAGTACGGCGTCTCGCAGATGCCGGTCGTGAAGCCCGGCGCCGGCCACCCCGACGTGATGGCCGCC
Organism: Streptomyces sp. NPDC046805; assembly: GCF_040645355.1. Taxonomy (NCBI): domain Bacteria; kingdom Bacillati; phylum Actinomycetota; class Actinomycetes; order Kitasatosporales; family Streptomycetaceae; genus Streptomyces; species Streptomyces sp. NPDC046805. The sequence continues at coordinate 68,482 of NZ_JBEYYC010000018.1, read as the reverse complement.
GAGGTCGTCGGCTCGGTCGTGGAGCGCGAGCTCCTCGACGCCCTGTTCAGCAAGCGGGCCTCGCTGGAGGACCCGCTGGAGAAGCACATGGGCGCCCCGCTGCCGCAGGTCGGCTCCGGCGAGGCGGTCGCGGACCTGATGTCCGTGCTGGGCGAGGCGGACGCGGCGATCGTCCTGGTCGAGGGCAAGCCCAAGGGCGTCGTCAGCCGCCAGGACCTGCTGGCCTTCCTCGCCAAGGGCAGCAAGTAGCAGGGCAGCGCGGCGCAACCGGTAACCGCCCGCGCCGGCAGGGGACTTGCGGTCCCGCTGCCGGCGCGGGCGGTTCGCGTTCGGGCCGGGGCGCGGACTTCGCGCAAGTGGTACGCGGGTGTCACGTGCGCGCAGCACCCGCTTAACACGGGTCCGGCACCGTAGGGGGTGTCGGCAGGGCGGCGAGGTACCTCTCAGACTTGAGCGCTGGGGGGAGGCACCCGCCCCGGCCGGCACCAGCGGCGTCAAGGACCTCCGGAGCGGCTCCCGGAACTCCACGGACGCCCTGGACGCGAAGGCCCGGCCCTGACCCCGGCCCGCGTCCCGCGGGGACCGCCGTCGTCCCGCACCCCCGGCAACGGGGGTGTGGCGGTCCCCGCGGTTTTTTTGCGCCTGAACCGGCGCCGCTCTCGAGGAGACGGTTGCTCGGACAGCCCCTTTCCCACCGCACCGCGCCGCACGCATGCCGCTTGCCCGGCTGTATAACGTCATGCAGAGTTCTTGCAGAGTGAATAACTCGCCGAGAGGATCGACTCGCCCAGGGGATCGAGCGGAACCGAGAGGAGCTGGGGGCCCATGCTGTCCCGCACCGTGGCCACACCGGATGCGGCGCACGCCGGTCTGGTGATCCTCGACGGAGTCGGCTTCGGCGTCGAGGACGTTGTACGGCTCGCCGACGGGGTCGCGCGGCCGGTCCCCGGCACCGACGCGATGCGACGGGCCGAGGACTCCTGGAACGCCGCCCGGCGGATCGCGGCCACCGGACGGGTCTACGGCCGCTCGACCGGCGTCGGCGCCAACCGCAGCGAGGACGTGCCCACCGAGGCCGCCGCCGGACACGGCCTGCGCCTGCTGCGCAGCCACTCCGGCGCCATCGGCCGCGAGCTCCCGGCCCGGCAGGTGCGCGCGACGCTCGCCGTCCGCGCCAACCAGCTGCTCGCCGGGGGCGCCGGCCTGCGGCCCAGCGTGATCACCGCCCTGTGCGACGCGCTGGAGACGGGCGCGTATCCCGTCGTCAACGAGTTCGGCTCCGTCGGCACCGGCGACATCGCGGCCCTGGCCCAGGTGGGCCTCGCCCTCGCGGGCGAGCACCCCTGGCGGGGCGCCGGCGCCCCCGAGCCCCAGCCCCTCGACAACAACGACGCCCTCGCCCTGATCAGCAGCAACGCCCTCACCCTCGGGCAGTCCGCGCTCGCCCTGCACGAGCTGCGCGGGCTCATCGGCGCCACCCAGGTGGTCGCCGCGCTGTCCCTGCTGGCCGTCGACGGCTCGCACGAGGCGTACGCGGCCCCCGTGCACGCCGCCCGCCCGCACCGCGGAAGCACCGAAGTGGCCCGACGCATGCGGGAGTTGATCGGGGCCGCGGACCGGCCGACGCCACCGCTGGGCCGGCTCCAGGACCCGTACGGCTTCCGCTGTCTGCCCCAGATACACGGTCCCGCGCACGACGCGGCCGACGCGCTGGACACGGTCCTCACGGTGGAGATCAACGCGGCGGCCGAGAACCCCCTCATCTCCTCCGAAGACCTGGCCGCCTACCACCACGGCGGCTTCTACCAGGCCCAACTCGCCCTCGCCCTGGACCACTTCCGGCTGTCGGTGATGCAGGTGGCCCGGCTGTCGACCTCCCGTCTGTCCACCCTCAACGAGCCCGCCTACACCCGCCTGCGCCCCTTCCTCGCCGACCACGAGCCCGCCTCCTCCGGCGTGATGATCCTGGAGTACGCCGCCGCAGCCGCCCTCGGCGACCTGCGGGCCTTCGCCGCGCCCGCGTCGCTCGGCCACGCTGTACTCTCCCGGGGCGTCGAGGAGCAGGCCAGCTTCGCCTCGCTCGCGGCCCGGCAGACGCTGCGCGCGTGCGACGCGTTCCGTCTGGTGGTCGGCTGCGAACTCGTCGCCGCCGTACGGGCGTTGCGCCAGCGCGGCCTGCGGCCCGACCCGGAGCTGCCGGTCGGGCGGGCGCTGGCGCTCGCCGAGTCGGTGCTCGACGAGGACGCGGCCGACCGGCCGCTCACGGACGACGTGACGGCCGCGGCCGCGACGCTCGACCGGTTCACGGACATCTGGAGGGGGAGCACGCCATGAGCGTGACCGACAGCCCGGCCACCCGGCTGCAGGCGCTCTTCGAGGGGCACCGGCTCACGCCGACCCAGCGGCGCATCGCGCACAGCATGGTGCGGCGCGCCGCCGACGTGCCGTTCCTGTCCAGCGTGGAGCTGGCCGAACTGGCCGGCGTCAGCCAGCCCTCCGTGACCCGCTTCGCCGTCGCCCTGGGCTTCGACGGCTACCCGGCCCTGCGCAAGCACCTGCGCGAGGTCGTGCCCGCCGAACCGGCCGCGGACTCGACGTCGTACAACGAGTACCAGCAGGCCGTCGAGGCCGAGATCGAGAACCTGCGGCACCTGGCCGAGCTGCTGGCCGACCCGCGCCCGGTGCAGAAGGCCGGCCGCGTGCTGGCCGCCTCCCGCCCCCTGCCCGTGCTGGGCCTGCGGGCCGCGGCCGCCCAGGCGCACGGCTTCGCGTACTTCGCGGCCAAGGTCCACCCCGATGTCCGGCTGCTCAACGAGGGCGGCACGATGCTCCACGACCGCATCGACGCCGCCGTACGGGCGGGCGCCTCGGCGCTGCTGTGCTTCGCGCTGCCCCGGCATCCGCGCGAGGTCGTCGACTCCCTGGCGTACGCCAAGGAGGCCGGTCTGTCCGTGGTCACGGTCGCCGACTCGCCGTTCGCGCCCGTCGCCAAGGTGTCCGAGCTGCTGCTGCCCGCCGCCGTCGGCACGGGACTCGCCTTCGACACGGCGTGCGCGCCGATGCTGCTGGGACGCGTCCTGCTGGAGGCCATGTGCGACGACCTGCCGGACGCCCAGGTGCGCCTGGAGGAGTTCGACGCCGCGGCGGCGGCCCGGGGACTGTTCGTGGACTGACCGGTACGGCGGCGGCCCCGGGTGGAGCCGCCGCCGTACCGCGACGCCGGCAGACGTCAGACCTCCAGTTCCTCCTCGACCTTCTTCAGCTGGTGCCGGGCCATCGCCAGGTTGGCGCGGCTCGAGTCGAGGACCAGGTAGAGGAACAGGCCGTTGCCGCTGCGGCCCTTGAGCAGCCGGATCAGGTGGTACTGGTCGGAGAGCGTGATGAGGATGTCCTCGATCTCACCCTTCAGGCCGAGGTGTTCCATGGTGCGCATCTTCGCCCGGATCACGTCGGTGTTGCCGGCGGCGGCCACGTTGAGGTCGAAGCTCTTGCTGCCGCCCATCGTGCCCAGCGCCATGCCGGTGGTGTAGTCGACGAGCGCGACGCCGGTGGCGCCCTCGATGGAGGTGAGGGCCTCTTTCAGCGAGGTCTCGGTGTTGGCCATGGTGCTGCCCCTTTTCCTTCGTGTTCTTCGGTGCTTCTCAACTGTCGGTTGCGGTGCGCGTGTTGGCGACGTTGGTGCGCGCTGCGCGGGTGACTCGGGTGCGGGCGTTGGCGGGCTTGGCCGCCGTTCCCGGTTTCGCGGGCTTCCTGGCGGCGGCCTCGGCGGCGTCGACCAGCTCGCCGATCCGGGCGCCGGCCCTGCGGCCCTCCAGGTGCAGCCGGCCGACGTTGACCCGGTCCTGGGCCAGCAGTGTCAGCACGGCGGCATGGCCGGCCGCGTACGTGGCGACGTAACCGTCCGTGCCGCGGACCAGCAGCTCACGGAAGTCGCCCTGTCCGGTGGCGTCCGCGACGCGCACGGCGATGCCGAGCGCGGCCGCCGTGAGCGCCGCCAGACCGTCGGGGTCGACGCCCGGGGCGTCATGGGCGACGACGAGTCCGTCGACGCCGGCCGCCAGAGCGCCGGTGAGCTGCGGGACGCGGCTGCGCAGCCGGCGCAGCTCGTCCAGGATGGCGTCCATCTCGGGCTCCGCCGCCATCAGGTCTCTCCTCTCGGCGAGTCGGTTCCGTTCAAAGGGCCTCCAGCGCATCTCTGAGCCTCTTCAGCAGCGCGATGTCGGGGTCGGTGACCTGGAGGAGGGACGGGGGCGCCGGTGGCGCCGGTCCCGGCACCGGCGTGCCCGGTGCCACGAACCCCGCCGCCGCCAGCCGGCGTAGGTCCACCAGCGTGTGGAACGCCTTCCTGCCCAGTTCCCGCGCGATGTCCGGCGCGGTGCGGACGCCGTCCACCCGCTCCAGCACCGCTCGCCGGCGCCAGGTGACCGGCGGGGCCGCCGCGGGGTCGGCCCGGATCAGCGGCGCGCTGTCGATGGCGGGGTCCGGCCAGATGCGGTGCAGGAGAGCCCGGCGGCGGAGCGTCTCCCGTTCCAGGGCGGTGACCGGTACCGGGCGCAGGGGCGCCGGGCCGGGGACGGTGCCGTAGCGGAAGTGGCCCGGGGTGCTGCTGGGCGCCAGGACGAAGTACCCGGCGTCGTACAGGGCGCCCAGCTGGCACAACTCCAGCGCGCCCGTGGGCAGAAGGCCGGCGTCGAGCAGTGGGCCGGCAGGGGTGAGCGCGTCGTGGGCCGCGAGGAGCACGTCGAGACCGGGGGCCAGGGGACTCTCGGCGTGCAGCACGTGGCCCTCGGCGAGGTGCAGGGTGCCGTGCTCACGGACGAGGACGCCGGTGGCCCGTTCGTCGGCGAGCCGGGTCAGCATCGGCGAGAGGGTGCCCTCGGCCCGTGCCCGTACGCCGGACTTGTCCCGCACGGGCAGCGGCGGAGAGGCCCCGACCACGGTCATGCCAGCACCAGCCGGTCCGCCATCTCGCCGAGCCGGATGCGGGCGAGCGCGAGGTTGCCCTCCTCGCGGGCCAGCCACAGGTGCAGGAACACGGTGCTGTCGAAGGGGGTGACCACGAACCGCAGCAGGTGGTAGCGCTCCTGGTTGCTGACGATCAGGTCCTCGACCGGCGGCCGTCCGGCATCGGCGTCCCCGGCCGCGAACGCCCCGTGCTCCGCCGCCAGCCGGGCCAGCTCGGCGGCCTCCGCCGCGGTCGTCTCGTGATCACCGCCCGGGGCTTCCCCGACGGTGCCCAGGGCCAGCCCGCTCGTCCAGTCGACCAGCGCCGCACCTCGGGCACCGGGTAGACGCATCGCTTCCAGCAGGCACTCGTCGATTCCGGGCATCGCGGTTCCCCTCCCACCTGTGACGCCGGCTGAGTGATGCCGACACTACGCAACGTGTGGAGGAGGAGTGAGGCTTCTGGCATTTCCAGTGGAACATGCGACGCGAGGCTAGAGTTTGGCCAACTCGCCCTGTTTTTGCTCCCATTCGGTGCCCGCGACCGCAGGAGTGTGTCACCGGTGCCCGGGTGCCCCGAGGGTGGTGAGAGAGGCGGCGTGCGCCCCTCCCGACTCGGCCACGACCTCCTCGACCGTCTGCGGCTCGCGCACCGTCGCGAAGGTCACGCCGCCCGCCCCGTCCGGGGCGAAGCCGTAGATCCCGGGCCGGGCCAGGGAGTTGTACGCGTAGTGATGCGCGAAGTAGTACGCGCCCGTGTCCAGCGCCGCCGCGTAGTCCCCCTGCTCCAGCAGGGGAAGCGCATACCCGCGGGCGAGCAGGTCGCCGCTGAAGCAGGCCGGGCCCGCGACGTCCTGCACCACCTCGGGCCCCGGCTTGGCGCGCCCCTTCGCGTCGTACGCGGCGATCCTGAGCGGCCACGCCCCCGGCATGTACACCGTCCGCGCCGCCACCTGCACGCCCGCGTGCGTGACCGCGACCCGGCGCCCGCCCGCGCTCTTGGCGTACTCCACCCGCGCCACCACCGTCCCGTGCTTCGCCAGCAGCGACCGCCCGAACTCCGTCACCAGCCCGTACCGCCCGTCGAACAGCCCCGGCACCGTCTCGCCCAGCAGCCGCGCGTACTGGGCGTACGTCGGTGTCGTCACGTCCGAGCCGAAGTTCACCGGCAGGCCGCCGCCGATGTCGAGCGTGTCCACCTGCCGCCGCCCGGCACGCGCGTTGATCTCCTCGGCGAGCCGGTACGTCTCCGCCACACCCTGCGCCATGAGCGACAGCGGGATGCCCTGCGAGCCGGTGTGCGCGTGCAGCCGGGTCAGCCACGGCCGGTCCAGATACGCCTGTACGACCCACTCCCGGGCCCCCTCGTCGCGCAGCGCCACCCCGAACTTCGAGGTCGCGGTCGCCGTAGAGGTCGCCTCGATCGAACCCCCGCCGATCTGCGGGTTCACCCGCAGGCCCAGCGGAGAGCGCGTGGGCGCCGCCCGCACGAGGCCGTCGATGCGGGCCAGCTCCTGCGGGTTGTCCGCGTTGACCGCGACCCCCAGCGCCAGCGCCTCCCGCAGTTCGCCCGGGGTCTTGGCGGGCGAGTCGAGCACGATCCGGTCCGAGGGCACCCCGGCCGCCCGCGCCAGCGCCAGCTCGCCCGGGCTGGCCACCTCGGCGCCGACGCCCTCCCGGTCCAGCAGCCGCAACACCGGCACCAGCGGGGTCGCCTTCACCGCGAAGGCGTGCAGCACCGGCGTCCCCGGCGCCACCGCCGCCTCGAACGCCGCCCGCAGCGCCGCCGCCGACTCCCGGATGCCGGTGACGTCCAGCAGTGCCACGACGGGCGCCTCCGGTCCGAGCAGCCCGCGCTCCACCGCGGCGCGCACCGCCTCGTCCCGCCGGGCGACCCGCTCGCGGTCGTCCCCGTGCCTGTCGCCACCGCGTCCCACCGCGCCCCCCGGAGTGTCACTGCCTGCGCCCATGCATCCAGCCAAACACCCGCGGCGCGCCCGCGCTGGCGCACCGGCCTATTGACTAGCTCTATTCAGAAGGCAAGGATGTGAATAACCTCAGCAACATCCCATCGGGAGCGATCCGCCAGGAGGCAGACCATGTCAGGACCACGGCCCGTACGAGCCCCGCGCGGTACGGAACTGAGCGCCCTGGGATGGCAGCAGGAGGCCGCCCTGCGCATGCTCCAGAACAACCTCGACCCCGAGGTCGCCGAGCACCCCGACAAGCTCGTCGTCTACGGCGGCACCGGCAAGGCCGCCCGCGACTGGCGCTCCTTCGACGCCATGGTCCGCACGCTGCGCACCCTGAAGCAGGACGAGACCATGCTCGTCCAGTCCGGCCGCCCCGTCGGCGTGATGCAGACCCACGAGTGGGCCCCGCGCGTCCTCATCGCCAACTCCAACCTGGTCGGCGACTGGGCCAACTGGGAGGAGTTCCGCCGTCTGGAGGCCCTCGGCCTGACCATGTACGGCCAGATGACCGCCGGCTCCTGGATCTACATCGGCACCCAGGGCATCCTCCAGGGCACCTACGAGACCTTCGCCGCCGTCGCCGCGAAGAAGTTCGGCGGCACCCTCGCGGGCACGATCACCCTCACCGCCGGCCTCGGCGGCATGGGCGGCGCCCAACCGCTCGCGGTCACGATGAACGACGGCGTCGCGATCTGCATCGACTGCGACCCCCGCGCCATCGAGCGCCGCATCGAGCACCGCTACCTGGACGTTAAGGCCGACTCCCTCGACCACGCCCTCCAGCTGGCCACCGAGGCCCGTGACGCCCGCCGTCCGCTGTCCATCGGCGTCCTCGGCAACGCCGCCGAGCTGGTCCCGCAGCTGCTCGCGATGAACGCTCCCATCGACATCGTCACCGACCAGACCTCCGCCCACGACCCGCTGGCGTACTTGCCGGTCGGCATCGCCTTCGAGGACATGGCGGACGCCGCCGCCAAGGACCCGGCCGGTTTCACCACCCGCGCCCGCGAGTCGATGGCCCGGCACGTCGAGGCCATGGTCGGCTTCATGGACGCCGGCGCCGAGGTCTTCGACTACGGCAACTCCATCCGTGGCGAGGCGCAACTGGCCGGCTACGACCGGGCGTTCGCCTTCCCCGGCTTCGTCCCCGCCTACATCCGCCCCCTCTTCTGCGAGGGCAAGGGTCCCTTCCGCTGGGCGGCCCTCTCCGGCGACCCGGCCGACATCGCCAAGACCGACAAGGCGATCCTCGACCTCTTCCCGGAGAACGAGTCCCTCGCCCGCTGGATCAAGCTGGCCGGCGAGCGCGTCCACTTCCAGGGCCTGCCCGCCCGCATCTGCTGGCTCGGCTACGGCGAGCGCGACAAGGCCGGCGAGCGCTTCAACGACATGGTCGCGAGCGGCGAGTTGGCCGCTCCCCTGGCCATCGGCCGCGACCACCTGGACTGCGGCTCGGTGGCGTCCCCCTACCGCGAGACCGAGGCGATGCTCGACGGCTCCGACGCCATCGCCGACTGGCCGCTGCTGAACGCCATGGTGAACGTGGCCTCCGGCGCGTCCTGGGTCTCCCTCCACCACGGCGGCGGCGTCGGCATGGGCCGCTCCATCCACGCCGGCCAGGTCACCGTGGCCGACGGCACCAAGCTCGGCGGCGAGAAGATCCGCCGGGTGCTGACCAACGACCCCGGGATGGGCGTGATCCGGCACGTGGACGCCGGATACGACATCGCCGAGTCGGTCGCCGACGAGCGCGGCGTGCGGGTGCCGATGCGCGAGGGCGACGACGACCGCGAGGGCGGCGCGGCGTGAGCTTCCACAGCATGTGGGCGGAGCTGCTGCCCGTCGGCCGCAGCTCCGCCTCCGGCGGCTACCGCCGGTTCGCCTGGACCGGCGCCGACGCCGACTGCCGGGCCTGGTTCCAGGAGCAGGCCGAGGCCCGCGGGCTCGCCTACGAGGTGGACCGGAACGGCAACCAGTGGGCCTGGCTCGGAGACCCGGCCGCGGGCGACGCCGTCGTCACCGGCTCGCATCTCGACTCGGTACCCGACGGCGGGGCCTTCGACGGCCCCCTCGGGGTCGTCTCCTCCTTCGCCGCCCTGGACGAACTGCGCGGGAGGGGAGCGCAGTTCACCCGGCCGCTGGCCATCGTCAACTTCGGTGACGAGGAGGGCGCCCGCTTCGGGATCGCCTGCGCCGGCTCCCGGCTGACCACCGGACAGCTCACCGCCGAGCAGGCGCACCGGCTCACCGACGCGGACGGCGTCACCCTGCCCCAGGCCATGGAGCGCGCCGGTTACGACCCCGACGGCATCGGTCCCGACCCCGAGCGGCTCGGCCGGATCGGCGCCTTCGTCGAACTGCACGTCGAGCAGGGCCGCGCCCTCGACCTGAGCGGCGACCCGGTCGGCGTGGCCAGCTCCATCTGGCCGCACGGACGCTGGCGGTTCGACTTCCGCGGCGAGGCCAACCACGCGGGCACCACCCGCCTCGTCGACCGCCACGACCCGATGCTGCCGTACGCCGAGACCGTGCTCGCCGCCCGCCGCGAGGCCACGCTCGCGGGAGCCGTCGCCACCTTCGGCAAGCTCTCCGTCGAGCCGAACGGCGTCAACGCCATCCCCTCCCTCGTCCGCGCGTGGCTCGACTCCCGCGCCTCCGACGAGCCGACCCTCGACACCGTCGTCACCGGCATCGAGAAGGCGGCCCGCGCCCACGCGGACGCGCACGGTGTCGAACTCGCCGTCTCCCGCGAGTCGTTCACCTCCGTCGTGGAGTTCGACCACGCCCTGCGTGACGAACTCGCCCGCATCCTGGGCGAGCGTGCGGTACGCCCCGTCCCCGTCCTGGGCACGGGCGCGGGACACGACGCCGGGATCCTCTCCGCCACCGTCCCGACGGCCATGCTGTTCGTGCGCAACCCCACGGGTGTCTCGCACTCCCCGGCCGAGTCCGCGGCCGAGGACGACTGCGTGGCCGGGGTGACCGCACTCGCCGAAGTACTGGAAGGGCTGGCCTGCAAGTGACGCAGACGTACTGGCTGGAGCACGCCTGGCTCGGCGATCACGTCGAGCCGGGGGTGGCCCTGGAGGTCGCGGGCGGACGGATCACCGCCGTCCGGACCGACGTCCCGGTTCCGCCGCCCGGCGCCGAGATCCTGCGCGGACTCACCCTCCCCGGGCTGGCGAACGCCCACAGCCACGCCTTCCACCGGGCCCTGCGCGGCACCGTCCAGGTCGGCTCCGGCACCTTCTGGACCTGGCGCGAGGTCATGTACGCGGTCGCCGACCGGCTGACCCCGGAGACGTACCACGCCCTGGCCCGCGCCGTGTACGCGGAGATGGCGCTGGCCGGCATCACGGCCGTCGGCGAGTTCCACTACGTGCACCATGCGCCCGGCGGCACCTCGTACGCCGAACCGAACGCCATGGGCGAGGCGCTCATCGCGGCCGCCGCCGAAGCCGGTATCCGCATCACCCTCCTCGACACCGCCTACCTGTCCTCCGGCTTCGGACAGCCGCCCAATGTCCACCAACTCCGCTTCTCCGACGGGACGGCGGAGGCCTGGGCCGCACGTTGTTCAGTTCTCAAGGAGCGGGATCACGCGCGGATCGGGGCGGCGATTCACTCCGTACGGGCCGTGCCCGCCGACCAGTTGGCGACGGTGGCCCGCTGGGCCGAGGAGCGGCGGGCCCCGCTCCATGTGCACCTGTCCGAGCAGACCGCCGAGAACGACGCGTGCCGTGCGGCGCACGGCCGCACCCCCACCCGCCTCCTCGCCGACCACGGCGTCCTCGGCCCGCGCACGACCGGCGTGCACAACACGCACCTGACCGACGAGGACATCGCGCTGCTGGGCGACTCGGGCACGGGCACCTGCATGTGCCCGACGACCGAGCGCGACCTGGCGGACGGCATAGGACCCGCCGTCGCCCTTCAGCGGGCCGGTTCGCCACTCAGTCTCGGCTCCGACAGCCACGCCGTCATCGACCTGCTCGAAGAAGCGCGCGCCATGGAACTGAACGAGCGGCTGCGCACCCGCACCCGGGGCCACTGGACGGCCGCCGCCCTCCTGCGGGCCGCGAGCGCCGACGGCCACGCCGCCCTCGGCTGGGACGAGGCGGGCACCCTGGAGGCCGGCGCGCTCGCAGACTTCATGACGATCGCGCTCGACTCGGTCAGGACGGCAGGGCCGCTTCCGCGGCTCGGGGCCGAGACGGCCGTATTCGCCGCGTCGGCAGCAGACGTGTCGCATACGGTCGTGGGAGGTCGGCATGTCGTACGGGACGGGGTCCACACCCTCGTACCGGATGTGCCGAAAGCCCTCGCGGACGCCGTCGAAGCCCTGCGCGGATGACACCGGGCCGCCCGTCCGCGCGGCCCGCCTCCGCCCCCGAACCCGACCCCACCGCCGAGCAGGCCACCAAGGACGCCATGAGCAACGCGACGACCGTCAGCCCCGCCCACTCCGCGAGCACCGCAAGCACGCTCATCACCAACATCGCCGCCCTGGTCACCAACGACCCCTCCCTCGGTGACAGTTCCCCCCTCGGACTGATCCAGGACGCGGCCGTCGTCATCGAAGGCGACCGCATCGCGTGGACCGGTGAATCCAGCAAAGCACCCGCCACTGACAATCGGGTCGACGCGGGCGGCCGGGCGGTGCTTCCGGGCTTCGTCGACTCCCACTCCCACCTGGTCTTCGCGGGCGACCGCACGCAGGAGTTCAACGCCCGGATGTCGGGCCGCCCGTACAGCGCGGGCGGCATCCGTACGACCGTCGCGGCGACGCGGGCGGCGAGCGACGGGGAACTGGAGGCGAACCTCACCCGTTACCTCGCCGAGGCCCTGCGCCAGGGCACGACCACGTTCGAGACGAAGTCCGGCTACGGCCTGACCGTCGAGGACGAGTCCCGCGCCCTGCGGATCGCCGCCGCGCACACGGACGAGGTGACCTACCTCGGCGCCCACATCGTCTCGCCCGACTACGCCGACGACCCGGCCGCGTACGTCGCCCTCGTCGCCGGCGAGATGCTCGACGCCTGTGCGCCGTACGCCCGTTGGATCGACGTCTTCTGCGAGAAGGGCGCCTTCGACGGCGACCAGGCCCGTGCGATCCTCACCGCCGGCAAGGCGAAGGGCCTGCACCCGCGCGTCCACGCCAACCAGCTCTCGTACGGACCCGGCGTCCAACTGGCCGTCGAACTCGACGCGGCCAGCGCCGACCACTGCACCCATCTCACGGACGCGGACGTCGACGCCCTCGCGAGCGGCCGTACGGTCGCGACCCTGCTTCCCGGCGCCGAGTTCTCCACGCGCGCCGAGTGGCCCGACGCGCGGCGCCTGGTGGACGCGGGCGTGACGGTCGCCCTGTCGACGGACTGCAACCCCGGCTCGTCCTTCACCTCCTCCGTGCCCTTCTGCATCGCGCTGGCGGTACGGGACATGGGGATGACGCCGGACGAGGCGGTGTGGTCGGCGACGGCGGGCGGGGCGGCGGCGCTGCGGCGCGATGACATCGGCCGCGTCACACCGGGTGCGCGGGCCGACCTGATCCTGCTCGATGCCCCGAGCCATGTGCACCTGGCCTACCGGCCGGGCGTACCGCTGGTCAGCGGGGTGTGGCGCCGGGGCGCGCGGGCGGTGTGAACCGGCGCGGGCGACGCGCTCACCTCGCACCGGCCCGCCACCGCTGCAGCGGCCCTCCGCTCAGCGGCTCCAGCGACACATCCTCGTACCGGTCCGCGGTGACGGCCGTTTCGATGGCGATCGCCGGGCGGATCCCGCCGTCGGAGTCGACGGTGAAACGGAGGTTGTCGCCGTGGTCGCCGTCGAGCGAGGAGCACGCCCAGATGCCGACGCCCCGGTCGACGTCGCCCCGGCTGTCGAGGCAGAAGTCGTCGTCGGCGTACGAGCGGAGCGCGTTGTCGTAGGCGTCGAAGCGCCAGCGCTGGGTGGGGGAGGAGGAGCAGGGCGCCGTGATGACGTCCGTGCCCTTGTCCAGGTCGCCGTCGCGGATGTCGAGGCAGCGGCCCGTGGCGACGTTCACCACCTGGGCGTACGTGCTGCCTGGCGGCCGGACCACGGGGGAGGGGGACGGCGCGGGCGTCCGCCTGGGGGGCGGGGCGGGCTTCGGCGGGTGCGACGTCCGGGGCGGGGTCGCGGCCGGGGTCTTGGAAGGGGGCCGATGAGTCGGGGGCGGGGACGGGGAGATCGTCGCCGTCGTCGTGACCGTGACCGGGGGGCTCGACGGCCGCACCGTCGCGGCCGCCGATCCCTGGTCGTGGGAGTCACCGGGGGACAGCAGGAGGACCAGCAGCGGTAACACCGCGACGCTGAGCGCCGCCGAGGTCAGGAGCAGACGGCGGGAGGGGTGCCAACTCCGGTGCGGCGGGGCCTCGGCCGGAGCCTGCACGGGGAGCGCGTCGGGGGCCTCGTCCCGCGTGTACGCGACGCCGCTCCAGGGCAGCAGGCCCTCCGCCAGGGCCGTGCGTGGGCGGTCCCTGAGCGCGGTGAGGTCCTCGAACGCGGCCGTGCAGTACGGGCAGTGCGCCATGTGGGCGTGCAGATCGGCGCTGTAGCGGGGGGTGTCGGGCCGTACCGCCTCCTCGATCAGACGGCGGAAGTCCCCGCAGCGCGGGTCGTCGGAGGCGGCCAGACGGGATTTCAGGCAGGCCTGGGCCATGGCCTGGACGGCCTGTTCGGTTCCGTACGCCACGTCCTGGCGGGTCAGGCCGAGGAACGTGGCCGTGTGGTCCTCGGACTCCCGTTCCACGACGCCGTACCAGATCAGGCCCTGGACGCGGGAGGACAGCGTCTGGAACGCCGCCATCATGGGCGGGAGGGGGCCCTCGGCGGTGCCGGTCGTGTTCAGGACCAGGAGCAGGCCGGGGTCGAGGCTCGCCGCACGTTCGTCCCTCGCCCAGGCCGCGGCCGACCGCGCGGTCAGCAGGAGGAGTTGGTGGCGCAGGGGGACCCGCGGCTCGACGCCGCGCGCCGTCTCCCGGGCCACCGTGGTGAAGGTCTGGGCCGCCAGCTGCCGCGCCGACGACTCGCTCGCCGTGCACAGACGGGCGTGGTCGAGGACGGAACGGTGGTGGCGCCGGCGGAGTTCCCGCAGGGCCGGGTACGCGGTGGAGGTGCGGGTGCGCAGCAGTGTGATCAGTCGCGCGTCCGACGCCCTCGCGCAGCCGCCGTCGTCCTCCGCCCCGTCACCCTGAGCCATCCCTGAGCCTCCTCGCACCCGGCGCGGTCGCGTGGCCGCGGCCCGGCTTCTGACCTACCAGCCGGTTTGGGGTGCCCATAGTGATGGAGGAGGGGCTTCAGGGAAAGGTGTTTCTCGGAGTAACTGCTGCGGCCCCGGCCCTGGGGGGTTCCCGAGGGTGTCCCCCGGGTCGTCCCCAGGCCGTGCCGGTCCCGGATGCGGCGGAGGCCGAGGGTCACTCCTCCAGGGTCAGCCCCCTGCGCAGCCGTACCAGCGTGCGGGACAGCAGCCGCGACACGTGCATCTGGGAGATGCCGAGTTCCTCGCCGATCTCCGACTGGGTCAGGCCCGCGACGAAGCGCAGGGAGAGGATCTTCCGGTCCCGGGGCGGGAGTTCGGCGATCAGCGGCTTCAGCGACTCGATGTACTCGATGCCCTCGAGCCCGTGGTCCTCGTACCCGATGCGGTCGGCGAGGGCGCCCTCCGAGTCGTCCTCCTCGGGCTGGGCGTCCAGCGAGGAGGCCGTGTAGGCGTTGGAGGCGGCCATGCCCTCGACCACCTCTTCGCTGGAGATGCCGAGGCGCTCCGCGAGCTCCGCCACCGTCGGGGCGCGGTCCAGTCGCTGGGCCAGCTCGTCGCCGGCCTTGGCCAGATCCAGTCGCAGTTCCTGCAGCCGACGGGGTACGCGCACGGACCAGGAGGTGTCGCGGAAGAAGCGCTTGATCTCGCCGATGATGGTCGGCATCGCGAAGGTCGGGAACTCGACGCCACGGGTGAGCTCGAAGCGGTCGATCGCCTTGATCAGGCCGATCGTGCCGACCTGGATGATGTCCTCCATCGGCTCGCTGCGGGAGCGGAAGCGGGAGGCGGCGAACTTCACCAGCGCGAGGTTGAGTTCGACGAGCGTGTTGCGGACGTACGCGTGTTCGTGCGTGCCTTCCTCCAGCGACTCGAGCCGCTCGAAGAGGTTCTTGGACAGCGCCCGCGCGTCCACGGGGCCGATCTCGTCGTACGGAGGGATCTCGGGGAGCCCCTCGATGGGATCCAGCTGTTCCGATGCGGGTGTCGACGTCGCTACCGGGGTAGGCGATGCGTCGAGCCGGGGTGACATGGTGTCCTCCATCGTTCTCGGCATAAGGCTGCCGAAGCCGTGCGTGCACTGCGGTGTGCGGCGCCTCCAAAGCCGGCGTGTCGGTTTGCGTGTCCCTATTAGCCCTACCGGCTTCTATCAATCGATCGCAAGTGCGTTGTCGGGTGATGTGTCCGACAATGGGCGGTTGTTCGGGTGTCGGAGTACGTAGGGAGGGCGTAGTGTTCGAGGGCACCAGCGGAGCGCCGGCAGGGTATGTGCAGGGCTTGCGCAGAGCATGCGCAGGACCTCGGCAGGGCATCGTCAGTGCATCGGCAGGGCATAGTTCAGCAGCCACGACCTCGGGAGACAGACGGCATGGACCGCGGGACGGTCGGCAGTGCACAGTCGGGCCGACTACTGGTGGAGGTGCGGGAGGAGGGCTCCAGCGCCGTTGTGACACCGGCGGGTGAGCTTGATCACCACACCGCCGATCTGTTGCGCGAGCCGCTCGACGACCTTCTCTCCAAGGGGTTCTCGCGGCTCGTCCTGGACTGCTCGCGGCTGGAGTTCTGCGACTCCACGGGCCTCAACGTGCTGCTCGGCGCGCGCCTGAAGGCGGAGGCGGCCGGCGGTGGGGTCCATCTGGCGGCGATGTTGCCGGTGGTGGCCCGTGTGTTCGAAATCACCGGGGCCGAGGCGGTCTTCACCATCCATGACTCCGTCGAGGCGGCCCTGGCCGGCGGGGACGGCTGAGCCGACGCCGTAACCCCTGCCCCGAACCCCTGGAAATCACCGGTCTGCGACGGGCGTCCGGAGGGCCTCGCGTGGTGCTTCCGTGCGCTGTCCGGGGCAGGTTCGAGGGCGGTCCGGGGGGTACTCCGGACGGCGGTCCCGACGACGGTTCGGACGGCGTTTCGAACGCCGGTCACCAACAAGGGGGTGTTCCCCTCGATCAGTCGGGCAGGAGACATCCTGGACGCGTTGGCCCCAGTGCGCTGTGAAGTGGAACTGGTGAAGGGCTCGCGCGCGACGTACGTACTGATGGGTGCCGGCAGGTCCGACTGCCGCATCGTGAACTGCTGAACATGAATTGCTCAATCTGAATCCGAATGTGAATCGTGAACTGGTGAATCGGTGAGGTGAAGCGCTGATGAGCACCACCCGGCCTTACTCGCCGGGCGACCGCGGCCCGGAGCCGAGAGGCGCTTCCGGGGTGTCCGAGAGGGGTGCGCCGATGGCCGGCGCGTCCACGGGGACAGCGGCCGTGCCGTCGGAGGGCCCACGGGCCCGTGAGGTCCGCAGGCTGCGGCTCGACGGTGAGAGCGGGGTGGTTCCCCTCGCGCGTGACTTCGCCCGCCAGGCGCTGTACGCGTGGGGCTGGCTGCCCGCCGCCACCGCGGACCAGCGGGCCGCCGCCGAAGACGTGCTGCTCGTCGTGTCCGAGCTGGTCACCAACGCCTGCCTGCACGCCGAGGGCCCCGACGAGCTGCTCCTCGCGCGCGACAACAAGGTGATCCGCGTCGAGGTCTCCGACCGGGGCACCGGCCAGCCCGCCCCCCGTACCCCGCATCGCGCGGGGCGTCCCGGCGGCCACGGGATGTTCATCGTGCAGCGGCTCTGCCTGGACTGGGGCGTCGTACGCATCCCGGGCCTGACCGGCAAGACGGTGTGGGCCGAGCTGGGGGCGCCCGCCTAGGGGCCCGCAGGACTGCGCAGAACTCGGAGAACCCGCAGAACCCGCTGAGAGAGTCCGTGAGGCCCTCCCGACATGCGAAAGGGCCACCGCCTCCCTCACGGAGGCGGTGGCCCTTTTCAGCGCCTTGGGGCGGGTGTCAGTTGACGTCGCCCATGAGCTGCTTGACCTTGTTGCGGTATATCCAGACCGCGACACCGGCGGCGGCCGCGAGGGCGGCCTCCAGGGCCACGATGGACGTGGTGTTGAGGTCGACGCCCGCGACACCGAGCAGACCGGTCGTGGCGTCACCGGCGGTGACGGCCAGGAACCAGACACCCATCATCTGGGAGGCGTACTTGGCGGGCGCCATCTTCGTGGTGACCGACAGGCCGACCGGGGAGAGCAGCAGCTCGCCGACGGTCTGGACGAAGTAGATCGCCACCATCCACAGCGCGGCCGCCTTGTGACCGCCGTGGGCGATCGAGAGCGGGGCCAGGAAGACGAAGAAGGACGCACCGATCAGGACCAGGCCGAGGGCGAACTTCGTCGCCGTGCCCGGCTCCTTGCCGCGCCGGTTCAGGGCGAGCCACAGCGACGCGAAGACCGGCGCGAACGCCATGATCATGACCGGGTTGACCGACTGGTACCAGGAGGCCGGGAACGTCCAGCCGGCGATGCTGTTCTTGGCCGACTCGTCGGCGAAGATCGACAGGGTCGAACCGCCCTGGTCGTAGATCATCCAGAACACGGCCGCGGCGACGAAGAACCAGATGTACGCCGACATCCGCGACTGCTCGGTGCCGTCCAGGTCCTTGTCCCGCTTGATCCGGGCCAGCACGACGACCGGGATGACCAGACCGGCGATGATGATCGGGACCATCACCCAGTTCAGCGTGTAGACGCCGGAGAAGCCGACGATGGCGTAGAAGACCGCCGCGATGGCCGCCCAGATGCCCGCCTTGCGCAGCGTGGAGGTCTTCTCCTCGGCGGACAGCGGGGTCGGGACGTCGGCCGAGCGCGGGCTCAGGTGACGCGAGCCGAGCAGGAACTGGGCCAGACCCACCGCCATGCCGAGCGCGGCGAGCGCGAAGCCGAGGTGCCAGTTGACGCTCTGGCCGACGGTGCCGATGACCAGCGGGGCGGCGAAGGCGCCCACGTTGATGCCGATGTAGAAGAGCGTGAAGCCGCCGTCACGGCGTGCGTCGTCCGGACCGTTGTAGAGGTGGCCGACCATCGTGGAGATGTTGGCCTTCAGCAGACCGGAACCGATCGCGACCAGGCCGAGACCCGCGTAGAACGTGCCGGCCATCGGCAGCGCGAGGGTCAGGTGCCCCAGCATGATGATCGCGCCGGCGACGGCGACCGTCTTGCGGGGGCCGAGGATACGGTCAGCGACCCAGCCGCCCGGCATCGCGAGCAGGTAGACGAGGGAGACGTACACCGAGTAGATCGCGGTGGCCGAGGCCGCATCCAGGTGCAGCCCGGCCGGGGCCACCAGGTACAGCGGGAGCAGAGCCCTCATGCCGTAGTAGGAGAATCGCTCCCACATCTCGGTCATGAAGAGGGTGGCCAGTCCGCGAGGGTGGCCGAAGAAGGTCTTCTCGGAACCGGAAGAGTCCGGCTGGACCGAGTCCTTCGTCAGGCTGGACGCCATGGTCGTTCCTTGCTGATCGGGACGCGCGTCTGGAGCGTTGCGCGCCCGGTGGCGGTGCGGCCGGCACCGGCGGGGCGCCCATCCACCCCACGCCCGGGGGGAGTCCGCCCCGGATCAGGGAGCGGCGGACGGCGACCACCGGGATCCACGCCCCACGACGCGTCAGTGCGTCCTCGGAGCCCGGCCAGAGGTCATTCCTTTCAAGGCTGGCGAGCCAGCCCGTACACAAAAGAGACCCTCCGCGTCATGTGCCGCCAAAGGGTCTTCGGTGTACTACAGGCGTTCCGCTCACCATACGGCAGGACACCGCCGCATATGGAAGGACTTGAGACGGGAATCACAGGCCCCGAGGGAACCGACGGGCCGGTTTCGAAGGTCTCTCCTACGATCACATCTCCAGCCCATAGGTTCGCACCATTGCGCGCCAAGGTAAGAATCCCGGGTTCCGATCACACTCCGGGGCCGCGCACGGGCGGTCTACCATCACTTCATGACTCGTGTACTGCTCGCCGAGGACGACGCGTCCATCTCGGAGCCGCTGGCCCGCGCCCTGCGCCGGGAGGGTTACGAGGTCGAGGTGCGCGAGGACGGACCCACGGCCCTCGACGCCGGAATGCAGGGCGGCGTCGACCTGGTCGTGCTGGACCTGGGGCTGCCCGGCATGGACGGCCTCGAGGTCGCCCGCCGGCTGCGGGCCGAGGGCCACACCGTGCCCATCCTCATCCTGACCGCCCGCGCCGACGAGGTGGACACCGTCGTCGGTCTGGACGCGGGCGCCGACGACTATGTCACCAAGCCCTTCCGGCTCGCCGAACTGCTCGCCCGGGTCCGGGCCCTGCTCCGGCGCGGTGCCGCGGAGCCGCAGCAGCCGCCCGCCACGCACGGCGTGCGCATCGACGTCGAGTCGCACCGCGCGTGGATGGGCGAGGAGGAACTCCAGCTCACCGCCAAGGAGTTCGACCTGCTGCGGGTGCTCGTGCGGGACGCCGGCCGCGTGGTGACCCGGGACCAGTTGATGCGGGAGGTCTGGGACACGACCTGGTGGTCGTCGACCAAGACGCTCGACATGCACATCTCCTGGCTGCGGAAGAAGCTGGGCGACGACGCGGCGAACCCCCGCTACATCGCCACGGTGCGCGGCGTGGGCTTCCGGTTCGAGAAGAGCTGAGCGTCACAAGGGGGCCGTGGGGCGCTGCTCCGGGCCGGGGCGCCCAGGTGACCAAGGCACACTGGTCCACGTAAAGCCATCGCCCGGAGGGCCCCGTGCGTCGTCGTCTCATCCAGTCCACCCTTGCCGTCGTCCTTGTCGTGATCGCCGTCTTCGGCGTGTCCCTCGTGCTCGTCGAGACCCGGACGATCAGCAACAGCGCCCAGGAGCGGGTGGACTCCGAGGCGCTGCGCCTGGCCAGCATCGTGGACAGCCGCATCCTCGGGGCGCGGAACGTCACCGCCGGGATGCTGCGCGACCAGGTGGCGAAGGAGCAGTACGCCGTCATCCGCATGCCCGGCCAGGCGCCCATCGCCGTCGGCACCAAGCCCGAGGGCGACGTCATCCAGTCGAGCGCCGACGGCGAGGAGGGCGAGCGGGTCACCGTCCAGGAGCCGCGCTCCTCGGTGACCCGTGAGGTCGGCCGCACGCTGCTGATCATCGCGGCCGTCGCGCTGCTCGCGGTGGTCGCCGCCGTACTGCTCGCCGTCCGCCAGGCGAACCGGCTCGCCTCCCCGCTGACCGACCTCGCGGAGACCGCCGAACGCCTCGGCTCCGGCGACCCGCGGCCCCGGCACAAGCGGTACGGCGTCCCCGAGCTCGACCGGGTCGCCGACGTGCTGGACTCCTCGGCCGAGCGCATCGCCCGCATGCTCACCGCCGAGCGCCGGCTGGCCGCCGACGCCTCCCATCAGCTGCGCACGCCGCTGACCGCGCTCTCGATGCGCCTGGAGGAGATCACCCTCACCGACGACCCGGACACGGTGAAGGAGGAGGCGAACGTCGCCCTCACCCAGGTGGAACGCCTGACGGACGTCGTCGAGCGGCTGCTCACGAACTCCCGCGACCCGCGCACCGGCTCCGCCGTCACCTTCGACCTGGACGAGGTCATCCTGCAGCAGCTCGCCGAGTGGCGTCCGGCGTACCGCAGCGTGGGGCGCGCGATCGTGAGCTCGGGCAAGCGGCACCTGCGGGCGGTGGGCACGCCGGGGGCGGTGGCCCAGGTGCTGGCGGCGCTGATCGAGAACTCGCTGATGCACGGCCGGGGCACGGTGGCCCTGCGGACCCGGGTCACCGGGAACCAGGTGGTCATCGAGGTGACCGACGAGGGGCCGGGCGTCCCGGCCGACCTCGGCGCCCGGATCTTCGAGCGCACGATCAGCGGGCGGAACTCGACGGGCATCGGCCTCGCGGTGGCCCGTGACCTCGCGGAGGCCGACGGCGGCCGCCTGGAGCTGCTCCAGGCCCAGCCGCCCGTGTTCGGCCTGTTCCTGTCCCGGACGCCGCCCGCCAGGAAGCCGGACGGCGAGCAGCCGATGGTCCGCTGAGGGACCTGCCCCCGGGCGACCTGTCGGCCCTAGGGGACCCGCTGCTTCGGGCGCGGCTTCTTCGACTGCTCCGCGACGTAGCTCTTCGCGGCGGCTCCGGCACCGGCCTCCCGGGGCGGCAGCGCCTTGAACACCCAGGTCCGGTACGACCAGAAGCGGAACAGGGTCGCGACGCCGATGCCGAGGAACTTGAAGACGTTGCTCTGCAGCGGGGTGTCCCAGCCGAACCAGTACGTCGCCGCGTACAGCACGCCGTTCTCGATCACCAGGCCGACCACGCTGAACAGCAAGAACAGCGTGAGCTCCCGGGCGCGACCGCTCTTGTCGCGGTCCCGGTACGTGAAGTAGCGGAAGCCGATGTAGTTGAAGATGATCGCGACGACGGTCGCGATGACGCCGGCCCGGACGACCTGGAGGTCGGTCACATGCCGTACCAGGTTGAACACGCCCAGGTTGACGAGGATCCCCGCTCCGCCGACCGCGCCGAACTTGGCGACCTCGTCTACGAGTCTTCGCAGCCCCGAGGAACTACGTCCCATGGTTGCGCTGGCCCCCGTCCGTAGGTTTCGTCGTCGACTCGGCAAGCTGTCGACCCAGCCATGCTAACGAGCCGCCCCCTCCGACGCCTGCGGGCGAGCTCGCGGGTCGGAAAGGTGTCGGAAAGAACTGGGAAAGCATCGGGCAAGCGCCCGGAAAGCGGCGGGTAAGCGCCGGACAAGAGGCGCGGAATCCGGCCGCCCTGGCGTGACCGATACCCTGGGGGCGTGACGTTCCCGGTAGTCGGCATGGTCGGCGGGGGGCAGCTCGCGCGTATGACGCACGAGGCGGGCATCCCGTTGGGCATCAGGTTCAAGCTCCTCAGTGACACTCCCCAGGATTCCGCGGCGCAGGTCGTGAGCGAAGTCGTCGTCGGCGACTATCGCGATCTCGACACGCTGCGCGCATTCGCGGCGGGCTGCGACGTGATCACCTTCGATCACGAACACGTGCCCACCGAGCATCTCCGCGCCCTGGAGGCGGACGGCATACCCGTCCGCCCCGGGCCCGATGCCCTGGTGCACGCCCAGGACAAGGGGGTGATGCGCGCGAGGCTCGACGCGATCGGCGTGCCGTGCCCGCGGCACCGCATCGTGACCGATCCCGAGGACGTGGTCCGTTTCGCGGCCGAGGGCGACGGCTTCCCAGTCGTCCTCAAGACCGTCCGCGGCGGCTACGACGGCAAGGGCGTGTGGGTCGTGGAGTCGGCCGAGGAGGCCACCGACCCGTTCCGCGCCGGGGTCCCGGTCCTCGCCGAAGAGAAGGTCGACTACGTCCGCGAGCTCGCCGCCAACGTCGTCCGCTCGCCCCACGGCCAGGCCGTCGCCTACCCGGTCGTCGAGTCCCGGCAGGTGAACGGCGTCTGCGACACCGTGATCGCCCCCGCGCCCGACCTCGACCCGGCGCTCGCCCTGCGGGCCGAGGAGATGGCGCTGCGCATCGCCCAGGAACTGGGTGTCGTCGGCCACCTCGCCGTCGAGCTCTTCCAGACCCGCGACGGCCGCATCCTCGTCAACGAGCTGGCGATGCGCCCGCACAACTCGGGCCACTGGACCCAGGACGGCGCGATCACCAGCCAGTTCGCCAACCACGTCCGCGCCGTCCTCGACCTCCCCCTCGGCGACCCGCGCCCGCGCGCCGAGTGGACCGTCATGGTCAACGTGCTCGGCGGCGACTTCCCGGACATGTACGGCGCGTACCTGCACTGCATGGCCCGCGACCCCCAGCTGAAGATCCACATGTACGGCAAGGACGTGAAGCCCGGCCGCAAGGTCGGCCACGTCAACACCTACGGCGACGACCTGGACGACGTCCTCGAGCGCGCACGTCACGCAGCCGGTTACCTGAGAGGCACGATCAGCGAATGAGCCCCAGCCCCGTTGTTGGCATCGTCATGGGGTCGGACTCCGACTGGCCCGTCATGGAGGCCGCCGCCCAGACCCTCGACGAGTTCGAGATCGGCTACGAGGTCGACGTCGTCTCCGCACACCGCATGCCCCGCGAGATGATCGCGTACGGCGAGCACGCGGCCGAGCGCGGACTGAAGGTAATCATCGCGGGGGCGGGCGGCGCCGCCCACCTGCCCGGCATGCTCGCCTCGGTCACCCCGCTGCCGGTCATCGGCGTGCCGGTTCCGCTGAAGTACCTCGACGGCATGGACAGCCTGCTGTCGATCGTGCAGATGCCGGCCGGCGTGCCCGTCGCCACCGTCTCCGTCGGCGGCGCCCGCAACGCCGGCCTGCTGGCGGCCCGCATCCTCGCCACGCACGACGAGGAACTCCTCACCCGCATGCGGGAGTTCCAGCAGGAACTCAACGATCAGGCCACCGAGAAGGGCAAGCGCCTGCGGTCCAAGGTCGAGGGTTCGAACGCCTTCGGCTTCGGGAAGTGACGGGCATGACCTCACTGGACGAAGCCCGGGCGCTCCTCGGCGACTTCCCCGTCGTCGACGGACACAACGACCTCCCCTGGGCCCTGCGCGAACAGGTCCACTACGACCTGGCGGCCCGCGACATCGCCACCGGCCAGCACGCCCACCTGCACACCGACATCCCGCGGCTGCGCGAGGGCGGCGTCGGGGCGCAGTACTGGTCGGTGTACGTCCGCTCCGACCTGCCGGGCGCCGTCACGGCGACGCTGGAACAGATCGACTGCGTACGGCAGTTGATCGACCGGCACCCGGCCGACCTGCGGGCCGCGCTCACGGCCGCCGACATGGAGGCCGCACGCGCCGAGGGCCGTATCGCGTCCCTCATGGGCGCCGAGGGCGGGCACTCCATCGACAACTCGCTCGCCACCCTGCGCGGCCTGTACGCGCTCGGCGTCCGCTACATGACGCTCACCCACAACGACAACGTGGCCTGGGCGGACTCGGCGACGGACGCACCGAACGTCGGCGGCCTGTCGGCCTTCGGCCGCGAGGTCGTACGGGAGATGAACCGGCTGGGCATGCTGGTCGACCTCTCCCACGTGGCCGCGACGAC
Source organism: Streptomyces sp. NPDC046805 (assembly GCF_040645355.1). NCBI lineage: Bacteria > Bacillati > Actinomycetota > Actinomycetes > Kitasatosporales > Streptomycetaceae > Streptomyces > Streptomyces sp. NPDC046805. The sequence goes on along the minus strand of NZ_JBEYYC010000018.1, from coordinate 44,408 downwards.
CATGCGGGACGCGCTGGACGCGACCGACGCCCCGGTGATCTTCTCGCACTCCTCGGCCCGTGCCGTCTGCGACCACCCGCGCAACGTGCCGGACGACGTCCTGGAGCGGCTGCCCGCCAACGGCGGCATGGCGATGGTGACGTTCGTCCCGAAGTTCGTGCTCCGGGCGGCGGGGGAGTGGACCCTCGCGGCCGACGAGAACATGCGCGCGCACGGCTTCCACCACCTCGACACCACCGCCGAGGCCATGAAGGTCCACCGCGCCTTCGAGGAGGCGAACCCCCGCCCGATCGCCACGGTGGCGACCGTCGCCGACCACCTCGACCACATGCGCGAGGTCGCCGGCGTCGACCACATCGGCATCGGCGGCGACTACGACGGCACGGCCTTCACCCCGGACGGCCTCAGTGACGTCTCCGGCTACCCCAACCTCATCGCGGAACTGCTGGACCGCGGCTGGTCGAAGGCCGACCTGGCCAAGCTGACGTGGCAGAACGCGGTGCGGGTGCTGGGCGCGGCCGAGGACGTGGCGAAGGACCTGCGGGCGACGCGCGCGCCGTCCAACGCCACCATCGAGTCCCTCGACGGCCCCCCGGCCGGCTCCGACGACTGACGGCCCCCTGGTGGGCGGTCGACCCCCGAACGGGCCGCCCACCAGGAAGGACCTCCGACCACGTGCGCAGCAGCGCCGCGGGCCGTCCACCGCGAAGTTCGCCGAGCCGGACGGCTGACGTCCCGCGCCCCTACGGGTGCCCGATACGGCACAGGCAGAAGGGATGCCCGGCCGGATCGGCGTACACCTGGAAGTCCTTCTCCTCCCGCTCCGCCAGATCCAGCGGCCGCGCGCCCAGCGCCACCACCCTCGCGTGGGCCACGTCGACCTCCTCCCAGGTCGCCCCGGCATCCAGGTCGAGGTGGACCTGCTGGGCGTTGCCGCCGTCGCGCGGCCATGCGGGCGGCTCGTGGCCCGGCTCCCGGTTGAAGGCGAGCCGCGGACCGTCCGGGACCTCCAGGACGACCCAGTCGTCCTCCTCGGCCCGGGGCGTGCCGCCCACGAGCGCCGCGTAGAAGCCGGCGAGCGCGAGCGGATCGGAGCAGTCGAGCACGACGGAACGGAAACGGGCCACGGGTGCCATGAGAGTCCCTCGGGTCAACAGGGGCAGAAACGGGTCAGCAGGCGCAGAGGCAGAAGGGATGCCCCGCCGGGTCCGCGTACACCCGCCAGGTCCGCGCCCGGTCCGCCGTGTCCAGCGGCTTCGCGCCCAGTGCCAGCACCCCCTGCTCCGCCGTGTCGAGGTCCTCAACGACCAGGTCCAGATGGAACTGCTGCGAGCCGTCCGGGGACGGCCACTTCGGGGGCACGAATCCGGGAGCGGCCTGGAAGGCCAGTGCCTGGCCGCCGGGTAGCTTCAGGTCGACCCACTCCTCCTGGTCCTCGACGGTTCCGCCCAGCACCGCGGCGTAGAAGCCCGCCAGCGCACGGGGGTCGAGGCAGTCCAGGACGACGACACCCAGCTTTGCGAGAGCCATGGCTCTTCCTCCTCGGAGTCCGGGTCACCCGAGCACCTGTGGACGCGGGCGACCGCTCACTGTCATCGCATGCTCCCGCAAGGCCGCCAAAGGCCCGTGCCCCACGGGGAGTTCACCGGCGACAGGATGACTCCGTGGTGCAGAATGCGACAAGACGCCGGTTCGGCCGACTGAGCCTCGGCCGAACCGGCGTCTCCCCTTTTATTGTTCGTTCACCTTCGGGCGCTTGAGCCGGTGTCGAGGTACCGAGCGCGCGGAGGCCCGAAGGGCTGAGCACGGTCGGTACCTCGACACCGGCGCGCCCTACGGTTCTCTCACGCGGTCGGGCGCCCCATCGCCCGGTACGTCCAGCCGGCCCGCCGCCACAGCTCCGGGTCGAGGGCGTTGCGCCCGTCCAGGATCACCTTCGCCGCCGCGGCCTCGCCCAGCGCCGCCGGGTCCAGCTCGCGGAACTCCCGCCACTCGGTCAGGTGGAGTACGACGTCGGCGCCCCGGACGGCATCGAGGGCCGAGTCGGCGTAGCCCAGCGTCGGGAAGACACGGCGGGCGTTCTCCATGCCCTTCGGGTCGTACACCGTCACCTGGCCGCCCTGGAGGTGGATCTGCCCGGCCACGTTGAGCGCGGGCGAGTCCCGGACGTCGTCCGAGTCGGGCTTGAAGGCCGCGCCGAGCACCGCGACCCGCTTGCCGAGGAACGGCCCGCCACCCAGCGCCTCACGCGCCAGCTCCACCATCTGGCCGCGCTGGCGCATGTTGATGGAGTCGATCTCGCGCAGGAAGGTCAGCGCCTGGTCGGCGCCCAGCTCGCCCGCCCGCGCCATGAAGGCCCGGATGTCCTTGGGCAGGCAGCCGCCGCCGAAGCCGATGCCGGCGCGCAGGAACTTCCTTCCGATCCGGTCGTCGTAGCCGATGGCCTCCGCCAGCTTGGCGACGTCACCGCCCGCGGCCTCGCACACCTCCGCCATCGCGTTGATGAAGGAGATCTTGGTGGCGAGGAAGGAGTTCGCGGAGGTCTTCACCAGCTCGGCCGTCGGGAAGTCCGTCACCACGAAGGGCGTGCCCTCGCCGACCGGCGTCGCGTACACCTCGCGCAGCAGCTTCTCCGCGCGATCGCTGCGCACGCCGACCACGATCCGGTCGGGGTGCAGCGTGTCCTCGACGGCGAAACCCTCACGCAGGAACTCCGGGTTCCAGGCCAGCTCGGCGTCGGCGCCGGCGGGCGCGTGCGCGGCCAGGTAGGCGGCGAGGCGGTCGGCGGAGCCGACGGGCACGGTGGACTTGCCGACGACGAGGGCGGGGCCGGTGAGGTGCGGGGCGAGGGAGGCGATCGCGGCGTCGACATAGCTCATGTCCGCGGCGTACTCACCGTGCCGCTGCGGAGTGTTCACGCACACGAAGTGGACGTCGCCGAACGCGCCGACCTCGGCCCAGTCCTGCGTGAACCGCAGCCGGCCCGAGGAGCCCTCGATGCCCGCGACGTGCTTGCGCAGCAGTTCCTCGAGCCCCGGCTCGTACATCGGGGTCTCGCCCCGCTCCAGCATCGCGATCTTCTCGGGCACGACATCGAGCCCCAGCACCTCGAACCCGAGCTCGGCCATGGCTGCGGCGTGGGTGGCGCCGAGGTAGCCGGTGCCGATCACGGTGATCTTGAGGCTCATGGATGCTCCAGAAGAGGTACGACAGGGGATGCGACGCCCGAGCATAGTCGGGGCATGCATCGGTCCTCAGGGGGGCAACTTCTCCGCTGTCGCCAAGCTCACGTATGCGGGCAGTGGGCCGACCACTAAAATTTGAGTTACTTAACGGTAATTAGCGTCAGTATCGCGTCAGTAGCACTGCGTCTTTGGAGCGTGAGAGACCTTGGCCGGATCGGCTGACTTCGACCTGTACCGCCCGTCCGAGGAGCACGACATGCTCCGCGACGCCGTCCGCTCGCTCGCCGAGGCGAAGATCGCGCCGTACGCGGCCGCGGTGGACGAGGAGGCCCGCTTCCCGCAGGAGGCGCTCGACGCCCTGGTCGCGGGCGACCTGCAGGCCGTGCACGTCCCCGAGGAGTACGGCGGCGCGGGCGCGGACGCGCTCGCCACCGTGATCGTGATCGAGGAGGTCGCCCGGGTCTGTGTCTCTTCCTCCCTGATCCCCGCCGTGAACAAGCTGGGCTCGCTCCCGGTGATCCTCTCCGGCTCCGAGGAGCTGAAGAAGCGCTACCTCGGCCCGCTCGCCGCCGGCGACGCGATGTTCTCGTACTGCCTCTCCGAGCCGGAGGCGGGCTCGGACGCGGCGGGCATGAAGACGAAGGCGGTCCGGGACGGCGACCACTGGGTGCTGAACGGCGTGAAGCGCTGGATCACCAACGCCGGCGTCTCCGAGTACTACACGGTGATGGCCGTGACGGACCCCTCGAAGCGCTCGAAGGGCATATCCGCCTTCGTCGTCGAGAAGTCCGACGAGGGCGTGTCCTTCGGCGCCCCGGAGAAGAAGCTCGGCATCAAGGGCTCCCCGACCCGCGAGGTCTACTTCGACAACGTGCGCATCCCGGCCGACCGCATGATCGGCGAGGAGGGCACCGGCTTCGCCACGGCGATGAAGACCCTGGACCACACCCGCATCACGATCGCCGCCCAGGCGCTCGGCGTCGCCCAGGGCGCCTTCGACTACGCCAAGAACTACGTCCAGGAGCGCAAGCAGTTCGGCAAGCCGATCGCCGACTTCCAGGGCATCCAGTTCATGCTCGCCGACATGGCCATGAAGATCGAGGCCGCCCGCCAGCTGACGTACGCGGCGGCGGCCAAGTCGGAGCGCGGCGACCGCGACCTCACCTTCCAGGGAGCGGCGGCCAAGTGCTTCGCCTCGGACGTCGCGATGGAGGTCACGACGGACGCGGTCCAGCTGCTCGGCGGCTACGGCTACACGCGGGACTACCCGGTGGAGCGGATGATGCGTGACGCCAAGATCACGCAGGTGTATGAGGGGACCAACCAGATCCAGCGGGTCGTGATAGCGCGCAACCTGCCGTAGAACCCCGGCCGTTGGGTTTCACAAGAAGGCGTCCCGCGGGGCGCCTTCTTGTCTAATTTGGTGTGCAGCCTGACGAGTTGACACCCGAGGAGCCTCGACGCATGTCCGACGACATCCCCGCAGCCGGTGACGAAGGCGCAGCGCGCATGGCACCTCTGCGCACCGATGTCTCGCACTCGGCCCGGATCTGGAACTACTGGCTGGGCGGCAAGGACCACTATCCGGTGGACCAGGAGGTCGGTGACCAGATTCTCGGGTTCGTGCCGGCGCTGCCCCGCTCGGCCGTCGCCGATCGGGCCTTCCTCGCGCGGGCGGTGCGGTATCTCGCCCGGGAGGCCGGGGTGCGGCAGTTCCTCGACATCGGGGCGGGGCTGCCGACGGCCGACAACACCCACGAGGTGGCCCAGAGGGCGGACCCGGCGGCCAGGATCGTGTACGTCGACAACGACCCCCTGGTCCTCCGGCACGCCCACGCTCTGCTGACCAGCACGCCGGAGGGGGCGACGGACTACATCGAGGCGGACGTGCGCGAGCCCGAGGAGATCCTCCGGCGTGCGGCGCGAACGCTGGACTTCGCGCGTCCCGTCGCGATCACCATGCTGGGCATCGTCAACTTCGTCATGGACACGGACGAGGCGGTCTCCCTCGTGCACCGGCTCCTGGACGGCGTACCGTCCGGCAGCCACCTGGTGATCTCCCACCCCACCACCGAGGTGGACGGCGAGGCGATGACGCAGGCGGTGGCGTACTGGAACGGTCAGGGCTCGGCCCCCATGACCCTGCGCGCCCGCGCGGACCTGGTCCGCCTCTTCGACCGCGTCGACCTCCTGGAGCCCGGCATCGTCTCCTGCTCCCGCTGGCGCCCCGACGCCACGGACGCCGAGGGCGGTGAGCCGGCGGAGGTCACCCACTTCGCCGGGGTGGGCCGCAAGCCGTAGTACCGGCGGTGAGCAGCGCGACCGAGGCCTTCGACGCGGCCGAGCGGAGCATGTGGCGGGGCCGGGCGGAGGCGTACGGCACCAGCTTCGCGCGGCTGTGCGCGCACCCCGTGGAGGCGCTGCTGGACGCCGCCGGGGTGACGGCCGGGGCGCGGGTCCTCGACGCCGGTACGGGAACGGGCACGGCCGCTCTGGCGGCACGGGCCCGTGGGGCGCGGGTGCGGGCGGTGGACGCCGATGCGGGCATGGTCGCGGCCGCGCGGGCGCGCGGAGTCGCCGTACAGGTCGGCGTCCTGCCTGACCTGCCCTTCCCCGACGGGGAGTTCGATGTCGTCGTGGGGAACTTCGTGCTCAACCACGTCGGCCGTCCCCGCGCGGCGCTCGCCGGGATACGGCGGGTGCTGCGTCCTGGGGGGAGGGTCGCCGTGACGACGTGGGGTGCGCGGCGTGGCGCCGGGCAGGAGCTGCTCGGGCGGGCCTGTGCGGCGGCCGGGGCCGTACCGCCGTCGTATCTGCCGCGTCTGGACCCGGGCGAGGAGTGGGCGCGGACGCCCGAGGGGCTCGCGGGGCTCCTGGCGGAGGTCGGCCTCCGTGAGGTGGTGGTCCGCGAGGTGGCCTGGGACCACCGGACCACCCTTGAGGAGTGGTGGGGCGGTGCGGTCGGCGGGGTGGCCGCGATCGGGCTGGTCGTGGCCGCGCAGGACGCGGAGACCGTCGTACGGATCAAGGGGGAGTACGAGCGGTTGAGCCGGGGCTTCGGGGACGACAGTGGGGAAGGGCGGCTGGCCCTTCCCCACGTCGCGTTGCTTGCGTCTGCTGCCGTCTAGTTGTTGGAGACGGTGACCTTCTCGTCGTTCTTCAGCTCGTTCACCAGCGTGTGCATCTTCGCCTTGTCCCAGACGAGGTTGCCGCCGACGGAGCCGGAGACCGGCATGTTCATCGACTTGCCCTCACCGCCGCTGACGCTCTTCATCGCCCAGAACATCGAGCCGAGGTCCCACAGGCTCATGTCCTTGTCGACGGTGAGCGCGTCCAGGCCCGCGCCCATGGTGGGGTAGAGCTTGAAGGGGTTCAGGAGCGTGCCCGGGGTGGCCACCTCGTTGGCCAGCGAGGACAGGAACTTCTGCTGGTTCTTGGTGCGCTGCAGGTCGGAGGTGGCGAAGGCGTGCCGCGTGCGGACGAAGGCCAGTGCCTGCTGGCCGTTCAGCGTCTGCTTGCCCGCCTTGAAGTCGGCGCCCGAGTACTTGTCCTTGAAGCCCTGGTCGAGGGTCATGTCGACACCGCCGACCGCGTCGACGATGTTCGCGAAGCCGCCGAAGCCGATCTCCACGTAGTGGTCGATGTGCAGGCCGGTGTTGTACTCGATGGTGCGCACGAGGAGCGTCGGGCCGTCGAAGGCGTAGGCCGCGTTCAGCTTGTTCTGGCCCAGCGGGCCTCTGATCTTGCCGGACGTCGATCCCTGGAACTTGGGGATCGTCACGTTCGAGTCACGCGGCAGGGATATCAGCGTGTCGCCGTTGGCGCCGACGTGCAGGATCATCATCGAGTCCGTGCGCTTGCCCTCGGCGGACCCGGTGTGCAGCCGCTTCTTGTCGGCGGAGGTCATGCCGGCCCGGCTGTCGGAGCCGACGATCAGGTAGTTCGTGCCCTGGCCCGCCTCGGGACGGTCGATGACCTTGGACAGGTCGACGTCCCGGTGGAGCTTGGAGTCGGCCCAGAAGTAGGTGCCCACGGACGCGGCGACCAGCAGGACGACGAGCGTGAGGACGAGCCGCTTGAAGCGGCGGCCCCGCCTCGGGCGCGGCGCGTACCGCTGGTAGTCCGGATCCGGGTCGTCGTCGTTGGGTATGAAGCGGCCGCCCCGGCCTCCGCCTCCGTAGACCTGGCCCGTGCTGTAACCGCTGTCGTACGCGTCCTGGTCGCCGTAGCCGTAACCGTCGCGGTACGGCTGCTGCGGGATCCCGGCACCGTAGCCCTGCTGGGGCGGGGGTGTCGGGCCGCGCTGGACCTGGCGCATGACGCGGGCGCCCTCAGGCTGCGCGCTGGCGCTTCCGCGTCCGTACCGGTTGCCGCGGTTGTCGTCGTGCCATCCTTCGGGCCATTCGTTCATGCGCCCCAGTGTGCAGGGGACGACCGTGTGCTTTACAAGGCTCGGTAGGAAATCAGGGCCGGGCTGTTGCGAAGCCAACACAAAGTCCCCGAATGTAGCTTCGGCATAAGGTGGAGGCCATGACAGACCAGGCCTCAGTTGTGGAATCGGACACCCCGGAGATCCCGGGCAAGCCGACATCCGCGTCCCGCACCACCCTCAGCCACATCATGACCCACAACGACACCAATCTTCTAGGGTCGGTGCACGGCGGGGTGATCATGAAGCTGGTCGACGACGCGGCGGGCGCGGTGGCCGGCCGGCACAGCGGCGGTCCCGCCGTCACCGCGTCCATGGACGAGATGGTGTTCCTGGAGCCGGTCCGCGTCGGCGACCTGATCCATGTGAAGGCCCAGGTCAACTGGACCGGCCGGACCTCGATGGAGGTCGGCGTCCGCGTCGTTGCCGAGCGTTGGAACGAGTCGACCCCGCCCACTCAGGTCGGCTCGGCGTACCTGGTCTTCACGGCGGTGGACGCCGACGGCAAGCCCCGTCCGGTCCCGCCCGTCCTCCCCGAGACCGAGCGCGACAAGCGCCGTTACCAGGAGGCCCAGATCCGCCGTACTCACCGCCTGGCCCGCCGCCGGGCGATCCGCGAGCTGCGTGAGCAGCGGGCGGCGGATGGGTTCGAGGACTGAGGAACCGAGGATCCGAGGGTGCCGGGGGGCGCTGCTTCTGCGCTCACGCGCCCCCCGAGCACACCACCTCGTCCCCGCGCACCACGCCGTCCTTCCCGGCGGCCTGATCCTCCGCCCGGACCTTGCGTACGCTCCGGAAGTTCGAACCGGCGATCACCTTCAGCACCGGCCCCTGCCTGGGCACCGCGCGCAGCTCGCTGCCGGGCAGGGCCGCCGCCAGGGACGTGGCCGACCTGTCCCAGCGGGGGTCGTAGAGGACCACCGTCCGCTGCACGGAGTGGTCGTGCGCGGTCACCGGCTGGTGGGTGGTGGCGAAGCCCGTGGCCGCCAGGGCGGCGTCGACCCGCCGGGCGAGGCCCTCCGTGCCGGTGCCGTTCTCCACCTGGACCCGGATCTGCTGCGGTGCCACGCCCACGGCCGTCGGCCGGGTGCGGGGCCGTCGCTCCACGGCCATGGGCCGGTCGTCGCGCAGGGACCGGAAGAGCTTGTCCGCCTTGGCCGGGTCCCACTTCAGCGTCGAGCCGACGCCCTTCACCACGTATCCCATCTGTCCGATCGGGACGGTGGTGAACTCGGAGGACGAGGGGGAGAAGTTCCGCATCGCCCGGCCGAGGTCCAGCAGTTCGTCGGTGCCGAAGCCCTTGTCCGCCCGCACCGAGCTCAGTACCGCCCGGGACACGTCCCGGAACCTCATCGGGTTCAGCAGCACCCCGGAGGAGGTCGCCCGGTCGATCAGCGCCGCGAGGAAGCGCTGCTGGCGTTTCATGCGGCCCAGGTCGGAGGCGCCGTCGACGTGGCGGGCGCGGACGTACTGCAGGGCCTCGCCGCCCATCAGCGTGTGCGTGCCGGCCGGGAGGTCGAGGCCGGTGTACGAGTCCTTCAGCGGCGAGGCGGTGCAGATCTGGACGCCGCCGAGCACGTCCACGGTCTTCATGAAGCTGGTGAAGTCGACCTCCATGTAGTGGTCGATCTTCACGTGGGTCATGTTCTCGACCGTGCGCACGGTCAGCTGCGGGCCGCCCTCCGCGTACGCCGCGTTGATCTTGAGGGGGTGCGGTCCGTGGCGTTCGCCGGTGTTCTCGTCGGTGTGCTCGGGCACCTCGGCGTAGGAGTCGCGTGGCAGGCTCACCACGCTGGCCCGCTTCCGGTTCTCCGAGATGTGCACGATCATGAGCGTGTCGGTGCAGTGGCAGGGCGCCCCGCCCAGCCGGTACTTCCGCCGCTCCCACTCGTCGATCTTGTCCCGGCCGTCGGTGCCGACCAGCAGGATGTTCATGCCGTGGCCCGCCTGCGGCCGGTTCTTCATGTCCTTGAAGGGGTCGATCCGGGCGATCCCCGCGTCCAGGCTGGTGACCACCGCGTGCCCGATCCCGGCCGAGGCGAGTACCAGCACCGAGAGCGTGGTCACCGCCCGCATGGCCCAGCGCGGCCGTTTCCGCCGTACGGGCGGACGCGGCGCACGGCCTGGCGGCTGCGGCCTCCGTCGCGGAGGGTGCTGCGGCCGGGCTGGGGACCGAGGCGGGCTGGACAAAGACAGACACCTCCGGACGAGGGCCGAACGTGGGATCCGTGAGCACCGTAGGCCCATACGATCTCCGGCCCGCGGCGGCGGCCCGCAGGCGCGCACCGGTGTCCCCCATTCGCGGTAACGTGAGGCCCCTATGAACGCCAAGCCCGACGTGCGCCTCCCCGCAGTTTCTGTGATCATGCCCGTCCTCGACGAGGAGCGGCATCTGCGCGGAGCCGTCCAAGCGATCCTTGCGCAGGAGTACGCCGGCGAGATGGAAGTCGTGATCGCCCTCGGTCCGTCCGCGGACCGCACGGACGAGATCGCCGCCGAGCTCGTGGCCGAAGATCCCCGCGTGCACACCGTCCCCAATCCGACCGGCCGTACACCCGCCGCGCTCAACGCGGCGATCAAGGCCTCCCGCCACCCGATCGTCGTGCGCGTCGACGGGCACGGCATGCTCTCGCCCAACTACATCGCCACCGCCGTACGGCTCCTGGAGGAGACCGGCGCGCAGAACGTCGGCGGCATCATGCACGCCGAGGGCGAGAACGACTGGGAGCATGCCGTCGCCGCCGCGATGACCTCGAAGATCGGGGTCGGCAACGCCGCCTTCCACACGGGAGGGGCGGCCGGACCGGCGGAGACCGTCTTCCTGGGTGTCTTCCGGCGCGAGGCGCTGGAGCAACAGGGCGGCTACAACGAGGAGTTCATCCGAGCCCAGGACTGGGAGCTGAACTTCCGCATCCGTGAGGCCGGCGGGCTGATCTGGTTCTCGCCGGAGCTGAAGGTGTCGTACCGCCCGCGACCGAGCGTGAAGGCGCTCGCCAAGCAGTACAAGGACTACGGCCGTTGGCGGCACGTCGTCGCCCGCTACCACGAGGGCTCCATCAACCTGCGCTACCTCGCCCCGCCGACCGCGGTGTGCGCGATAGCCGCCGGTCTCGTGGCCGGCGCCGCCCTGACCCCGTGGGCCTTCGTGATCCCGGGCGGCTATCTCGCGGCGATAGCCGCCGGTTCGGTGCCGGCGGGCAAGGGGCTGCCGCTGAAGGCCCGTCTGCAGATCCCCGTCGCCCTCGCCACCATGCACATGTCGTGGGGCTGGGGCTTCCTGACCAGCCCGAAGGCACTCGCCGAGCGGGTCATCGCGTCCCGGCGCCCCGCGGTTCTCAGCGCCGGCTGAGGCCCGCGAGGCGGCCGTTCGCTCACGTCGACCCGGTCTACCAGGTGTAGGCCGGGTTGACGTGCATGCACTGCCCCTTGTCCGCGCCGTTGATGGCCTGCGCCGTCTTCGGGGTCGAGTCGTCCTCCCTCGGTGCGGTGTACGTCGTACCGGAGCGCCAGTCGGCGCCGACGACCAGGGTGACCCCGGAGACGTCCGTGGACTTCTCCACCGCGCTGTCCGGGATGCCGAGCACCTCGGCCACCCGCCGGGCGTCGCCCGCCAGGTCCGCGCTCGGATAGCGGATCACCGTCTGCTCCTCGCTGAGGGAGGCCGAGGGGTCCGCCAGCGCCTGGGTGAAGCCCTTGCCGACGAGCAGCTGGGCGATCGCACGCGCCCGTCCGGAGACCGGGATCTGCGTGCTGGACATCGTGCCGTTGCGCACCTGTACGGCGATCTTGTCGTCCGGTGCGGCCGGCGCGGTGACCGTCTGCGCCTTCGGCTGCGCGGGCTTCTTCTTGCCCTTGCCGTCCAGGGCGATGTCGTCGCGGACGAGCCGGAACAGCTTCGCCGCGTCGCCGGGCCTCGGCACCACGCGGCCGCTGTCGGTCGCGGAGTACACCCACGGCATCGTCGTCATGGTGATGCGGTCGGTGGGGACCTTCTTGAGCTCCTTGCTCAGGCCGTACAGCTTCGCCACGGTCCCGAGGCCGTTGTCGACGGTCAGCGCCGTGGTGGCCGTCTCGGCGAGCGCGCGCAGCTTGCCCGGGTTGCTGAGCGTGGCGTTCGCGCGCAGCTGGCGGACCATCGCGTTCATGTACTGGTGCTGGGCCTTGGCCCGCGCGATGTCGGTGTTGTCCTCGAAGCCGTAGCGGGTGCGCAGCCACTGCAGGGCCTGGGTGCCCTTGACGTACGTGGTGCCCTTCTTCAGCCGCAGGCCCGAGCCGTGGCCGTCGGAGGACTTGGAGTGGATGTTGGCGTCCACACAGACCGGTACGCCGCCGATGGCGTTCCCCATCGACACCACGCCCGCGAAGTCGATCATCATGAAGTGGTCGATGTGGATGTCGGTGAGCTTCTCCCAGGTCGCCACCGTGCAGCCGGGGCCGCCGCGGCCCAGCGAGTCGTTCGTGATCGTCTGTGTGACCGGCGCGTAGACCTTGCCGTTGCCGGGGTCCGTGCACTGGGGAATGTCCACCAGCGTGTCGCGCGGCATGCTGACGACCGCCATGTTGCTGCGGTCCGCCGAGACGTGCAGCAGCATCTGGACGTCCGCGCGCGGAGCGGTGTTGAAGGTGTCCCGGGCGCCGCCGAGCTTCTGGTTCTCCGCGGAGTCCCGCGCGTCCGAGCCGATCAGCAGGATGTTCAGCGGTTTCTGCCCGGCCGCGTTCGCCTTCGACTCGGGCGCCCTGTCCTTGTCGTCGCCGAGGAACAGGTCGCCCTTCCTGATGTTGCCGTTGAGGTGCCGGTAGTAGAGGTAACCGGCGCCCGCGGTGCCGAGTATCACCACCGTCAGCACCGTGGCCGACCAGCGCAGCGCCCGCCGTCTGCGGGGCCGTCTGCCGTCGTGCGAGCCGGCTCCGTTGCCGCCCCGGTCGTCGTATCCGTCATGGCCCTCGGACCCGCCCGGGTGTCGCGGTGAGAGCGACATCGTGTCCCCGACCGCGGAAGCCTTTCCCCGTGCACCACTTCGCGCCAATTCCCCGCCCCTCCCCGCCCTCCGCACTGACACGGGCCCGTCCCGCGTCGGGTTAGACGCACGACGGGCCCGATGGGTTACCTACGAAGCGCACTGAACCTTGTCTGCCGTGGACTTCTCCACATCCGGCGCCTTGGACGGTCCGGTCAGCGGCTCGCCCGCCCCCTTGAAGTCCTTGCCCAGCGTCAGCGTCATCGCGGGCAGGCCCTGGGAGTTGGTCACGCTCTTGCCCGGCTTCATGGCGGAGCCGGACAGCCCCATGATCTCGGCCAGCTTGCGCGCCTGGTCGGCCTGGTCGGGGGCGTACTCGAGCGTGGTCTTGTCCAGTTGCTGTGGGGCGTTGCCGGCGTTGTCCGACTTGAGGACGCCCTCGCTGTTCTGCAGCCAGCCGAGGACCTGCTGTGCGCTGCCGCCCACGGCGCCGCCGTTGTAGACCTGCACCCGCACCTCGGAGGCATCGGCCTTGGGCCCCTTGAGCCGGGCCGCCTCCGCGTCCTTGGACTTCTTCTTCTGCTTCTTCTTGACGTCGGTGAAGGAGACGTCGTGCCTTATCGCGTCGAACACCGCAGGCGCCTTCGACTCGTTGAGGACGACGGTCGTCTTGACCTTCTCCGCCGGGTTGTCCAGCACCGGCACGGTGGTGAACGCCAGGTTCTTCGGGTTGAGCTTGCCCAGCTCCAGGCCCAGGTCCGAGAGCTTGCCGATGCTGTTCAGCTTGCTGTCGACGGTCAGGGCCTTGGTGCCGGCGTCGGCCAGCTTCCACATCTTCGACGGGCTGGTGAGCGTGGCGTTGCCCTTCAGCTTGCGCATCAGCGCGCTGAGGAACTGCTGCTGCAGCCCGATCCGGCTCAGGTCGCCGCCGAAGCCGACGGCGTGCCGGGTGCGCACGAAGGCCAGTGCCTGCTCGCCGGAGATGTTGTGCGTGCCCTTGGTCAGGTTCAGGTGCGAGTCCGGGTCGTGCACGTCATGGGCCACGCAGACCTCGACACCGCCGACGGCCTCGGTGAGGTTCTTGACCGCGTTGAAGTCGGCGACCATGAAGTCGTCCGGCTTGACCCCGGTCAGCTCGGTGACCGTGCGCATGGTGCAGCTCGGCGTACGGCCGTCCTGGCCGAGGCTGGTGTTGAAGCGGACGTGGTCCGTGCCCGGGATGACCTTGGTGGTGCCGTCCGGCTGCGTCGTCGGGCAGTCCGGGACGTTGACGATCAGGTCGCGCGGGATGCTCAGCGCGGTCGCGTTCGACCGGTCCTTGGAGACGTGCAGCAGGATGTTGGTGTCGGCGTGACCGACGCTACCCGCGTCACCGTAGCCCTCGTTGCCCTTGCCCGTGCGCTTGTCGGTGCCCATCAGCAGGATGTTGATGGCCTTGTCCTTGCTGAAGCCACCGGTGCTCGCGCCGTCGTCCGACACCGACGTGATGTTGTCGTTGAGGTGCTGGATGTAGAGGTAGCCGGCCGCGGAGGCCGCGACCAGTACGAAGGCCATGGAACCGCCGGTCCACAGCAGTATCTTCTTCGCCTTCGGCGTCGGCTTCGTGGTCCTCCGGCCACGGCGCCCGGACGGCGGTTCGGGCTCACTCCTGCGCCTGCCGCGCTGCTGCGGCACGTCGCGGCTTTGGGCTCTCCCTGCCGCCCGCCCCGCTGTGGCGGACCGGCCGCGTGATGCGCCTCCGGATTTCCGGGAGCCGGATCTGCGGGGGCTCGGCACCGACGACTGCGGTGCGGAAGTAGCCAGTTGCATTTCGTATTCGCCGGTGTTCGGATTGAACACCCACTGGTCTGCGGGATCGATGTTGTCCGCCCGCCCACGGCCTTGCGCGTCCACGCTGTCCGAATCCTCCGTCGGGGCCACGCGGCGCCTTGCCCCCTCAACAAAGCGCTCGGGTCTCGTTCAAACAGTGCACGACCCCAGATCGGATGTCGCGGCCTCGTGCACCGGATCGCTCACACTATCCGTCCAGTTCAGCGGCTAGCGACGGCGGGGACAAATTCCTCGTCCCTACAACCGGGCAATCCGTCTCATTTTCCTGAACAGGGGTTCGTCGCCTTGGCGTGCGCTTTACTCGCGACCGTCCGCGTCTTACCCGCAGGCGTCGTCGGCGGCGGTGTTGCCGCGGAACGTCGGGGCGGGCGAGGCGCTGTGGGAGGGGTCGCCGCCGCCCCCGGAGTCGTGAGATTCCGGTGAGAATTCCCTTGCGGTGGCTACGGGGGCGTCGGTGCGCAGCCGCTCGAAGAGCCGGCCGGCATCGGGCTCCACGAGCTGGTCGCGATTCGCGTTGTAGGCATACGACTTCCGCGGAACGGTCAGGAACTGCATATGTTCGGTGGGGATGCCTCGCAGCCCTCGTACAAGTTGGTACAAGTCGCCCAGACTGGCCAGGCCCGGGTCGGTGGTGAGGGACGAGGTGGCCGCGTCCAGGAGCGGATAGAGCCGGACCGGGTTCAGCAGAACGTCCTCGCTCTGCACCTTGTTCACGAGCGCGCCCAGGAACTGCTGCTGCCGTTCCATCCGGTCCGTGTCGCTTCCGTCGCCGAGCGACTTGCGGGCGCGGACGTAGCCGAGCGCCTGCTCGCCGTCGAGAGTGACCCGGCCCGCGGGCAGCCTCAGCTTCGCGGCCTTGTCGTCGATGGGCTTCTTCAGGCACACCTGCACGCCGTCGACGGCGTCGACCATCTCCTTGAAGCCGTTGAAGTCGACGACGACATGGTGGTCGATCCGGATGTTCGTCAGCTTCTCGACGGTACGGATGGCACAGGCCGAACCGCCCACCTCGAAGGCGTAGTTGAGCATCGTGAACGCCGGCGCGCTCCGGCTGCCGTCCGGCCGGTGGCAGCTCGGCACGTCGACCATCAGGTCGCGGGGCAACGACACGGCGGTGGCGCTGCGCCGGTCGGCGGCGAGGTGCAGCAGGATCGCGGTGTCGGAGCGCTGGGTGCCCTGGTCGCGCCCGTACGCGCGGTTGCCGCTGCCCGCGCGCGAGTCGGATCCGATCAGCAGGATGTTCTGCGCGCCGCGCACGAGCGCCGTGGGCCGCTCCCGCTCGTACTGGGCGAGCTCGGCCGCGGCGGCCTCGTCGGCGGTGATGTTGCCGTTGAGCTTCTCGTAGGCGGCCCAGCCGCCGCCCGCGGCGGCGACGAGCAGCAGCCCGGCCCCCAGCGCCGTCCACCGCACCCACCGCCGCCGGCGCCGCCGTATCAGCCCGTCCCCGGTGGCGGAGGCGCCGGGGACGGGGCGGAGCGGGTCTCGGGAAGACGTACCTGCGGCGTCGGTCACGGGCGGCACACCCCCTCATGGCGTACGAAGGTGTCGTCCTGCTCTCGTGTGGTCCGGCTCTCTGCTCTCGCGTCGTCGTGCGCTGTGGTGCGCTGCCGCCTTCTTACGGCTGTGCTCTTACGACGATGACGCCGGGTGGGCGGCGGAGGCGGCCGGTATTACTCCGATCGGGTGAATGAAGCCCGCTCCCCTCAGTGGCGCGAGGCGGTCACCCGCTCGTCCTCGATCCGCTTGGCCAGGGCGTCCTCGCCCAGCTCGGACAGGTGCCGGCACAGCACCACGGAGCCGCCGACGGCCAGCGGCGCGTACAGGCCGGAGCTCAGTCCGTCCCAGGTGTCGTACGGCAACCCGGACAGCAGCCGGGAGCCGGGCCCCGTCAGGTCCAGCGACGGCGCGTCCGCCCGGGCCCGCTCGACGACCTCCGCCCCCGTCATCTCCGCCCCGGCCACGATGAGCGCCGGCTCCTCGGGGTCCACCGGAGCGAACGGTACGAAGCGGTCGC
Source organism: Streptomyces sp. NPDC046805 (assembly GCF_040645355.1). Taxonomy (NCBI): domain Bacteria; kingdom Bacillati; phylum Actinomycetota; class Actinomycetes; order Kitasatosporales; family Streptomycetaceae; genus Streptomyces; species Streptomyces sp. NPDC046805. The sequence goes on along the minus strand of NZ_JBEYYC010000018.1, from coordinate 27,992 downwards.
CCTGGCTCGGCACCTCGACGGCGTAGTCCATGAAACCGTCCGGGGTCTGCGGGAACCGCCCGCCCAGGGGGCGCAGCGCGAGTGCGACCCGCTCCCCGCCGCAGGCGCGCGCCGCCTGAAGCGTGTCCGGCCCGCTGACGACGACGTCCGCCGCCGCCGGATCCCCGGCCACGTCCGCGATCGCGCCCACCGAGGAACACGCCAGCAGCCACACCGCCGTCTGCCAGTGCGCGGGCAGCAGCAGCGCGACCCGGTCGCCGGGCCCGGCGGCTAGATCGCCCTGGAGCAGGTTCGCGGTCTTGGCCACCCAATTGGCGAAGGTGGCCACGGACAATTCGACGCGTTCGCCCGTGGCGTCGTCGTAGAAGGTCACCAGGGGGCGTCCGGGGTCCGCGGCGAGCGCGGAACGCAGCAGGTCGGCGGGGGTGCGATCGGTGGCGTTCACCCGGGCAAGCGTACGCGGCGACGCGGCCGTGCAGCGGGCGGCGGGGCCACCGGTTCGGACGAACGCGGCCCGACGGGCCGTCAAGTCCGCGATGGCCGAACCGGTATGAATATGTACAAGATCAGCGGCATGCGTGGATTTCTTACCTCCTCGATCGGCGTGTCCTCCGTCGGTGTCACGTGCGCGGCCGCCCTGGTCCTCCCCCAGGCCCTGCCCGCGTCCGCCGCGACCGCGAGACCCGCGCCGGCCTCGAACAGAGCCGCGACCGGCGGCCGTACGACGGCGGAACCGGCCGTCCCCGGCGACACCCAGTCGCTGCCCCTGACCCCGCTCCCTCGCGACCGTGCCCTCGGCGCAGCCGAACAGGGCCTGCGCCGCGGGGACGTGCGTCACTTCTCCCTCGTCGGCATCATCTGGGACAACCCCCGCATCGAGCTGCACGGCCAGGTCCAGGTCCGTACCCGCTCGGTCGCCACCGGCGTCTGGACCGGCTGGCAGGACATCGGGACGCACAACGCCGACCACGGCGCCGACCCCGATACCGCGGAGAGCACCTCGGGCCGTGTGCGCGGCGCGACGGCTCCGCTGTGGGTCGGGGACTCCAACGGCGTGGAGGTACGGGTCCGCGCGGAGGAGACCCCCGGCGGCGACCGCACCGGCGGCCTCACGGCCCCCCTCCCCTCCGGGCTGCGCCTGGAACTCGTCGACCCCGGCGCGGAACCCCCGTCCGACATCCCCCGCACCGGCGCCGCCGCCCTCGATGACGCGGCGGCCGCCTCGTCCGCCGTCAACACCGACGTCGCGCCGCTCGGCGCCGCCGAGATCCCTGCACTGAACAGACAGGACACCGAACGCGAACTGCTCACCCTGCGCGGCCCCGCACCCGCCGGGGCGCAGCGCGCGACGCCGTACATCGGACCGCGCCCGAAGATCGTGACGCGGAGCGGCTGGGGGGCGGACGAGAGCCTGCGCGAACGGGGCTTCGTCTACACGAAGAAGGTCAAGGCGGCCTTCGTGCACCACACCGACTCGGGCAACAACTACAGCTGCTCACAGGCCCCGTCCGTCATCCGCAGCATCTACCGCTACCACGTCAAGAGCATGGGCTGGCGGGACATCGGCTACAACTTCCTCGTCGACAAGTGCGGAAGCATCTACGAGGGCCGTGCCGGGGGCGTGACGAAGGCGGTCAGGGGGGCCCACACCCTCGGGTTCAACAGCAACAGCATGGGTGTCGCGGTCATCGGCTCGTTCAACTCGACCAAACCGTCGTCCTCCGCGGTCAAGGCCATCGCCAAACTCACCGCGTGGAAACTGGGCCTCTTCGGGGCCGATCCGCGCGGCAAGACATACCTGACGTCAGGGGGTGGCAATCTCTACCCAAAGGGAAAGAACGTACGACTGAACGTGATCTCCGGCCATCGGGACGGGTATGCCACGGATTGCCCGGGCGAGCGGCTGTACTCCAAGCTCGGCTCGGCCCGCTCGACCGCGGCGCGCTACCAGGGACGCTGAGGCCGGCGTGCGCGTTCACCGCCGTCAGGGGCAGTCGGGGGAAACCGCACGCGGAATTCGCGGGACACCGCGCGGCCATCGAGGGCGCTATCGCACGGTCTGCATACACTGGCCCGCCGAATGACAGTTCGGCCGGTCCCGGCAGGAAGCAGAGACGAAGGTGACAGAAGCGATCCTCCTGGTCGGAGGCAAAGGCACCCGGCTGCGCCCGCTCACGGTCAACACGCCCAAGCCCATGGTCCCGGCGGCCGGGGTGCCGTTCCTCACGCACCAGCTGGCCCGGGCGAGAGCGGCGGGCGTGGAGCACATCGTGCTCGCGACGAGCTACCTCGCCGAGGTCTTCGAGCCGTACTTCGGCGACGGCTCCGCGCTGGGCCTGCACATCGAGTACGTCACAGAGGAGGAGCCGCTGGGCACCGGCGGCGCCATCCGCAACGCGGCCGCGCACCTCCACTCCGGCTCCGACGACCCGGTACTGGTCTTCAACGGCGACATCCTGACGGGCCTGGACATCGGGGCCCTGGTGCGCACGCACGAGTCGACCGGCGCCGATGTGTCCCTGCACCTCACCAAGGTGACCGACCCCCGCGCCTACGGCCTCGTCCCCACGGACGACACCGGCCGCGTCCTCGCCTTCCTGGAGAAGCCGCAGACCCCCGAGGAGATCGTCACCGACCAGATCAACGCCGGGGCGTACGTCTTCCGCCGCTCCGTCATCGACGCGATCCCGGCCGGCCGCTCGGTGTCCGTCGAGCGGGAGACCTTCCCTGGCCTCCTGTCGGCGGGTGCCCATCTGCAGGGCATGGTCGACTCGACGTACTGGCTGGACCTCGGCACACCGGCGGCCTTCGTCCGCGGCTCCGCGGACCTGGTGCTGGGCCGCGCCCCGTCCCCGGCGGTGCCCGGCCGCTGCGGCGACCGCCTGATCCTGCCGACGGCGACGGTCGCGCCCGACGCCAAGCTGACGGGCGGCACGGTGGTGGGCGAGGGCGCGTGCGTCGCCGAGGGCGCACGGGTCTTCGGCAGCGCGATCCTCCCCGGCGCCGTCATCGAACCCGGCGCCGTCATCACCGACTCCCTCATCGGTGCCCGGGCCCGCATCGGTGAACGCTCCGTCCTGGAGGGCACGGTCATCGGCGACGGCGCGGTGATCGGCCCGGACAACGAGTTCCGCGGGGGTGTACGGGTGTGGTGCGACGCCCGGATCCCGGCGGGGGCGGTGCGGTTCTCCTCGGATCAGTAGAGGGTCTGGCTGCGGGCATTCGTGCCGCCGGCGCAGCGGCACCCCGCAGCACCGGGTTTCCTTGCAGCGCGGCCCAGTTGACCGACCCTCACAACCGGCTGATGTCCCCGACAGGGAACCGCGGGCCCCGCCGCTCCGGCACCTTCCCGCTCAACAGGATCAGCCGGGCCGCCCGATGACGCTGCCCGGCGTACGGCTCCAGCAGCGACAGCATCGCGGAGTCGTCCGCGTGCCGGTCCCCGGCCAGCGCCCACCCCACGATCCCCGGCAGATGCAGATCGCCCACGGTCACGGCGTCCGGCGCGCCATGACTGCGCTGCACGACCTCCGCCGACGTCCAGGGACCGATCCCCGGCACGACCTCCAACCGCGCCTGCGCGTCCTGAGGCGCCATCCCCGCCGCCTCCTCCAGTCGTGCGGCGACCCGTACGGCCCGCAGGATCGTCGACGCCCGCTTGTCGTCGACGCCGGCCCGATGCCACTCCCAGGACGGAATCAGCGCCCACGTCCGCGGCGCGGGCATCACCCACATCCGCCCGTCCACGGGCCCCGGCGCCGGCTCCCCGAACCTGCGCACCAGCAGCCGCCACGCGCGGTACGCCTCGACCGTCGTGACCTTCTGTTCGAGGATCGACGGGATCAGCGACTCCAGCACCAGAGCGGTCCGCGTCAGCCGCAACCCGGGCCGCCGGTGCCGGGCCAGGGCGACGATCCGGTGCCGGGGCGCGAAGGCGTCCGGGTCGTCCGCGGCGCCGAGCAGCTGCGGCAACTGCTCCAGCAGCCACTCGGCCCCCGGCCCCCACGCCTGTCCGCGCACCTCATCGCCGTACGCCGACACGCGCAGCGTCCCCGGCCCTGTGGGCGTCCGGCTGGCGCGCCACACGGAGCCGTCGGGCATCGCCCGGAACGTCGGATCGCCCGGCCCGCGCCGCAGCGGGCCGAGCACCAGCCCGAGGTCGAGCGGGCCCTCCGGCACCCACCGGCGCATCCGGCCGCGTTCGTGCCCGGCCGGCCGCGGCACCCCGGCGGGTACGGCGACATGCCCACCGCGCACGGTCGTACGCGTGGGCCGTGGAGCGAAGCGTCCTGCCACGAGTGAGGTCCCAGGGTTCCGGAGTCGTCCTACGAGACTATGGGGTCGTACGGCATGATCACCGCGCCCTCCGCACAGTCACCGCACCTCGATGAACGCCCCCGCCTCCCGGTCCGGCCGGGGCCGCGGAGCCTGCGCCGGGTGACCGACGGCCACCGCGCCCATCGGGTCCCAGTCCTCGGGAAGGCCGAGCACCTCGCGCACCACGTCCCGGCAGAACATCGTCGACGACACCCACGCCGAACCCAGCCGCTCCCCGGCCAGCGCGACCAGGAAGTTCTGCACCCCGGCCCCGGCGGCGACCACGAACATCTCCCGCTCGGCCGCGTCGCGCCGCGCGTCCCCGTACGTGTGCGAGCCGTCCATGACCAGGCAGGGGACGACGAGGTACGGCGCGTTGCGCAGCACCTCGCCGCGGCGCACGCGCTTGGCGATCGACGCCTCGGACTTGCCGTCCCGGCGCAGGTCGGCGATCCAGGCGTCCCGCATCGCGTCGAGCAGCCGTATGCGCGAGTCCTCGGACTCCAGCAGCACGAACCGCCACGGCGTCGTGTGGTGCGGGGCCGGCGCGGTCACCGCCGCGGCCACCGCCCGCCGTACCGCTGCGGGGTCCACGGGCTCGTCGGTGAAGGCCCGCACCGTACGCCGCTGGGTGACCGCCTCCCGCACCGCCTCGGAGGTGCCGAGCCGGAACATGTCGTCGCGCGCGTCGCGCACCATGGCCCTCGCTCCCTCCGCGTGCTCACCGGCGACGACATGCGGCAGCCCGCGCACGACGGCGACGGGCAGTCCGGCCGCCTTGCCCTTCACCAGGTCGCCGGCGGCGGCGAGTTCGTCCGCCGTGGCGACGACGGTGGCGCTGAGCGGATTGCCGTACGCGTCCGTGCCGCCGCGCAGATCGTCCAGCACGCGCACGCCCGCGGCGCCGATCGCGACGTCCGTGAGCCCCGCGCGCCACGGCCGCCCGAACGTGTCGGTGACGACGACCCCGACGTCCACGCCGAGGGCGTCACGCAGCCCGTCCCGGATCGCGCGTGCGGAGGCGTCCGGGTCCTCGGGCAGCAACAGCACCGTCCCCGAAGGGGTGTTGGAGGCGTCGACCCCGGCGGCCGCCATGACCAGGCCCTGCCGGTTCTCGACGATGCGCAGCGGTCCGCGCCGGGCCACGACCCGTACGGTCTCGGCGTCGATCGCCGCCTCCCGGTCGGCCGCCTCGACGAGCCGGCCCTCCGCCTTGGAGACGATCTTCGAGGTGACCAGGAGGACGTCCCCGTCCGTCAGTTCGGGCACGGCCGTGGCGATCAGCTTGGCCAGGTCGTCGCCCCGCTGGACCTCGGGAATCCCGGCGACCGCCCAGACCCGGAACCCGGGCGTCGTCTCGGCCCCGTTCCCAGAGTTCTCAGACGGCATCCCGCGCAAGCCCCCGCACCTCCTCCGCCAGCGCCAGCGCCTCGCGGGCCATCTGCGCGGCCGCGTCCTCGTCGATCATCATCAGCGGTACGGCCCGGCAGCGGATGCCGGCCGCCTCGACCCGCTCGGCCGCGCCCGCGTCGACGGTGTCGACGAGCCAGCCGTCGAGCAGGCCCGAGCCGTAGTGCTCCGCCACCGCGGCGGCCGTGGACTCCACGCCGACCGCCGCGAGCACCTTGTCGGCCATCCCGCGCACGGGCGCGTCACCGACGATGGGGGACAGGCCCACCACCGGCACCCCGGCCTCGGCGATCGCCTCCCGGATGCCGGGGACGGCGAGGATCGTGCCGACGGAGACGACCGGGTTGGACGGCGGGAAGAGGATCACGTCGGCCCGGGCGATGGCCTCCAGGACGCCGGGCGCCGGCTTGGACTGCTCCGCGCCGACCGGCACGACCGCCTCGGCCGGGACGGAGGCCCGCAGCCGCACCCAGTACTCCTGGAAGTGGACCGCCTTGCGTTCCCCGTCCACCTCGACGGCGACATGCGTCTCGACCCGGTCGTCGGTCATGGGGATCAGCCGTACGCCCGGCTGCCAGCGGTCGCACAGCGCCTCGGTGACCGCGCTGAGGGGGTAGCCGGCGGCCAGCATCTGCGTCCGCACGATGTGCGTGGCGAAGTCCCGGTCGCCGAGCCCGAACCACTCGGGACCGACGCCGTACGCCGCGAGCTCCTCCTTGAGGTGGAAGGTCTCGTCCGTCCGCCCCCAGCCCTGCTCCTCGTTGATGCCGCCGCCGAGCGTGTACATCACCGTGTCGAGGTCCGGGCAGACCTTCAGCCCGAAGAGGTGGATGTCGTCCCCGGTGTTGCCGATGACCGTGATGTCCGCGTCCGGCGCGGCCTTCTTCAGACCACGCAGGAACCGGGCACCGCCGATGCCGCCTGCCAGAACCACAATGCGCATTGAAACAGTGTGTCAGCCGACAGACCGACTCGTTGAGGGGTGGTGGCCGGGCGACGGGTGGGCCGGTGTTGCAGACGGGTACGACAACACGTCAGGCAGTCAGGGTGCGTGCCCCGCCGCGCGGCTCCGTGCGCGCCTCGCAGTGCGGAGCCGTGTGCATCGGCATCTCGGTCAGGCCCGGGTAGTAGACGTGCAGGCTGACCGCCGGGTCCAGCGCGTCGTTGACCACCTCGTGCGCGTAGCCCGGTGCGAACACCCGCTGGGTGCCCGCCTCCAATGCGCGCGTGCCGCGCCGGGTCCGCTCGGACAGGGTGCCCTCCAGGACGGTCAGGACACCGGAGGAGCGGCCGTGGTCGTGCAGCCCGCTGCCCTGTCCCGGCACCCAGGACAGCAGCCACACCTCGTAGCCCGGGCCTGTGCGCAGCCGGTGGTACCAGCGCGTCGTGGCGTCGTACCGGACGAGGTGCTCCCACTGGGAGCGGTCGGCGGCGAGGGAACGGGCCAGGCCGACGAACTCGGCGACGGTGGCCGGGTGCGCGCGCGGGGGCTGGAGGAGGTGCGGCACCTCGAGGATGTCGCCGGCGATCTGGAGGTCGTTGTCGCTGTTCATGGGGATGTGGGGGTCCTCGGCGGGAGAGTGTGAGGCTGGGTGTCGCCGGCCGTTCGCCCGGGTCGCGGGCGGGCAGGGGCCCTGTGGTGAGGGCTCGGGAAGCTCTGGAAGGAGAGCGGCGGCAGAGTCGGGATGGACTCAGCGGCAGCCGGAGCGCGCGTGGCTCAACAGCTGGAACAGCAACAACAGCTACAGCGGGCGCGGGCAGCACCGAGGGACCCGGCGGGGCGGGTCGAGGTGAGTGCCGAATGCGCGAGCATGCCCACAAGGACATAGGTTCACGCGCGCACTGTCAACTTGACGTCCGGTATGTGGGACGTATTTCACCCCATCTGGTTCATCTCCCAGGTGAAAGGTTTGTTCATCAGAGCGCCGGGACACATGGCGCACAACCGGGCGCACGAGCCTCGCCGGAACGCGATCGAACTCCTGGGCGTCCTCTTCCGTACAGGTGAAGTGCGGAGTCGGTGCCTCTCCCGGACCTCCGTTGTATGTCAAGGTTTATGGCGATTTGAACACTTTCCGCACGGCCTTGGTTCCGCAGAGTGAATAACGGGCCCAATAGCAGATCTCGGCTTGACTCGCCCGGAGCAGCACACTTGTAATTTCACTCGTGTCGTTCAGCCGATATCGGTAACGGCCGGAACACGGGGACGCGAAAGACAGACGAGGGGCGCACATGACCGAGCTGGTGCAGCAACTGCTGGTCGACGACGCGGACGAGGAACTCGGCTGGCAGGAGCGCGCACTGTGCGCCCAGACCGACCCCGAGTCCTTCTTCCCCGAGAAGGGCGGCTCGACCAGAGAGGCGAAGAAGGTCTGCCTCGCGTGCGAGGTCCGCTCGGAATGCCTCGAGTACGCCCTCGCCAACGACGAGCGCTTCGGCATCTGGGGCGGTCTGTCCGAGCGTGAACGCCGCAGGCTGAAGAAGGCCGCCGTCTGAGCAAGGCCACCGTCTGAGCAAGGCCGCCGCCCGACCGTCACGTACCGCAGGGATCCTTCACGTACATACGCATACGCCACGAACGGCCCGTCGCAGGTGAGTTGTCCACAGGCGGCGGGTCGTCGTCATGGTCAGCCGATAGTGTGGTCGCTCGTCCGAGACGCCCCGCTGCCCCTCGGGGCACAGGCGTCCACCACAGTCCACCGAACCGGGGCCCGTACCTCGATGTCCGTGCACAGCCATACGCCAGCCCATCACGACGCGCCAGCTCATCAAGGAGCGGCTGCCGCGCCCGAGTTCCCGCGGCACGTGGTGACCGCGGTCCTTGTATCCCACGACGGCGCCCGCTGGCTGCCCAAAACGCTCGACGGACTGCTCGGCCAGGAGCGGCCCGTCCAGTTCGCCGTGGCCGCCGACACCGGCAGCGCGGACGAGTCCGCCCAGTTGGTCGCCGGCGCGCTCGGCGACGAACAGGTGCTGCACCTCGCCCGGCGCACCGGCTTCGGCCAGGCCGTCGAGGAGGCGAGCCGCATCGCGCCGGTCCTCACGCCGGACGAGCTGCCGTACCTCAGGCGCCCCAGCAGCTGGGATCCCGTCACGCGCTCATGGCGCGACGACGCCTACGACCTGCCCGACCTCCCGCACGGCGAACCCGTCCAGTGGCTGTGGCTGCTGCACGACGACTGCGCGCCCGAACCCGAGGCGCTGGCCGAGCTGCTGAGGGTCGTGGAGAACGAACTGGAGCTGGGCCGCGACGACGTGGCGGTCGTCGGCCCCAAGCTCCGCGGCTGGTACGACCGCCGTCAGCTCCTCGAGGTCGGCGTCACCATCGCCAACTCGGGCCGCCGCTGGACCGGTCTGGACCGCCGCGAACAGGACCAGGGCCAGCACGACCACGTCCAGCCCGCGCTGTCCGTCTCCACCGCGGGCATGCTGGTGCGCCGCGACGTCTTCGAGCAGCTCGGCGGATTCGACCGCCGACTGCCGCTGATGCGCGACGACGTCGACCTGTGCTGGCGCGCGCACGCGGCCGGTTACCGCGTCCTCGTCGCCCCCGACGCCGTCGTACGGCACGCCGAGGCCGCGTCCCGCGAGCGCCGCACCGTCGACTGCGTGGGGCGCACCGCCGCCTCCCCGCACAAGGTCGACAAGGCCGGCGCCGTCTACACCCTGCTCGTCAACATCCGTACGGCGGTGCTGCCCTGGGTCCTGCTGCGGCTCGTCCTCGGCACACTCCTGAGAACCGTCGCCTATCTCGTCGGCAAGGTCCCCGGACAGGCCGTCGACGAGGTCCGCGGTCTGTTCGGCGTCCTGCTGCGGCCGGAGCGGATCATCGCCGGACGGCGCATGCGCGGCCGCCCGCAGATCGGCAAGGACGAGCTGCGGGCACTGTTCCCGCCGCCCGGTGCGACCGTGCGGGTCACCATCGAACAGGTCGCCGGCAACTTCTTCGGCGGCTCCGACCCGGAGCTCTCCTCGGCCGGACGGCACGGCGCCGCGGCCGACGCCGGTGACGACGCCGAGTTCCTGATGCCCGAGCGGCACGCCCGCCTCAAGCGCATCGCCCGCAATCCCGGCCCGGCGCTCTTCCTGGTCCTGCTGCTGTTCTCGCTCGTGGCCTGCCGCAGCCTCATCGGAGGCGGCGCGCTCGCGGGCGGCGCCCTGCTGCCCGCCCCGGGTGGCACCGGTGAGCTGTGGTCCCGTTACCTCGACGCCTGGCACCCGATGGGCCCGGGCGGCACCCAGTCCGCGCCGCCGTACCTGGCCATCATGGCGCTGTTCGCCTCGGCCCTGCTCGGCTCGACCGGTCTCACGGTCACGGTCCTGCTGGTCGGTTCGGTTCCGCTGGCCGGGTTCAGCGCGTACTTCGCCTCCCGGCCGCTCGTCACCTCCCGCCTTCTGCGCGCGTGGGCGGCCGTCGCCTACGCCTTCCTGCCCGCCGCCACCGGAGCCCTCGCGGGCGGCCACATCGGCACCGCCGTCCTCGCCGTCCTGCTGCCGCTCATCGCGCGCGCGGGCATCGCCGCGAGCGGCCTGGCGCACTCCTCGGGGACGCGCGGCAGCTGGCGCGCCACCTGGGCGTACGCGCTGCTGCTGACCATCACCACCGCGTTCACGCCGATCGTGTGGCCCATCGCCCTGATCCTCGGGATCGGTGTGCTGGTCGTGCGCCGCGGCGACATCGTCGCCCACGGCCTGCGCCTGCTGGCCCAGTTGGGCACCCCGTTGCTGGTCCTCGCGCCCTGGTCGCTGACCCTGCTGCCGTTCGGCTTCTTCAAGGAAGCCGGGCTCGCGTACGGCCCGTCGGCCGCCTCCGCCCTCGACCTGCTCGGCATCAGCCCGGGCGGTCCCGGCACGGTGGACGGGCTGATGCTCATCGGCATCGTCCTGGCCGCGTTGGCCGCGCTGATGCGCTCCGAGCGCCAGGCGGGAATCCGGGCCGCCTGGGTCGTCGCCCTGGTGGGTCTCGTCTTCGCGGTCCTGTCCAACGCCTCCGCCTGGGCCGGGCCCGCCACCCTCGTCTACGGCATAGCCCTTCTGGCCGCCGCCGCGCTCGGCGCCGACGGAGCACGCGCGCGTGTGGCCGAGCAGAGCTTCGGCTGGCGCCAGCCGGTGGCCGCCCTGATCGCCTTCGCCTCGGCCGCGGGACCGCTGCTGGTCGCCGCCGGCTGGATGATCGCAGGCGCCGACGATCCCGTGGAGCGGCGCGACCCGGTGCAGGTTCCCGCGTTCGTCGCCGAGGAGAGCGGCACCCGCGACCAGGCCCGCACCCTGGTCCTCGACAGCGACTCCGACGCGCGCGTGCGCTACTCGCTCGTCCGCGGCTCCGGCGCCCGCATGGGCGACGCCGAACTCGCCGCCGCCGACGGCCAGAACACCAAGCTCGACAAGGTCGTCGCCAACCTCATCGCCGGATCCGGTGCCGACCAGGCGAACCAGCTCGGCGGGTTCGCCGTGCGCTACATCCTCGTCCACCGGGGCGCGCCCCGCGAGGTCGGCCGGGTCCTCGACGCCACGCCCGGTCTGAGCCGGCTCAGCCAGCAGGACGGCAGCAAGCTGTGGCGCGTCGACCGGCAGGTCTCCCGTGCCGCCATCGTGCCCGCCTCCGGCACGGGCACCGCACAGTCCGTCGCCGCCGGACCCGTCGAGATCCACACCACGATCCCGACCGGCTCGGGCAGCCGCGTCCTGCGCCTGGCCGACACCGCCGCCGACGGCTGGACCGCCACCCTGGACGGCAAGCCGCTCGCTCCCACCACGGTCGACGGCTGGGCCCAGGGATTCGAACTCCCCTCAGCGGGCGGCAGGTTGGACGTCACCTACGACGACCCGATCGGCCACACCGCCTGGCTGTGGGCCCAGGGCGCGCTCGCCGTCGTCCTGATCGTGCTCGCGCTGCCGGGCCGCCGCCGTGACATCGACGACGACCTGCCCGAGGAGCCGGTCGTCCTGGCCGACGCGGGGGAGGGCCGCCGGGCCCGCCGCCTGCGCGCCCAGGCCGAGGCCGAGGAAGCCGCGGCGGCCGACGCGGCCGGCGTGGCCGAGGAAGCCGTCGACATGGGCGAGCCCGGCGCCGTGCCTCCTCCTCCGGAGGAGGCCCCTGCCGTGCCGCACCAGCCGGGCTACGGCGACTGGGACGCACCGGCCTATGCCGGCGCCGAGTACGGCGCCTATGACGGCGGGCAGTACCAGGACGCCGCGCCGTTCGCGGGCGGGTACGACCAGCAGGCGTACCAGGCCGACCCCTACCAGGACGGCCCGTACGACCCGTACGGCTACGGCGCCCCGACCGAGCAAGGGGCGTACGACCCGACGTACCAGCAGGGCTACGACCCGGCCTACGACCCGACGCAGCCCCACCCCCACGGCACCGGCCACCAGCGTCCCGACGGGAGCCAGCAGTGAAGAGCATCCCCCTGCCCCTGATCGCCGGCGTGGCCGCCCTCGCCGCCGTCACCGGATTCGCCGCGCTCAACGCACCGGACGGATCCGGCACGGACACCGTCAAGGCGGCCGCCCAGCTGCCTGTCGAGCGCACCAGCCTGCTGTGCCCGGCTCCGAGCACCTCCGACATCGCCGACACCACGTACACGTCCTTCACGCCGGTCACGAAGGGCACGCCGGGCAGCGGCAAGGCCGAGCTCCAGGCGGCCCCGGAGGCGTCGGAGAACGGCACGAGCGGCTCGGGTACGGCCAAGCAGGCGAAGAAGGGCCAAGCGCCCGTCCTCACGCCCAAGGCGCCCGGCACGCCGATCACCGGTGACACCTCGGGCGGGGACGCGCCCGCGCTCACCGGCACCGCCGACGGGAAGTTCGCGCCCGGCTGGACCGTCCAGGAGACCACCCAGGTCGCCGCGGGCATCGGCCGCGGACTGCTCGGCGTCAACTGCACCGCACCGGACACGGACTTCTGGTTCCCGGGCGCCAGCACCGGCGCCGACCGCACCGACTACGTGCACCTCGTCAATCTCGACGACAGCGCCGCGGTCGTCGACATCGAGCTCTACGGCAAGGACGGCGCGGTCAAGTCCACGCTCGGCGAGGGCCTCACGGTCCCGCCGCACGCCGCCAAGCCGGTCCTGCTGTCCACACTCACCAACGAGCAGCAGTCCGACCTGACCGTGCACGTCAGCGTCCGCAGCGGACGTGTCGGCGCCTCCGTGCAGGCCCTGGACGCCAAGCAGGGCGGCGACTGGCTGCCCGCGTCCGCCGACCCGGCGGGCAGCCTGGTGCTGCCCGGCATACCGAAGGACGCCACCTCCGTCCGTCTGGTCGCCTTCACCCCGGGCGACGCCGACGCGGACCTGAAGGTGCGCCTGGCCTCCCCCCACGGGATGATCACCCCGGCCGGGAACGAGACGCTGCACGTGAAGTCGGGCATGACGACGGCGGTCGACCTCGGCGCCCTCACGCGCGGCGAGGCCGGCTCCCTGGTGCTCACCCCGACCGGCCGGTCCGTCCCCGTGGTCGCCGCCCTCCAGGTGACCCGCGGCAAGGTCGGCAACCAGGAGACGGCCTTCATCCCGGCCGCCACCCCGGTCGGCACGCGCGCGACGTCCGCCGACAACAGCGGCAAGGGCACGACCCTGTCCCTCACCGCCCCCACGGCGACGGCGCGGGTCAAGGTCACGGCCTCGGCGGGCAGTGAGGGAGGCTCGCCGGTGACGAAGACCTACACGATCAAGTCGGGCACCACCCAGGACGTCCAGGCCCCGGTCCCGAGCGGCCTGAAGGGCACGTACGCCCTGACGGTGGAGCCCGTGTCCGGCGGCCCGGTCTACGGCGCCCGCGCCCTGTCCGCCGACGAGGAAGGCGTCCCCGGCTTCACCGTCCAGACCCTCCCGGACGACCGCGGGACGGTGGCCGTACCGAAGGCGGACCAGGACCTGTCGGTGCTGCAGAAGTAGCCGACCGGCATGCCGGCCGTACGCGCTGGAAGCGCAGAAGCGGGCAGAAGGAGGCAGAAGTGGGCGGCCGGGCCGGCGGTCGCCCACGCCGCGCGGGTGGCCTCGGCGCGCGGCCTCAGTCCTCGCCGTAGCGCGGATCCACGGTCTCCGGAGTGAGCCCCAGCAGCTCCGCGACCTGCTCGACCACGACCTCGTGCACCAGCGCGGCCCGCTCGTCGCGCCCCTTGGTGCGGATCTCCACCGGCCGCCGGTACACCACGACCCGCGCGCGACGCCCTTCACGCGCGGGAATCGTCCCCCCGAGCGGCACCGCCTCGTCGCTCCATGCCGCGTCCGGCCCCGACGGCAGGCGGGGTACCTCCAGCACCAGGAAGTCGATGTCGGCCAGCTGCGGCCACCGTCGTTCGAGACGCTCCACGGAGTCCTGCACCAGGTCCGCGAACACCTCGGCGCGACTCGCCGCGAGCGGCACCTGCGGCGGCGCGATCGGCCCGCGCATGCCCCGCCCGTGGCGATCACGGCGACGGGGCCCGGGGCCGGTGGCGCGGGGCGGTACACGGTTGTCCATCACCGGTGAAGCGTAGTCCCCGCGCGGTCCGTACGCCCGGCTGTCACGGCGGGATGATCGTCCGCGATCACGCGGCGATTGCCCGGTGACCGGACGAGATCCGGCCATCTCACGAGATTGTCGTCGACTGACCGTTCCGATCAGGGTAGAGCTCGCTCCGTACCCATCTCGGACCGTAGACCTCAAGGCAATTGACGTGATTTGCATCGATTGCCGACCGGATGCGGACCTGTCCCGAACCTGGGGCAGGGACGTCCGTGCAGGTCGGCGGTACTTGTCCAGAGAGGCGCGCGGGGCGCTTCGCAGCACGACACGGTGGAGTGACCTGGTGGAGAGTCGTCGCGGCCCGCTCAAGAGTGCGGTACCGTCCAACGTCGTGAGCCCTGTACGTCGCTGTTCGCGCACCGCTTGCGGCCGACCCGCCGTCGCGACGCTGACGTACGTCTACGCCGACTCGACCGCGGTCCTCGGCCCGCTCGCCACCTACGCCGAGCCCCACTGCTACGACCTGTGCGCCGAGCACTCCGAGCGCCTCACCGCCCCGCGCGGCTGGGAGGTCGTCCGCCTCCTCGACGGCTCCGCTCCGGCGCGCCCCAGCGGGGACGACCTGGAGGCGCTCGCCAACGCCGTGCGCGAGGCCGCCCGCCCCCAGGAGCGAGCCGCCGAGGCGGGTGGCGGGGCCCGTACGGCGGACCCCATGGAGGTCGCCCGCCGCGGCCACCTCCGGGTGCTGCGCTCGCCGGACAACTGAGACTCTTCGTCTCCTTCGGCTTCTTCGTCTCCTTCTGTTCTTGCGGCGACTTTTCGGCTCCTTCGCCCCCTACCGCCCCACGTTGTGACGGCCGAACCTCCCCGCGGCGACATCAATGACGCACCTTCATCGACTGGATGACGCACGCCCATTGACGTGCCGTTGGCGCGGACACGACCATTCCGTCAGCCGAAACGAGAAATCACTTTCCGCATGACGGAATCCGGGGAGGCCCCGTGTACGTCCAGCAGTTGGAGCCCATTGCCGACTCGCTCGGCCTGTCCGCCCTAGTCGCAGCCCTGCCCCTTGTCGTCGTCCTGGTCCTGCTCGGGGGAGTGCGTCTGAAGGCGCACCTGGCGGGCCTGATCGGACTTCTGACGGCCGTTCTGGTCGCCTGTCTCGCCTACGGCATGCCGCTGGGCCAGACACTTTCCAGTGCGGCCCAGGGCGCCGCGTTCGGGCTCTTCCCCATCCTGTGGATCGTGGTCAACGCCCTGTGGGTGTACCGGATGACCGTCCGCACCCGGCACTTCGACATCCTGCGCCGCTCCTTCGGGCGCCTGTCCGACGACCCGCGCATCCAGGCCCTCGTCATCGCCTTCTGCTTCGGCGCGCTGCTGGAGGCCCTGGCCGGTTTCGGCACCCCGGTGGCCATCTGCTCGGTGATGCTGGTCGCGCTCGGCTTCGACCCGGTGCGCGCGGCAGCGGTCTCCCTGGTCGCCAACACCGCACCCGTCGCTTTCGGCGCCATGGGCACCCCGGTCGTCACGCTCGCCCAGGTCACCGGGCTGCCGCTGGATTCCGTGGCCTCCGTGGTGGGCCGTCAGACGCCGCTGCTGGCCCTGATCGTCCCCCTGGTGCTCGTCGGGCTCGTCGACGGCCGGCGCGGGCTGCGGGAGACCTGGATGCCCGCCCTCGTCTGCGGAGTCGCCTTCGCCGTCGCCCAGTTCGTGGTCTCCAACTTCGTCTCCGCGCAACTCGCCGACATCGCCGCCTCCTTGGTCGGTGCCGGCGCCCTGGTGGCGGTGTCGCACGCGCGCGTACCGGCCACCGAAGCCGTACGGGCGTCCGTGCTCACCGGCGCCCGCAGCACGGACCTGGACGAGACCGACCCGCGCCCCGAAGTCCTGCGCGCCTACGCCCCGTACGCCCTCATCGTCGTGATCTTCTCGATCGCCCAGATCCCGGCCGTCAAGGACTGGCTGGCGCAGGCGACGCAGACGTACGACTGGCCCTTCCTGGACGTCGCCGGCCCGGACGGCAAGCCGGTCAGCGGAAACCTCTTCACCTGGCCGATCGTCGGGACCGGCGGCACGCTCGTGCTGTTCGCCGGGGTGTGCACGGCGGCCGTACTCGGGGTGCACGCGCGCGTGGCGGTGCGGGAGTGGCTGGAGACCGTACGCGAGTTGAGGTTCGCCATCCTGACCGTGACGTCCGTCCTGGCCCTCGCCTACGTCATGAACCTCTCCGGACAGGCGGCCACGATCGGCCACTTCGTGGCGGCGGCCGGTGCCGGACTCGCCTTCCTGTCGCCCGTGCTGGGCTGGTTCGGCGTGGCCGTGTCGGGGTCCGACACCTCGGCCAACGCGCTGTTCGGCGCCCTTCAGGTGAGCGCGGCCCGCGAGTCGGGCCTGTCGCCCGTTCTGCTCGCCGCCGCCAACAGCTCCGGCGGTGTGCTCGGCAAGATGATCTCGCCGCAGAACCTCACCATCGCCTGCGCGGCGGTCGGTCTGGCGGGACGCGAGGGCGACCTGCTGCGCCGCGTGCTGCCCTGGAGCATCGGCCTGCTGCTGGTGATGTGCCTGATCGTGGTCGGCCAGAGCTCACCGGTCCTCGGCTGGATGCTGCCCTGATCCGCGGCCACGGTCGAGAGTCCACAGGGAGTGCACAGGGCGTCCGCACGGCGGATTCGGTGCGGGCGGGTAGTTTGTGCTGACCGACAGGACTTTCAGGAGGGTTGACCGTGGCTGGTGATCTGTCACAGATCGTGAAGGCGTACGACGTGCGCGGGGTGGTCCCGGACCAGTGGGACGAGTCGCTGGCCGAGCTCTTCGGGGCGGCCTTCGCGCAGGTGACCGGCGCGGACGCGATCGTGACCGGCCACGACATGCGGCCCTCGTCGCCGGGCCTGTCCCGCGCCTTCGCGCGCGGGGCGGCGGCCCGTGGGGCCGACGTCACGGAGACCGGGCTGTGCTCGACCGACCAGCTGTACTACGCGTCGGGCTCCCTCGGTCTCCCGGGCGCGATGTTCACGGCCTCGCACAACCCGGCCCAGTACAACGGCATCAAGATGTGCCGGGCCGGCGCGGCCCCGGTCGGCCAGGACACGGGCCTGGCGGAGATCCGCGAACTGATCGAGGGCTGGCTGGAGTCGGGCGCGCCGCAACCGGTCGCCGACCCGGGAACCCTCACCGGCCGCGACACGTTGGACGATTACGCGGCGCACCTCCGCTCCCTCGTCGACCTGACCTCCATCCGCCCCCTGAAGGTCGTCGTCGACGCGGGCAACGGCATGGGCGGCCACACGGTCCCCACGGTCCTCGCCGGCCTGCCCGTGACCCTCGTACCGATGTATTTCGAGCTGGACGGCACGTTCCCGAACCACGAGGCGAACCCGCTCGACCCCGCCAACCTCGTGGACCTGCAGAAGCGGGTCCGTGAGGAGGGCGCCGACCTCGGCCTCGCCTTCGACGGCGACGCCGACCGCTGCTTCGTGGTGGACGAGAACGGCGAGCCGGTGTCCCCGTCGGTCATCACGGCCCTGGTGGCCGCGCGCGAGCTGGCCAGGAACGGCGGCACGGGCGCGGTCATCCACAACCTGATCACGTCCTGGTCCGTCCCCGAGGTCGTCCGGGAGAGCGGCGGCACGCCGGTCCGCACCCGGGTCGGCCACTCCTTCATCAAGGGGGAGATGGCGCAGACGGGCGCGATCTTCGGCGGCGAGCACTCCGCCCACTACTACTTCAAGGACTTCTGGAACGCCGACACGGGCATGCTCGCGGCCCTGCACGTCCTCGCCGCCCTCGGCGGCCAGGACGGTCCCCTCTCCGGACTGGTCGCCCAGTACGACCGCTACGCCGGTTCCGGCGAGATCAACTCCACGGTGGCCGACCAGGCGGACCGCCTCGCCGCGATCCGCTCCGCCTACGAGGGCCGCGCGGACGTGACCCTGGACGACCTCGACGGCCTCACCGTCTCCGCCGCCGACTGGTGGTTCAACGTCCGTCCCTCCAACACCGAGCCCCTGCTCCGCCTGAACGTGGAGGCACGCGACGAGACGACGATGGCCAGGATGCGGGACGAGGCACTGGTGATCATCAGGGGCTGACGGCCCCCTTCTCCGCCCTCGTCACCCCCCCCGTCCGCCTGCCCGCTGCCAAACCTCGGCCGACTCCGCTGCCGCACTCCCTGCGGCGGTACGCTGACCAGGCACATCAGTGCACGCCCACCCCCGCCCGAAGGGACACCCCATGCCGCTCGAAGCCGGCCTCCTGGAGATCCTCGCCTGCCCGGCCTGCCACGCCCCCCTCAAGGAGCAGGACACCGAGCTGATCTGCACCGGCCAGGACTGTGGCCTGGCGTACCCGGTCCGCGACGGTATCCCCGTACTCCTCGTCGACGAGGCCCGCCGCCCCGCGTAACGACGGGTCCGGCCGCTATCAGGGAGCCGAGTCCCGCCACCAGGAGCCGAGTTCCGTCACGGGCGCGCGCGCCTGCCGTCGGGAGCCGGACTCATCAGTCGGGGATGCGAACACCCCTAGGGGACACCCACCGCGCGGGACCGCCTTCTATGGGGAAAGCGCCCTCCTACGGGGAAGGCGCCCCGCACGGGGAAAACGGTTCCACAACCACGGACGCGGATACGACCCCCGCGAACGGGAAACGAGCTCCCCACACGGAAAACCCGGAAAAACGAGGCCCGCCCGACGAGGCGCCCACCCAAGACGAGCCGGCCCCTAGGACCCACGGCGAGCGGAGGCTGCCGCCCATGCTGGACGAATCGCTGCTCGACACCCCGGAGGACCTCGCCGAGGCCGACCGCCGAGGCCTCCTCCGCGGCGCCGCCGAGGCGGGTGCCCGCGTCCGTACCGCGGCGCGCCATGCCATCGAGGCCGGCATCGACGACCTCAAGCCGGACGGCCGTCCCCGCGCGGTTCTGATCGCCGGCCCCGGCGCCGCCGCGACCCACGCCGCCGACCTCCTCGGCACGCTCGCGGGCCCCGGCAGCCCGGTCATCCGGCTCGCCCCCACCGGTGTCGCCCCGGCCGCCGGCGCCCTGCGCTGGGAACTCCCGGGCTGGACCGGCTCCGTGGACCTGCTGCTGATCGCCACCCCGGACGGCACCGAACCCAGCCTCTCCCTGCTCGCCGAGCAGGCCTACCGCCGCGGCTGCTCGGTCGTGGCCGTGGCCCCGGCCCGCACCCCGCTCCACGAGGCGGTCACCGGCGCTCACGGTCTGTTCCTGCCGATGGCGACGGCCCCGTACGACCACGACGAGCCGCTCGCCGCGTCCTCCCCGGGCGTCCTGTGGGCGCTGCTCACCCCGCTGCTCGCGCTCCTCGACCGGATCGGCCTGGTCAGCGCCCCCTCGGACGCCCTGGAGACGATCGCCGACCGCCTGGACAACGTGGCCGAGCGCTGCGGCCCGGCCATCGTGACCTACAGCAACCCCGCCAAGGCCCTCGCCGCCGAACTCGCCGACGCACTCCCGGTGATCTGGACGGAAGGCATCTCCGCCGGACCCGCGGGACGCCGTTTCGCCGCCGCCCTCGCAGAACTGGCCGGCCGCCCCGCCCTCGTCGCCGAACTCCCCGAGGCGCTTGCCGAGCACAGCGCCCTGCTGGCGGGCCCGCTCGCCGCGAGCGCCGACCCGGACGACTTCTTCCGCGACCGCGTCGAGGAGACACCGGCGCTGCACGCGCGCGTGGTGCTGCTCCGCGACCGGCCGATCGGCGGCCTGACCGCGGCACCGGCCGCCCGTGACCTGGCCCTCAGCCATGACACGCCGATCAGCGAGCTGGAACCCGAGCCCGGCGACGAACTGGAGACCCTCGCCGAACTGATCGCCATGACGGATTTCGCCGCCGTTTACCTGGCGCTCGCTTCGGTGGCCTGATCTTGTCGTCGGCGCCCTGACCGCCGTAACGCGGAGCGAACGCGCGACGGACATGGATCGGACCCGAGACGTACGTGCATGGATGAGACGCGAGACATCCGCCATGGATCAGACCCGAGACATCCGTCGTGGATCAGACCCTGAGACGTACGTCCGTGGATCAGACCCTGAGACGTACGTCCGTGGATCAGACCTGAGACGTACACACGCCACCTCCGTGAGTCGCGCGCTAGAACTGTGAGACGCGCGCGAGAAGCCATCAGAACCGCGACACCAGCAGCCGCGACACCAGAGCCGCGAAACATGCGCGGAAGAACCCTGCGGAGAGAAACCAGCCCCATGGACCGCCTCGACAACGTCATCCGCCCCTACGCCTGGGGTTCCCCCACCGCCATCCCGAAGCTCCTCGGCGTCGAGCCGACCGGCGAGCCGCAGGCGGAGATGTGGATGGGCGCCCACCCGGGCGCGCCCTCGCACACCGCGCGCGGAACGCTCGCGGAGGTCATCGCCGCGGACCCGGAGAGGGAGCTCGGCGCGGCGGCGGTCGGCAAATTCGGCCCTCGCCTGCCCTTCCTGCTGAAGATCCTCGCGGCCGGCGCCCCGCTCTCTCTCCAGGTGCACCCCGACCTCGAACAGGCCAGGCAGGGGTACGCGGACGAGGAGCGGCGCGGCATCCCGCTGGATGCCCCGCACCGCAACTACAAGGACGCCAACCACAAGCCCGAGCTGATCTGCGCGCTCACCGAGTTCGACGGCCTGTGCGGCTTCCGCGACCCGCTCCAGGCCGCCGACCTGCTCGACGGTCTCGGGGTCGACTCCCTCAAGCCGTACATCGACCTGCTGCACGCCCACCCCGAGGAAGCGGCCCTGCGCGAGGTCCTCACCGCGGTCCTGACCGCCGACCCGGAGGAGATGGCCCACACGGTCGCCGAGGCCACCGCCGCCTGCGCCCGCCTCGGCGGTGACTACCTCCCCTACGCGGATCTCGCCCACCACTACCCGGGCGACCCGGGCGTCATTGCCGCCATGCTCCTCAATCACGTACGCCTCCAGCCGGGCGAGGCCCTTTTCCTCGGCGCAGGCATCCCGCACGCCTACCTGAGCGGTCTCGGCGTCGAGATCATGGCCAACTCCGACAACGTCCTGCGCTGCGGTCTGACCCCCAAGCACGTCGACGTCCCCGAGCTCCTGCGGATCGTCCGCTTCGAGGCGGGTGATCCGGGCGTGCTGCGCCCGGAGGCGTCCGCCGAGGGCGAAGAGGTCTACGACACACCGATCGACGAGTTCCGGCTCTCCCGGTACGTCCTGACCGGGGGCGGCGCCACCCACGACCTCACCCGCTCCGCCCCGCAGATCCTGCTGTGCACGGCGGGTTCCGTACGGGCCGGCGAGCACAAGCTGACGTCGGGCCAGTCCGTTTTCGTCCCGGCGGGCGAAAAGGCCGGGGTGTCCGGAGACGGTACGGTCTTCCGGGCCACGATGATCATCTGACCGGTGGTTGTGGACACCTGACACACCGTCGCCCGATCGGCCTGCAAGAATGGCTCGACCGGCAAAGGGCAGGCAAAGGCCTGACGGTCGGATGGTCAGACGGCCTGACGGCCTCATGGCCGGACGGTCAGATGGACGAAGGCGAAGGGAAAGCGCGGACACATGAGCGCGTCAGGCGGCACCAAGGCGATCGTGGCGGCACTGGGTGCCAACCTAGCGATCGCGGTATCGAAGTTCGTGGCGTTCGCGTTCAGCGGTTCGTCGTCGATGCTCGCCGAGGGCGTGCACTCGCTCGCCGACTCCGGTAACCAGTTCCTGCTGCTCATCGGCGGCAAGCGCGCCCAGCGCGAGGCTACCCCGCAGCACCCCTTCGGCTACGGCCGCGAGCGGTACATCTACGCCTTCCTCGTCTCGATCGTCCTCTTCTCGGTCGGCGGCATGTTCGCCATCTACGAGGGCTACGAGAAGATCAGCCACCCGCACGCGGTGGAGCACTGGTACTGGCCGGTCGGCGTCCTGGTCTTCGCGATAATCGCCGAGGGCTTCTCCTTCCGTACGGCCATCAAGGAGTCCAACGAGCTGCGCGGCAAGCTGTCCTGGGCGCAGTTCATCCGCCGCGCGAAGGCGCCCGAGCTGCCGGTCGTCCTCCTGGAGGACTTCGGCGCGCTCATCGGTCTCGTCCTCGCCCTCTTCGGTGTCGGCCTCGCCCTGCTCACCGGCAACGGCGTCTGGGACGGAATCGGTACCGTGTGCATCGGTGTCCTGCTCGTCCTGATCGCCCTCGTCCTCGCCGCCGAGACCAAGTCGCTGCTGCTGGGCGAGGCCGCCGGCCCCGCGGTGATACAGAAGATCGAGGCCGCCATGGTCGACGGCGACACGGTCACCGGCATCATCCACATGCGTACGCTCCACCTCGGCCCCGAGGAGCTGCTGGTCGCCGCCAAGATCGCCGTCGACCACGACGACACGGCCACCGAGGTGGCCAACGCCATCAACGCCGCCGAGGCCCGCATCCGCGCCGCCGTGCCCATCGCGCGCGTGATCTACCTCGAGCCGGACATCTACAGCGAGGCCGAGGCCGCCAGGGGCGCGGACCCGGAGGCGACCCCGGGCGGCCCGACGCCGCACTCCGCCGAGGACTGATGCCCGGTCCCGGCCACGGGACGATCGGATACGGCCATGGGGCCCGCCGGACCTTCCGGCGGGCCCCTTTTTCGTGCTGCGTTTGTGCACGCCGCCGCCGTACCGTCCGGCCCTCCGGTCCCGAACCCGCGTCCGGAACTCCCGCTCGAGCCCCCTCGTGCCCCCGGTTCACGCCCCGGTCGGCTCCCGCGGCCGGGGTGACGCGTCCGAACGCGGACTGGGGACGGCCGGGTCATCCGGTGTAGCTTGGGACGGAGCCAGACGTCGCTGCTGATGGCGGTCGGGCGGTCCCAACAGGGATCGGCCGAGGGAGAGAGGGCCTCCGACGGACTGCGCTGCGCGTACGTGGGCATCCCTGTGTCCTCTTCCCGGGCACCCGTGTGTCCGCCGCCGCGCAGACCAGCCGCACCCACCTCGACCCAACCCCGAGGAGCAGCCCGCAATGACGACTGTCGACAACCGACAGGACTTCAAGGTCGCCGACCTCTCCCTGGCCGAGTTCGGCCGCAAGGAGATCACCCTCGCCGAGCACGAGATGCCCGGCCTCATGGCGATCCGCAAGGAGTACGCCGATGCCCAGCCCCTCGCCGGCGCCCGCATCACCGGCTCCCTGCACATGACCGTGCAGACCGCCGTCCTCATCGAGACCCTCGTCGCCCTGGGCGCCCGGGTCCGCTGGGCCTCCTGCAACATCTTCTCCACCCAGGACCACGCGGCCGCCGCCATCGCCGTCGGCCCGAACGGCACGCCCGACAACCCGCAGGGCATCCCGGTCTTCGCCTGGAAGGGCGAGACCCTGGACGAGTACTGGTGGTGCACGGAGCAGGCGCTGACCTGGCCGGACAGCGCCACCGGCGGCCCCAACATGATCCTCGACGACGGTGGCGACGCCACCCTCCTCCTCCACAAGGGCGTCGAGTACGAGAAGGACGGCAAGGTCCCCGGCGTCGAGACCGCCGAGTCCGACGAGCACCGCGTCATCCTCGAGCTGCTCCACCGCACCCTGGGCGAGAACCCCCAGAAGTGGACCCAGCTGGCCTCTGAGATCCGCGGCGTCACCGAGGAGACCACGACCGGCGTCCACCGCCTGTACGAGATGCAGCGCGACGGCGTCCTCCTCTTCCCGGCGATCAACGTCAACGACGCCGTCACCAAGTCGAAGTTCGACAACAAGTACGGCTGCCGCCACTCCCTGGTCGACGGCATCAACCGCGCCACCGACGTCCTGATCGGCGGCAAGACCGCCGTCGTCTGCGGCTACGGCGACGTGGGCAAGGGCTGCGCCGAGTCCCTGCGCGGCCAGGGCGCCCGCGTGATCGTCACCGAAGTCGACCCGATCTGCGCCCTGCAGGCGGCGATGGACGGCTACCAGGTCACGACGCTCGACGAGGTCATCGACAAGGCCGACATCTTCGTCACCACGACGGGCAACAAGGACATCATCATGGCCTCGGACATGGCCAAGATGAAGCACCAGGCCATCGTCGGCAACATCGGCCACTTCGACAACGAGATCGACATGGCCGGCCTCGCGAAGATCCCCGGCATCGTCAAGGACGAGGTCAAGCCGCAGGTCCACACCTGGACCTTCCCTGACGGCAAGGTGATCATCCTGCTGTCCGAGGGCCGCCTGCTGAACCTGGGCAACGCCACCGGCCACCCGTCGTTCGTGATGTCCAACTCCTTCGCGGACCAGACCCTGGCCCAGATCGAGCTGTT
This sequence comes from Streptomyces sp. NPDC046805, assembly GCF_040645355.1. Classification (NCBI taxonomy): domain Bacteria; kingdom Bacillati; phylum Actinomycetota; class Actinomycetes; order Kitasatosporales; family Streptomycetaceae; genus Streptomyces; species Streptomyces sp. NPDC046805. The sequence continues at coordinate 3,573 of NZ_JBEYYC010000018.1, read as the reverse complement.
CACCAAGCCCGACGAGTACCCGACCGGCGTGTACACGCTGCCCAAGTACCTCGACGAGAAGGTCGCCCGCCTCCACCTGGACGCGCTCGGCGTGAAGCTGACCACGCTGCGCCCCGAGCAGGCCGCGTACATCGGCGTGAAGGTCGAGGGCCCGTACAAGTCGGACCACTACCGCTACTGAGTCCGCAGCCCCGCCCTCCGGGTGGGCGCGTCCGTGCACTGACGCGCCCACCCCGGCGGCAGGTCCTCCGAGGCAGGCCCCCGCACCCCCGTGCCGGGGGCCTGCCCCTTTGGCCGGATCACCAGTCGGTCTGCCAGGATCCCCCGTCAGCCCGGTCGGCTCACCAGCCCGTCACGACCCAGGACCCCCTCATGCCCCGCGGCCGCTATTCGCTCCTCGATCCGCACGATCACACCCCCTTCGCGGAAGAACACTTCCACTGCGCACCCGGTCCGTCCGGCTGGCGTTACGTCTCCCAACTGACCGCCCCCTCGGGCGACCACAGCGGCTCCGTCGACCTCGCCCTCGACGACCTCGGCCGCCCCATCCGCCTGGAACTCCACGCCGGGGGCTGGCAGGTGCGCGGCGCCGCCATCGACGGCGTCACCTGGGTCCGCACCGACCCCGCCGGCACTCACGCCACCGAAGGCAATGTGCGCGCGCACGCCTTCACCGGCACGTCCCCCGCGTTCCTCGTCGCCACCGCCCGTCTCCTGCGCCTCACCCCTTCCGACTCCGCGACCCGCGTACGTCTCGTGGCCTTCACCGACCCGGTCCTCGCCCCCCGCACCGTGGACCAGTCCTGGGCCCTGGTGGACAGAGAAACACACGCCACTGACATCGGCCCTCTGGCCGTGGACGAATACCAGGTCACAGCCCTGGACACGGGTGAGCGGCACACCGTGCACATCGCCGGCGACGTGGTCCTCGCAGCACCCGGGATCGAACTCGAAGAACTCGAGTCGCCACCGTCGACGTTCAGCTGAACAAGGACCCCGTGAGCAAGGACCTCGCGGGGGCATGCCCCGACAGCCCCGACTAAGCAGGCGGTACGAATCCGGTGGCCGGGCGGCCGCCCGCAGCCTCGCCCGTCGAGGTCCGCACAGGCTGCGCGGGCTGTGCGAGCGGGGCGGCAGGCGCCGAGCTCTGGCTCGAACCCTCGTAAACCTCGCCGGGATACGCGTCCGGCGGCGTCGTACCGACGGCAGGCGACCAACCGGGAGCACTCTCCACCGAGGCAGGCGCACCGCCGATGACCGGCATTCCGTCCGCCGCCGGGGCGCCACCGAAGACCCGCCGCGCGTCACGCACCTGCCGCTCCTGCACGACCGCCGCCAAAAACGCGGCCGACGGAACGTCCTGCGGGACCTCAGTGCCCGTACGAGCCGCAAGGTCCGCCGCAAGCCGCTCCGCCATGACCCGGGCGACCTGCTGATCAAGCTGCCGCATCCGCGTCAGGTACTGCCGTACGGCCAGCCACAACCCGTCGGGAACCGCCGACAGGTCGAGCGCCGAGAAGCGCCCTGCCAGCGCGGGTGGCGGGGGAGGTACGAAACCCGTCCGCCCGGCAGGCACTCGCTCCCGTACGACCAAGGTGCCCGCGAAGACATCCCCGAGCCGCCGCCCCCGCGCCGAAACGAGCGAGGCGATACAGGCGACAACCCCGAACGTCAGCAGGATCTCGACCACACCGATCGCACCACGCACCAGCGCGTGCCGAAAACGGATCGGCCCGCCGTCGTCCCGCACCACACGCAGCCCGCACGCCAGCTTCCCCAGCGAACGCCCATGGGTGAGAGTCTCCAACGCGATCGGACCGCCGATCAGCACCAGCAGGAACGTCGTGCCGGACAGCGCGGCCTGCGCCGCATCGTCCAAGGACGAGGTGGACGCCACCACCGCCACGATGACGGCGAGATAGACGAACATGGCCACGATGAGGTCGAGCACCACCGCCAGCGCTCTGCTGGGCAGCCGCGCAGGACGCAGCTCGAGCGCCACCGCCTCGCCGGTCACCAGCTCGCTCACGCCCGTGGTCCTTCCCCTGGCCTGCCCCGAGAACCGCAAGTCTGCCAAGCTGAGGCCACGCGGCGCCCTGGATACGACAAGCTGACATCACGACGACACGACGAACAGTCCGGTCGACGACCAGCCGAGGAGCAGGCAGACCCGATGGACCTCGACGTCTTCGTCTCCGCCCACCGCCCCGAGTGGGACCGCCTGGACGTCCTGCTCGGTCGCCGGGGCCGCCTGACCGGAGCGGAAGCCGACGAACTCGTCGCCCTCTACCAGCGCACGGCGACGCACCTCTCCCTCATACGCTCCAGCGCCCCCGACCCACAGCTGACAGGGCGCCTCACCCAACTCGTGGCACGCGCGCGTAGTGCCGTGACGGGGACCCGCCGCGCCTCCTGGCGCGATGTGACGCGCTTCCTGGGACGGAGCTTTCCCGCCGCGGTCTACCGCTCGCGCCACTGGTGGGTGCCCACCGCGTTCCTCTCCGTCGCCGTCGCGGTCCTCCTTGGCTGGTGGATCGGTACGCACCCCGAGGTGCAGTCCTCCATCGCCGCTCCGAGCCGACTGCGCGAGCTCACCCGCCCTGGTGGCGACTACGAGACCTACTACTCGAGCCATCCCGCCGCATCCTTCGCGGCTCAGGTATGGACGAACAACGCCCAGGCCGCCGCGGTGTGCCTGGTTCTGGGGATCTTCCTCGGCCTGCCGGTCCTCTGGATCCTCTTCCAGAACATGCTCAACCTGGGCGTCGGCCTCGGACTCATGTCGTCGGTCGGCCGGCTCGACACCTTCCTCGGCCTTGTCCTCCCGCACGGACTGCTCGAACTGACCGCGGTCTTCGTCGCCGCCGGTACGGGGCTGCGCCTGGGCTGGACCTTGATCGACCCGGGCCCGCGAACCCGCCGTACAGCCCTGGCCGAGGAGGGACGGGTCGCCATCGGCATGGCGATGGGCCTCGCCCTGGTCCTCCTCGTGTCCGGCGCCATCGAAGGCTTCGTCACCCCGTCCGGCCTGCCCACGTGGGCGCGCATAGGAGCGGGGATCGCAGTGGAGCTGGCCTTCCTGGCGTACGTCTGGGGTCTCGGCGGTCGTGCGGCACGCGCCGGCGAGACGGGCGACCTCGAAGCGGCGGAGCGAAGCTCGGCTCCGAGGGTCGCCTGATGTGCGAAAACCCCTGCTGAGCTGCTAGTCTCCTCATCGCCCCACAGAGACCGTTGACACGGAGCGAGTGGGGAGGTAGATTCGAACAGTTGCCTGGAGAGCTGGACAGCTCGGAGGGCCACCAGTTAAAATCTATCTGCTTCTTGTGAAGGACATTCCCGAGAAGCAACCCCCCCGATTACTCAGAAATGAGCGGCTGGTCAGACCGGCCAAGAACTTCTGATAAAGTCGGAACCGCCGGAAAGGGAAACGCGAGAGCGAGAACCTGGAAAGCACCGAGGAAATCGGATCGGAAAAAGATCTGATAGAGTCGGAAACACCGAAGGGAAGCGCCCGGAGGAAAGCCCGAGAGGGTGAGTACAAAGGAAGCGTCCGTTCCTTGAGAACTCAACAGC
>NZ_JBEYYC010000017.1:94588-170091 GCF_040645355.1 Streptomyces sp. NPDC046805 | reverse complement strand
CGGCGCGCGAGCTGTTCAGGATGCGTTCAGGATGTGACTGACAAGGTCGGGCACCACGGCCATCGCCTGCGGTCGGCCGTTGTCGCAGGGCGCCTGTCCCACCGGGGCACGGGCGCCCTGTCGTCGTACCCCCCACACACAACAGGAGTGTCCGACAGTGGAGAACCCTGAAGTGCTCACCGACCCGGACGTCGCGTACCGGCACCAGCCGGCTGCGGGCGGGACCGATCCGATGAAGAGGACGACACCGTCGGCGAAGAGGACGACACCGTCGGCGTCGATGACGAAGGCCACGTCGGCGATGAAGAAGCTGCCGGAGGTCACCCTCGCCTTCTGGATCATGAAGATCGCCGCGACGACGCTGGGTGAGACGGCCGGTGACCTGTTCGCGCAGACGCTGAAGATCGGCTACTTCCTCACCACGATCGCCCTGTTCCTGGTCTTCGTGGTGACGCTGGTGGTCCAGCTGCGCTCGAGCAGGTACAACCCGTTCTTCTACTGGACCGTGATCCTGTCGACCAGCATGGCCGGCACCACGATGTCCGACTTCATGAACCGCGACGCCAGCGCCAAGTTCCTGACGGACGGCGCCAAGTCGCTCGGCTGGGGACCCCAGGGCCTGGGCCTCGGCTACCCGACCGGTGCGGCGATCCTGATCTCGATCCTGCTGATCATCTTCGCCGTCTGGAAGCTGTCCGGGATGACCTTCCAGATCCGCGACATCGTCACCTTCCGCGGTGAGGCCCTGTTCTGGGCGGCGATCCTCGTCTCCAACACCCTCGGCACGTCCATGGGCGACTTCCTGTCCGACAGCTCCGGCCTCGGCTACCTGGGCGGCGCCCTGCTCGTCACCAGTGCCCTCGCCGTGCTCGTCGCGCTGATGAAGGTCCCGGTGGTGCCGAACGTGCTGCTGTTCTGGATCGCGTTCGTCCTCACCCGCCCGCTCGGCGCGACGGCCGGCGACTTCCTCACCAAGCCGGTCGCCAAGGGCGGCCTGGACCTCGGCACCGCGGGCTCGTCCGCCGTACTCCTGGCCGTCCTGTTCGGACTGATGGCCTACGCCCACGCCCGCGAGCGCAAGCAGGAGCAGGAGCAGGCGTAGAAGCAGAAGCAGGAGCAGGCGGTCATCCGGCAGGCAGGGTGACCGTGAACCGGGCCCCGAGTACGTGCCCGGAGTCGTAGGACACATGGCCGCCGACGGCGCGGGCCAGGCGTCGCGCGAGCGGCAGCCCCAGGCCCGCGCCGTCGTGTCCGTCGCCGCGGTCGGCGCGCCGGCCGGGCTGGAACAGCTCCCCGACGAACGCCTCCGGTACGCCGGGACCGTCGTCGGTGACGTCGATGCCCACGGCGCCGGGCGCGGACAGCGTGGACACGGTCACGGTCACCGTGGAGCGGGCGTAGCGGACGGCGTTGGTGACCAGCGGGCTGACGATGCGTTCGAGCAGCGCCGGCGTGACGCCCGCCTCCGGCACGCCCGCCGCCGCCTCCACCGCCACCTTCACGTCGTCCGGCGCGTCGAGCTGCTGGACAAGACGGCGCAGGACGGCGACGACGTCCGCCGTACCCGGGGCCGTCGACGGGTTCCGCACGCTTTCGCGGGCGTCGTTCAGCAGCGTGTCGCAGATGGTGCGCATGGACTGGGCCGCGTCCGCGATCACCTCGTGGGAGGCGCGGGTCTCGTCGGCGGAGCGGGGGCGGCCCCGCCACCAGTCGAGTTCCATGACGATCCGGGTGAGCGGGGTGCGCAGTTCGTGGGACAGCTCACCGGTGAGCTGCTGCTCATGGCGCAGCACGGCACGTATGCGATCCAGCAGCGCGTCCAACGAGGCGCCCAGGTCGGCGAGTTCGGCGGGATGCTCCTCGGCGCCGAAGCGCTCGTCGGAGGCCACGGCACTCCACTGGGCCGCCTGGTCGGTCATCGTCCGCACGGGGCGCAGCGCCCGGCCGACGGCCAGCCGCGTCAGCACGTAGGTGCAGACGAGCATGACGCCGTCCAGGATCAGCGAGCCCAGCAGCAGGGTGTCGGCCGAACTCCGGTACGGCGCGAGGTCCAGGGCGGTGACGACGGTGGCTGCGGCATGCCGGCCGCGCTCGGGCAGGGGCCGCGAGCACAGCCGTATGGGCCGGGGCCCCGCGGCGTGGACGGTCGCGCATGCCCCTCCTCCCCGCGTGGCCAGCCGGTCGGCGGCCAGGGTCAGGGGATTGTCGGCCGTGGTCGACGGGGGCTTCTCCAGCAGCCGCGTCCCGGCGTAGATCCACACGTTGGCATCGAGGAGCCGGTCGTTGACGGTCTCCAGCACCCGCACGTGTGAGCCGCTGGTGTCGACCGTCGTGGCGACGGCGGACGCCCGGGTGTGCAACTCGTCGTCGGCCTGCACCTGGAGATGCCGGTTCACCACCGCGTTGAACACCAGCGTCAGGACGGTCATCAGCAGCGCGGCGGTGGTCAGCGCCACGAGGGACAGCCGGCCGCGCAGGGTGCGGGGCGCCAGCCGGGACAGGAACCCCGCGGCAGGGGGCGGCGCGGGCGGCGTGGGTGGCGTCCGCCGGAAGAGCCGGCTGCGGACGAGCCCGATCCCGAAGAGTCGGTTCATGACAGCCGGTGGCCGATCCCCCGTGCGGTGCCGATCGTCGCGTCGCTGCCCGCCTCGCGCAGCTTGCGGCGCAGTCGCGTCAGGTACTGGTCCAAGGTGTTCTCGCTGACCTGCGCGCCCTCCGGCCAGCCGGCCCTGACCAGCTCGCGGCGGCGCACGAGACCGCCGCTCGCCGCGATCAGCGTGGCCAGCAGGCGGAACTCGGTCGGGGTCAGGGCGACGGGGGCGCCGTGCACCGTGGCGGTGTGCCGGATCGCGTCCAGGACCAGGCCACCCGGTGTTGCCGTGGCCGTGACCGGTGCCGTGGGCGGTGGGAGGGCCCGCTTCAGGGCCGCGCGCAGCCGGGCGGCGAGTTCGGCGAGGTGGAACGGTTTGGGCAGGTAGTCGTCGCCACCGGCGGAGAACCCGGACAGCCGGTCGGTGAGCTTGTGGCGGGCGGTCAGGAAGATCACCGGCGAGCGGAACCCGTTGGCGCGCAGCGCCTGGCACACGTCGCGCCCGTCCGCGTCGGGCAGCCCGACGTCCAGGACGGCCGCGGCCACGTCGTCGGTGGCCAGCCGCAGGGCGGTGGCGCCGTCGGCGGCGGGGACGGGGTCGAAGTCCTCGTCGTAGAGGCCGCGGCGCAGGACGTCACGCAGGGCGTGGTCGTCCTCGACGACCAGGATCTTGGGGCGCATGATCCTCCATGGTGCTCGCGGGCGTGGTGGAGCTGCCGACGCGGAACGGTCCCGGGCGAACGGCTATCCGGCGGTGCCGGCCGTGACGGCGGTGGCGCCTTCGGACGGTGCGGCCAGCAGCGGACGAAGGCGTGTGACGGTGAGCCGCCGGGCCAGCGCCTGCGACCACCCTCGCAGCACGCGCATCGACAGCAGGGCGACCAGCGAGCCCACGACGAGCCCGGCCACCACGTCGTGCGGATAGTGGGCCCCGACCCAGACCCGGGAGCCGGCCATCGCGGCGGCGGCCACGACGGCCACCGCGCCCAGCCGACGCGAGACGAACAGCAGCGCGACCGCGGACGCCGCGGCTATCGTCGCGTGATTGCTCGGGAACGACCAGTCACCGGGCGCCGGACACGCCTCCAGCGTGCTGACGTGCAGACTCTGACACGGCCGGTCCTCGCGCAGCAGCAGCTTGAGACCGGCATCCACCACGTAGGCCACGACCACGACCACCGGCACGGCCAGCGCCGTCACCGCGTGCGCGGCTCCCGCGCGCCGCGCCCGCCACCAGCCGAGCACCATCAGGACGGCGAACACCCCGAGCCCGTACGTCGACCACGCCGACACGGCGTCGTCCAGCCATACGGGAGCGGACCGGGCCAGCCCGACCACGTCGGAGTAGGCGGAGCCGTCGATCGATGAACCGTCGAAGGCGAGGATCATGCACACGCCTCCTTCCTGAGGGGACGAACCGGAGCGTGGGGAATCATGGGTAAGCGGGGCGTCATCGACCGACTACAGCCATGTAGACCATCTATTCACTGTAGACGACGGTGAAGGGTGAACGGTTTCAAGACGACATGGCGGCATCGCGATATCGCGGCATGGCGATACGGCGGCATCGGGCGACGTACGTGCGTCCCCGGCGCTACGGAGCCTGCGCGCCGGCGGTGTGGCGGCAGGCCGGCGGCGGCGCGCCGTCCCGCGCCGTCCCGAGCCTCCGAAGGGTGTTACCGGGCGGACGCCTCCGAGGCGTCGTCCGCGGCCTCGTCGAAGGCCAGGCCGAGCCACGCGAGCTGCTCGTTGTCGTAGCGCCCCTCCACGGTGGCCTCCACGTCGAACTCGTGCGCCACGGTCGCCGGGTAGCCGATCAGCTCAAGTGCCCTGCTGGGCAAGGGCTGTTCGGACGCCTCCTTCGACTCCCACAGCAGGACGGCGCCCCACCTGTCGCTCCCGGGGTCGGAGATCCACATCTTGAAGCGGAGGCCCGGCACTTCGGAGAAGGCGGAGACGGACTCCTCGCGCAGGTACTCGCGCATGGAGGCGATGGTCTGGCCGGAAGCCGACAGGTCCCACCAGACGACGACAGCGTGCACGACGTACCTCTCTCCTCGGGGAGCCGGTCATCCACGGGCCCGGCTCGGCCGCGTCGGCCTCACGGCCACACAAGGCAGTACGGCTGATGCCCCGCCTCGTGCAGCCGGTGGCTGAAGTCCTGCCACTCGTGCAGCAGTTGGTAGACGTTGAACGCGTCCCGGGGGCCGCCCCGGTCCGGGACCGTCGACCAGATGAACGCTGCCGCGCCCACCGCCTCCTCGCCGATTCCGCGCAGCGGGTCCACCACCGTCATCGGAAGCTTGACGACGGCGTAGTCGGGGTGCAGGACCACCAGCTCCAGGGGCGGCACCTTGTGCAGGGGCACGCCCTCGATGCCGGTCAGCACCATCGCGGCCATCGTCTCCGGCTTGATCTTGGTGAACATGCCGTTCATGCCGAGTTCGTCGCCGCCGAGTTCCTCGGGGCGCATCGAGATCGGGACGCGGGCCGCGGTCGCGCCGTCGGGCGCGCCGAAGTATTTGTACGTCACCCCCACCCGACCACCATTCCCGCTCCCCGCCGCCCGGAGCCTCGCCCGGAGGCCGTCGGCCTCCTGGTCGACCTGCCGGTCGATGAGCTCGGACTCGCTCGGTACACCCTGTGTCTGACGTGCTTCGGTCGTGTCGTCCGCGTCGCGCCGGTGCTTTCCCCGCCGGGCACGCCCAGGACCCAGATCGTCGGTCCCCCCGCCCAGTCCGCCACCGCGATGCATATCTCCACCCGACTGCTTTTCTAGGACGCGTAGTCCCCGCCGCGCAACCCGATCATCGTGTCAGTGACCTCCCCCACGACCGCCCGCCGAAACGTGCGTGGGAAGCACCGCCCCGCAGGATCCTCGCAGCCCCGAACACCATGTGCCGTTTGTGCTGTGTGTCTGTCTGGATCAGCTCTGTATCAGCCGACAGTCTCGCAGATGGCGGCGGATCGCCCACGTGCTTGACCGACCGGTGGCGGCGTCGGCCTACCCTGAGGAGGTCACTCGGCAACCGGAGTCCGGGAAACTCCGTGAAACCCCGTGCACGTCGGAGAAGGTCGAAGAAGGTCGGAGAAGTCGCAGGTCATGAGCGAAACGCCCACTTCGGGAACGCCCTCGGGAGCGCCCTACCCCTACGAAGCCCCTGTGTCGCAGGCCCTGTTCGACCGTGCGGCCGTCGTCACGCCGGGCGGCGTGAACTCGCCGGTGCGCGCCTTCCGCGCCGTGGGCGGCACGCCCCGGTTCATGGTGTCCGGCACCGGTCCGTACCTGACGGACGCCGACGGACGGGAGTACGTCGACCTCGTGTGCTCGTGGGGTCCGATGATTCTCGGACACGCGCACCCCGAGGTGATCGCCGCCGTCCAGGAGACCGTCGCGCGCGGTACGTCCTTCGGCACGCCCGGTGAGGGTGAGGTCGCCCTCGCCGAGGAGATCGTCGCCCGGGTCGAGCCGGTCGAGCAGGTGCGGCTCGTCTCCAGCGGGACCGAGGCCACCATGAGCGCCATCCGGCTGGCCCGCGGGTTCACCGGGCGGGCCAAGGTGATCAAGTTCGCCGGCTGCTACCACGGGCACGTCGACGCCCTCCTCGCCGCCGCCGGGTCCGGCCTCGCCACCTTCGCGCTGCCCGACACCCCGGGCGTCACGGGCGCCCAGGCCGGCGACACGATCGTCCTGCCGTACAACGACCTGGAGGCCGTGCGCGAGGCCTTCCGCCGGCACCCCGGCGAGATCGCGTGCGTCATCACCGAGGCCTCGCCCGGCAACATGGGCGTCGTGCCGCCCGCGCCCGGGTTCAACCAGGGGCTCAAGGACGTGTGCGCCGAGAACGGCGCGCTGTACATCTCCGACGAGGTCATGACCGGGTTCCGCACCAGCAGGAGCGGCTGGTACGGGATCGACGGGGTCAGGCCCGACCTGATGACCTTCGGCAAGGTCATGGGTGGCGGCTTCCCGGCCGCCGCCTTCGGCGGGCGCGCCGACGTGATGGCCCACCTCGCCCCGGCCGGGCCCGTCTACCAGGCCGGCACCCTCTCCGGGAACCCGGTCGCCACCGCCGCGGGCCTCGCCCAGCTGCGGCTGCTCGACGATGCCGCCTACGACACCGTCGACGCCGTGTCCGAGCAGATCCAGGGCCTCGTCACCGACGCGCTCACCAAGGAGGGCGTCGCGCACCGGCTGCAGAGCGCCTCCAACATGTTCTCCGTCTTCTTCACCGACCGGCCGGTGCGGAACTACGAGGACGCCAAGGCGCAGGAGTCCTTCCGCTTCACCGCCTTCTTCCACTCGCTGCTGGCGAACGGCGTCTACCTGCCGCCGTCGTCCTTCGAGTCCTGGTTCGTGTCCACGGCCCACGACGAGCGGGCCATCCAGAAGATCGCCGACGCCCTGCCGGCGGCGGCCCGGGCTGCGGCGGAGGCGACCGCGTGAGCAACGACAACGACATCACCGTCGTCCACCTCATGCGGCACGGCGAGGTCGCCAACCCCGACGGGATCCTGTACGGGCGGCTGCCCGGCTACCACCTGTCGGAGCTCGGGCGGCGGATGGCCGACCGGGTCGCCGAGCACCTGGCCCCCCGCGATGTGACGTACGTCGTGGCCTCCCCGCTGGAGCGGGCGCAGGAGACCGCGACCCCGATCGCCAAGGCGCACGGGCTGGGCCTCGACACCGACGAGCGGCTCATCGAGGCCGACAACGTCTTCCAGGGCAAGACCTTCGGCGTCGGCGACGGCGCGCTGCGCAAGCCCGACAACTGGAAGCACCTCGTCAACCCGTTCAAGCCGTCCTGGGGCGAGCCGTACGTCGACCAGGTCGTACGGATGAAGGGCGCGCTGGACGCGGCCAGGGACAGGGCGCGCGGGCACGAGGCCGTCCTGGTGAGCCATCAGCTGCCGATCTGGATCGTGCGGTCGTACGTCGAGCGGCGGCGGCTGTGGCACGACCCGCGCAAGCGGCAGTGCACGCTCGCCTCGCTGACGACGTTCACGTACCGGGGGGACAGGATCGTGTCCGTCGGGTACACCGAGCCCGCCCGTGATCTCGTCCCGGCCCATCTCCTCGCCGGTGCCAAGCCGGTGAAGGGGAAGGGCAAGGCGTTCGGCGCCTGAGCCGGCCGAAGCGCCTGAGACGCCTGTTCCGCGTTCGTTGCGTTCGTTGCGCAATCCGAACGAGCAGGCGGAACCACCCTGTTCGTCACGCCCTCTGAGTGGGTGACCACCAGCGGACGTGACGAATCGGGGATCTCATGCGCACCTTCTCCCGGCGGGGAATACTCGGGCTCGGCGCCGGCACCGCGGCCGCCGCCGGCCTCGCGGGCTGCGGCACGCTCAAGGCATCGGCCGCGGCCCACGCCGCCGGCAGGCCCGCGGGCGGCGGTCACGCCCCGGGTTCGGGCGCCGGCGGCGCGCCGTCCGCCCGGCCCATCGGCGACGGGTCCACGTCCTTCACCGGCAGGCAGCCCCACCAGCCCGCGCGTCCCGAGCCGCTGGAGTCCGGTCAGGCCCCGCCGCAGTTCGTGGTCTTCTCCTGGGACGGGGCGGGCGAGGTCGGCAACGGGCTCTTCCCGCGCTTCCTCGACCTCGCCAAGGAGCACGGCGCGAGCATGACCTTCTTCCTCTCCGGGCTGTATCTGCTGCCCGAGTCGAAGAAGCGGCTCTACGACCCGCCGAACAACCCGCGCGGTTCCTCCGCCATCGGCTACCTCACCGACGAGCATGTCAAGGCCACGCTGGGGAACGTCCGCCGGGCCTGGCTCGAAGGCCACGAGATCGGCACCCACTTCAACGGGCACTTCTGCTCCGGCCCGGGCTCGGTCGGCAACTGGACCCCGCGGCAGTGGCGGAGCGAGATCGACCAGGCCAAGTCCTTCGTGAAGGAGTGGCGCACCAACACGGGCTGGACCCATCTGCCGTCGCTGCCGTTCGACTACGACAAGGAGCTCGTCGGCGGCCGTACGCCCTGTCTGCTCGGCCAGGGCAGCCTGCTGCCCACCGCCCGCGAGCTCGGCTGGCGCTACGACGCCTCCTCGCCCGGCGGCCGTCAGGTCTGGCCGGGCAAGAGCCAGGGCGTGTGGAACCTGCCGTTGCAGCAGGTCCCTTTCCCCGGGCGCTCCTTCGAGGTCCTGTCCATGGACTACAACATGCTCGCCAACCAGTCGGTCAACTCGACCAAGGCGCCGGCCTACAACTACCCGGGCTGGCGGCGGCAGTCGGCCCAGGCCTACATATCGGGATTCGAGCGGGCATATCAGACAAATCGCGCACCCTTCTTCATCGGCAACCACTTCGAGCAGTGGAACGGCGGCATCTACATGGACGCCGTGGAGGAGGCCTTCAAGCACATCGCGCGCGAGAAGGAGAAGGGCGCGGACGTGCGGCTGGTCTCCTTCCGGCAGTTCACCGACTGGCTCGACGTGCAGCGGCCCGAGGTGCTCGCCAGGCTGCGTACGCTGGACGTCGGGCAGCGGCCCGCGGGGGGCTGGAAGGCGTTCTGGTCGGACGCTTCGGCGACCTCCGCAAACGCCGCCTGATATGCGGGTTTCCACCCGCAAGGGGGGTGCCCAAGATCCCCGGAACGAGGATGCGAAACTTTTCACATGAGTACCCGTAGCCGCGCCGCTCTGTTCAGCGCCATGGCCGCCGTCGTGGCTCTGGCCGTGTCCGCGTGCGGCTCCGGCGGCACCTCCGGCGGTGGCGGCAACACCAACTTCGTCACCGGCAAGAACGGCATCGACACCGCCTCCCAGGGCGAGCGGGCCGCGGCCCCCGACCTGTCCGGCAAGACCATCGACGGCAAGACCCTCGACGTCGCCGCCTACAAGGGCAAGGTCGTCGTCCTCAACGTGTGGGGCTCCTGGTGCGGTCCGTGCCGCGCGGAGGCCCAGTACTTCGCCAAGGTCTCCAAGGAGTACCAGGGCAAGGGCGTTCAGTTCGTCGGCATCAACACCCGGGACACCAGCACCACCCCGGCGGTCGCCTTCGAGAAGCAGCGCGGGATCACCTACCCCAGCCTCTACGACCCGACGGGCCGGCTGATGCTCCGCTTCAAGAAGGGCACGCTGAACCCGCAGTTGATCCCCTCCACGCTCGTCCTCGACCGGCACGGCCGGGTCGCCGCGCGGGCGCTGCAGGCGCTCAGCGAGGAGGACCTGGTCAAGATGCTCAAGCCGGTCCTCGCGGAGAAGTGACGTGACCGCGCTTTCGACGCTCGCCGAGGCGACGGGCCAGAACCAGACCGTCCTCAGCGGTGCCCTGCTCATCGCCCTGCCGGTCGCCGTGCTCGGCGGCCTCGTCTCCTTCTTCTCCCCGTGCGTGCTGCCCCTCGTCCCCGGCTACCTCTCCTACGTCACCGGAGTCGCCGGCACCGATCTGGCCGAGGCCCGGCGCGGGCGGATGGCGGCGGGCGCCGCCCTGTTCGTGCTCGGCTTCACCGTCGTGTTCGTCTCCGGCGGCGCGCTGTTCGGCTTCTTCGGCTCGACCCTGCGGGACCACCAGGGCGCCCTCACCAAGACGCTCGGCGCGCTCATGATCCTCATGGGCGTGTTCTTCATGGGGCTGATGCCCTGGCTCACCCAGCGCGAGTTCCGCTTCCACAAGCGGCCGGCGACCGGTCTGGTCGGGGCGCCCCTGCTCGGCGCGCTGTTCGGCATCGGCTGGACGCCCTGCATCGGCCCGACCCTGGCCTCGGTGCAGGGGCTGGCCATGAACCAGGCCAGCGCCGGTCGCGGGGCCCTGCTGACGGTGGCGTACTGCATCGGCCTCGGCGTCCCGTTCGTCCTGGCCGCGGTCGCCTTCCGCAAGGCGCTCGGCGCCTTCGGCTGGGTCAAGCGCCACTATGTCTGGGTGATGCGCATCGGCGGCACGATGATGATCGTGACCGGTGTGCTGCTGCTGACCGGGGCCTGGGACCGTCTCGTGCAGGAGATGCAGACCTGGTCCGACGGCTTCACTGTGGGGATCTGAATCGATGAGCACCACCTCCAACACGGGGTCCGACACCTCCCGGGCTCCGGTCGACGACCAGGACCTGGGCGCCGCCGGCTCCCAAATGTCCACCGCACCGCAGGAGGACGCCCCGAACCTTCCCGCCCTCGGCGTCATCGGCTGGGCCCGCTGGTTCTGGCGGCAGCTCACCTCGATGCGGGTCGCGCTGATCCTGCTCCTGCTGCTGTCGCTCGGCGCCGTCCCCGGCTCGCTGATCCCGCAGACCGGCATCGACGCCACCAAGGTCGCGGACTTCCGCAAGGCCCACACGACGCTCGCGCCGGTCTACGACAAGCTCGGGCTCTTCCACGTCTACAGCTCGGTGTGGTTCTCCGCGATCTACATCCTGCTGTTCATCTCCCTCATCGGCTGCATCGTGCCGCGCACCTGGCAGTTCGTCGGCCAGCTGCGCAGCCGGCCGCCGGGCGCGCCCAAGCGGCTGACCCGGCTGCCCGCGTACACGACGTGGCGTACCGAGGCCGAGCCGGAGCAGGTCCGCGAGGCCGCGCTCGCCCTGCTGAAGAAGCGCCGCTTCCGCGCCCATCCCGCCGGTGACGCCGTCGCCGCCGAGAAGGGCTACGTCCGTGAACTGGGCAATCTGGTCTTCCACATCGCGCTGATCGTGCTGCTGGTCGCCTTCGCCTGGGGCCAGCTCTACAAGTCGGACGGCACCAAGCTGGTCGTCGAGGGCGACGGGTTCTCCAACTCGATCCTGCAGTACGACGACTTCAAGTCCGGCAGCATGTTCACCAACGACGACCTGGTGCCGTTCAGCTTCGACCTCAAGGACTTCAAGGGCACCTACGAGCGGTCCGGCCCCAACCGCGGTACCCCGCGCACCTACCAGGCGAAGCTCGCCTACAGCCAGGGCGCGTACGGCAAGCGGAAGCCGGTCACCGTGCGGGTCAACGAGCCGCTGCACATCGGCGACGCCAAGGTCTACCTCGTCAGCCACGGTTACGCCCCGGTCGTCACCGTCCGCGACGGCAAGGGCCATGTCGTCTACCGCGACGCCGTGCCGCTGCTGCCGCTCGACGGCAACGTCACCTCGTCCGGCGTGGTCAAGGTCATGGACGGCTACAGGAACCCCCGGGGCGCGAGCGAACAGCTCGGCTTCCAGTCCTTCTTCCTGCCGACCTACGGCGGCCGGGGCGGCCCGATGCTGTCCCGGTTCCCGGCACTGCTCAACCCCCTTCTCGCGGTGAACGCCTACCACGGTGACCTGGGTGTCGACTCGGGCCTGCCGCAGAGCGTGTACCAGCTCGACAAGACCCACATGAAGGCGTTCAAGGACGCGCAGGGCAACCTGTTCAAGCAGCTGCTCAAGCCCGGGCAGACCATGCGCCTGCCGGGCGGCGCCGGCTCCCTGACCTTCGAGAAGGGCGTCAAGGAGTGGGCCGGCTTCGAGGTCGTCCAGGAGCCCGGCAGCGGCTGGGCGCTCGGCGGTGCTCTTGCCGCGATCTTCGGTCTTGCCGCGTCCCTGTTCATCCAGCGCCGCCGCGTGTGGGTGCGGGCGGCGCGAGGCGACGACGGCGTCACCGTCGTCGAGATGGCCGGCCTCGGCCGCAGCGAGTCCGCCAAGGTGCCCGAGGAACTGGGCGAGCTCGCCGGAATCCTCTACGACCAGGCGCCCGGGGCCCCCGCCCCGCACCCCGACGACGACCCCTCCCCCGATCCCCAAGTCGTACCTGCCGAAGGGGCTGAGAAGCAGTGACTCTCGCCGCCGCAACCAATGAACACCTCGCGAGCATCAGCAACACGCTGATCTACTCGTCGATGGCCGTCTACACCCTGGCCTTCTTCGCGTACATCGCGGAGTGGCTCCTCGGCAGCCGCAGCAAGGTCGGCCGCACGGCCGCCGCGCTCACCGCGGACGCGCCCGAGAAGACGCAGGCGCCCGCCGTCACGGTGAAGAAGGCCGGGAGCACCGCGGTCCTGGAGCGGCCCCAGGTCGTCGTCCGGTCCGCGGCCGGCGCCCGGGACGTACCCGACGGTCCCGGCGCCCACGGCGGTGACGCGCAGGGCGACCTCTACGGCCGTATCGCCATCTCCCTCACCGTGCTCGCCTTCCTCGTGGAGCTGGGCGGCGTCGTCGCCCGCGCGGCCTCCGTGCAGCGGGCTCCGTGGGGCAACATGTACGAGTTCAACATCACGTTCTCCACGGTCGCCGTCGCGGTGTACCTCGGGCTGCTGGCGCTGAAGAAGAACGTCCGCTGGATGGGCCTGTTCCTCATCACCACGGTCCTCCTCGACCTCGGCCTCGCCGTCACCGTCCTGTACACCGCCAGTGACCAGTTGGTTCCCGCCCTGCACTCGTACTGGCTGTACATCCACGTCTCCACCGCGATCTTCTGCGGCGCGGTCTTCTACGTCGGCGCGGTCGCCACGATCCTGTACCTGTTCAAGGACGCGTACGAGAGCAAGCTCCAGTCCGGCGGCAAGCCCGGCACCTTCGCCACCTCCGTCCTGGAGCGGCTGCCCGCCTCCGCGTCGCTCGACAAGTTCGCCTACCGCGTCAACGCGGCCGTCTTCCCGCTGTGGACGTTCACGATCATCGCGGGCGCGATCTGGGCGGGCGACGCGTGGGGCCGCTACTGGAACTGGGACCCCAAGGAGACCTGGTCCTTCATCACGTGGATCGCCTACGCCTGCTACCTGCACGCCCGTGCCACGGCCGGCTGGAAGGGCCGCAAGGCCGCGTACCTCGCGATGATCGCGTTCGGCTGCTGGCTGTTCAACTACTACGGCGTGAACATCTTCGTGACCGGCAAGCACTCCTACGCGGGCGTCTGACCAGCGGCTTTCACGCACGTGCAAAACCCTCCGGGGAGGGTCAGGCTGGACTCATGACCGGTTCCATCGAACAGGGCACCAGCCGGACCCGCGGGAGCTCCCACATACTCCAGTTCCTGGTACGGCTCCCGCGGTCGATGGGCGACGTCTGGCCGGCGCTGGCGACCCCGGCGGGGCTCGCGGGGTGGCTCACCGCCGCCGACCCGTTCGAGCCCCGGCTCGGCGGCCATGTCGCCCTGCGTGACCTGGGCCGCGGGCGGATCACCGCATGGGACGTGGACCGGGTCGTCGAGTACACGCTGGAGGACGGCGGCCGGATCCGGTTCCACCTGGAGCGCGAGGGCGAGGACCGGAGCGTGCTGCGCTTCACCACCGAGTTCCAGGACGACGAGGAGTCGGAACCGCGCTGGCGCGCTCGATTCGAACGACTGATCGAGATTCTGGAGTCCGCCCGGGACAGCGCCGGGCACCCGCGGTGATCAGCCGCCCGTCCGACGCGCGGCCACACCGGTGATGATGTCCCGCAGCCGCTCGACGTACAGCCGCATGTTCTTGTACGCGACATCGGTGTCCGGGTAGCGGCTCGCGAACCACAGCCCCTCGTGCAGCCGGTGGAACCAGGCGCAGACCTGGTCCCCGTACGACACCCGGACCAGGGCGTACGCCTTCAGCGTCGCCCAGTGTTCGGCACCGGGGACGACGCGGGCGTCGACGTACGAGACGATCGAGTACAGGTCGGGCGACGTGGGCCGGAAGTCCGAGCCGAGCAGGCGCAGGACCCGGGCGAGGGGAATGCGGGCCAGCGACCGGGTGGCCTGGAGCGCGGCGCGCACGCGCGTCAGCGCGGCCGGGAAGTCCGGGGCCACGGGGACCTCGATCGGCGCGCCGCCGACGTACCAGCCCACGGAGTCGGACCAGCGGGACCTGACCCGGGTGTGGAACGGCACGACCGTGCGGTACACCGACTGCCCGCCGATCTCGTGGGCGACGAGGCTCGTGGCGGCGAGGACGCCGACCAGACTCCCGCCGTAGGGACGGCAGTACGACTCGAACGCGGCGGCGGCGTCCGCGTCCACCAGCGGCTCGCGCATGAGCCTCTGGGCGGGGAGCGGGCCGTCCGGGTCCAGGCCCAGGTCGCACGGGAAGTTCGGCAGACGTCCGTCGCAGCGGGCGATGAACTCGCGCCAGCGGGAGACGAGTTCGTGGTCGGCGTCGATCCGGTCCGCGTCCGCCCGCTCGATCTCGCAGAAGTCGACGTAACTGCCGGCCGGCGGCTGGTCCAGGATGCGGCCCGCGCTGACCGCCGCGTACAGCTCGTGGATGTCGGCGGCGAGGCGCTGCAGCGAGTACGCGTCGACGTTGGTGTGGTCGAAGGCCGCGTAGACGCTCGTGGAGTCGTCCCGGACGACGGCCGCGTAGAGGAAGTTCGGCCAGCAGAGCGCGTCCGCGGCGACGTCGAAGCGGCTCTGGAGGTGCCGGACCAGTGCGGCCGCGTCCGTGAAGTCGCCGGTGACCTCGCGGTGCAGGGACACCGCGTCGGCGGCGAGCGTGAACCGGCGCATCTCGTCGCCGACCCAGCGGAAGCCGCTGCGCAGCGTCTCGTGCCGCACCGTCCAGCGGCGCAGCGCCTCGTGCAGGACGTCGAGGTCGACCGGGCCCGGGATGTCGAACGCCGTCCCCAGCCAGGTCGGCACGAACAGCCCCTCCGCGCGCACCGATCTGGCGGTCCTGATGTGCGACTCCTGGATGTAGGCCGGCGGCCGGGAGTCCTCCGGAGCCGCGTCCGCCGCCGTGACGGTCGCCGGACTGAGTCCGAACTCGACAAGCCGTCCGGGCCGGACCTCGCAGCGCTGGATGTCGGTCACTCGCACGGGGCGTCTCCGTTCGCAGTTGGGGCAGGCCCTCGATCAAGGGAAGGCCGCAACCGCGAAAGGGACATGCGGTGTCGGGACTTTTCAACGAAACGGATGTCGGCCCGAACGGGGAAGCGATGCGATCGGCGGAGGGTGGTCACACGCCGATGTCCTCGTTCCACAGGGCCGGATCGTCCTCGACGAAGCCGCGCATCAGCTCGACGCACTCGGGGTCGTCAAGCAGCACGACCTCCACACCGTGCTCGGCCAGCCAGTCGTGTCCGCCGTGGAAGGTGACCGCCTCCCCGATCACGACGCGCGAGATGCCGAACTGCCGCACCAGACCGCTGCAGTACCAGCACGGCGACAGCGTGGTGACCATGGTCGTGCCGCGGTACGTCCGCCGCCGTCCCGCCGCCCGGAAGGCGGCCGTCTCCGCGTGCAGCGAGGGATCGCCGTCCTGGACGCGGCGGTTGCGGCCGCGGCCGAGCAGGGTGCCGTCCGGGCCGTAGAGGGCGGCGCCGATCGGGATGCCGCCCTCGGCGAGCCCGGCACGGGCCTCGGCGACGGCGGTGGCGAGCCAGGCGCGGGCCTGTTGCTGATCCATGCGCCCACTATCCCCCGGCGGCCTCGGTAAAGCGTGGGGAAACCCCTCTGTACCCTGGCCCGACCGCAGCCGCACGAGCGGCAGTCGGCCCCGCGTACTGGAGGAATGTCGATGGTTGCTGCGCCGGTTCTGGAGGAGTTGCGGGAGGTCTGCCAGCCGCACGTCAAGCTGGCGAGCCGCAACGGAGAGCACTGGGCCGGGCGGCTGTACATGCGGAGCGTATCGCTGCGGTTCACCCGCCAGTTGGTGCGCACCCCGGTCACCCCGGACCAGCTGACCTGGACGATGGTCGTGTGCGGGGTCGCCTCCGGCGCCGCGCTGGCGATCCCGGGCCCGACCGGCGCCGTACTGGCGGTCGTCCTGATGCAGTTGTTCCTCCTCTTCGACTGCGTGGACGGCGAGGTCGCCCGCTGGAAGGGGCAGAACAGCGCGACGGGCATATACGTCGACCGGCTCGGCGCGTATCTCGCGGACGCGGCGCTGCTGGCGGGTGCCGGCTTCCGCGCGGCGGAGAACGGCTTCGGCGGCTGGCTGTCGGTGGGCATCGCCACCGCGCTGGGCGTCGTCCTGCTGAAGGCCTCGACCGACCTGGTGGACGTGGCCCGTGCCCGACGCGGCCTGACCGTCGTCGACGACGAGGCGACCCGGCCGCGCTCCCAGGGCGTGGCGACGGTACGACGGCTGGCGGCGGCCTTCAAGATCCACCGCGTGACGAACGGCATCGAGGCGTCGCTCGTGCTGCTGGCCGCTGCGGTCGCGGACGCGCTGACGGGCGGCATCGAGCCGACCCGCTGGGCGCTCGGCGCGCTCGCCGTCATCACGTGGGTGATGGTCCCGGCGCACCTGCTGTCGATTCTGTCGTCTTCGCGGTTGCGCTGACGGGGCGCCGAGCGGGGCGGACTCGTGGTCCCCGCACAGGGGCGGACACACCGCGGTCCGACGGGGTGGCTCGGCCATGGGCTTCGCCACCCTGTCAGACCGCGCACTCACTTGGGGCTGTCTGCGGTAGTCAGGTGCTAGCCGCCACTGCTGGAGCTGCTGCTCGAGCTGCTGGAGCTGCTGCTCCCGCCGCCGTCGCCGCCGCCACTGCTGCTGGCGCTGCCGCTTGAGCTGCTGCTGGAGCCGCCGTCGCCGCCACCGCTGCTGCTGGAGCTGCCGCTGGAGCTGCCGCTGGAGCTGCTGCTGCTCCCGCCGTTGCTGCCGCCGTTGCTGCCGCCGCTGCTGCTGGAGCTGCCGCTGGAGCTGCTGCTCGAGCCGCCGCTGCCGCTGCCGGAGCCGCCGCTGCTGCTGCCGCTGCTTGAGCTGCTGCTGGAGCTGCTGCTCGAACTGCTGGAGCTGCTGCTACTGCTGCTCGAACTGCTGGAGCCGCTGCTGCCGCCATGGCCGTGTCCGTGGCCGTGGCAGTGCCAGCCGCTGTGGCCGTGCGAGTGGCACCAGGCATTGGGCGCGGCCGCAACCGACGCCACGGTGCCGGCGGGCGCCGCTGCCGGGGAGGCGGATGCGTCGGTGAACAGCACCGCACCTCCCGAGGCCAGCGCCGTCGCGGCGGCAAGCGCCACAAGTCGCCGCGTCTTCGAGGTGTTAATCATGGGGATTCTCCTCCAGTGAGATAGGGGGAATTGGCTGTCGCGTCGGGCCTGGCAATTCATGGGTCCGCCAGGGCTGTTCCTCATGAGCGGGTGACGCCCTGCGGGTGGCGGGAAGCGGACCCGTCGCGTCACGGACGTGGCTCAGGAAACGCCGGTAGCAGGCGGGGCAGTGACGCTCTCCGACGTGCCAGCCGTGCTGGAGGCAGAACTCGGGATCGCTCTCGTTCGTGGTGAAGGGGTAGCCGTCGTCGGCCGGCCCCTGGAGGAAGTCGTGAATCGTGATGTTCACGGTCCGACCTCGGTGACCCGAACTGGTCGGAGAGGGCAGTGTCCTTGGTGTGCGGGGCACATCGAGGGCGCGACGAGCCATGCGCTTCATGATCAGTACCCTTGTGCTGCGAGCCACGAGCCGGGAGGCCCGTGGCCCTGGAACTCCTCGACGAGGCCAGCGTGCGCCTTTCGCGGTCGGGTGCGCATCGGGTGAACGCCCCAAGTTCCACCTGGGTACACCCCACATGCCACCTCGGCGCACCCCACCCACGCGTGGGACTCCGCGCCAACTCCCGGCGCGGAGTCGTGTTTTCGCGAATTGGGCGAGGCAGAGAACGGCCGCATCCCGGCGCCCGGTTGTGCTTCCGAGCGTCGACGGGATGCGGAACACCTGCTTCGCAACTGCCGGTCGGCGGTACTAATCCGGCCCGACCAGGGCCGTCACGCCGCGCGATACCCGATGACCCACCCGTCGCAGAAAGGCCGTCGGAAGGAAGAGCGCGTCCGCCGACATCATGGCCAGTGCGAAGAGCGGCAGGCCGAGCAGGATCCCGATGCCCGCGTGCATGGTCATCATCAGCGCTACCACGGCAACCCTCGTCCACTTGTTGAAAAGCACGAGGGGGAAGGCGACTTCGGCCATCACGGTGCCGTAGGTCAGCAGCAGGACGAGCAGGCTGCTGGAGGCGATGGCATGGGACAACGCGGGCCACGGGGTGAAGAAGGCCAGGTGGAAGGGATAGTAGAGCGCCGTGCCCTCCTGCCAGAGGGCGCCCTGGATCTTGTACCAGCCGGCCGTCGAGTAGACGAGGCACACCTCGACCGCGATGACCAGCAACGCGCCGGCGTGCAGCACGTTGCCCATCATCTCCATGACGGCGCGGGGCTCCCCGGGCGCACAGCGCCGCACCAGCCACCACGCCGCCTGCGCGAAGAGAAACCCCCACAGCAGCAACGCCCAGCCCGTGCTCAACTTGCCCAGCGCTGTGACGAAGGCAAGAGCGACGGTGAAGAACGCCCACATGCCGATCCCGATCACGTCCGGACGGCCGCCCCCGTCCTCGCGGTCGGCCGCGGTGCGCCGCGCGTCCAACGACCAGACCTGACCGCAGCGCGTGAACACCAGGCAGACCGCCATGACATGGACGATATTGTCCCCGCCGTCCCCCATCAGCGGACTGCGGTTCTGCAACGACAGCACGCCCAGCATGAAGAGCAGCGAAGTGGTGCGGGTCCGCCATCCAAGGGCCAGCAGCGCCGCAGAGGCCATCCCCGCGACGTAGACGACCTCGAACCACAGTTGGCTGTTGCTCCACATGAGTGCCGTGAAGGCATGGTTCGTGGAGATCAGTTCACGGGCCATCGTCCAACTCCACGGACCGTCCGGCCCGTAGAGCTCATTACGATGCACCCACTCGCGGAGCAGATACGCAAGCCAAGCGAGAGAGAAGCCGATCCGAAGGACGGCGCACTGGTACGGCGCGATGGCAGTGCTGGTGATGCGTCCGAAGCCTCGCCTCATCGCGGCGCCGAAGGATTGCCGTAGCCCCGCGAGAGGGCGCGGCGCAGGTTCTCGCACATCAGGGCAGGTGCTCATGGGAAGTCCTTGGCGTCGACGGTCCCCCAGGGCTCGACCTGATAGACGGTCCCGGAGTCGATGCGCTGCTTGCTCCACGGGGGCGGACTCACCGGCGTATCGGCCGAACGCAGTTGGACGCGTAGCGGCCTGCCGCCGTCGAGGCTCGGTGCAAGTCGCTGTACGGCGATGCGTCGTACGTACTCCTGCGTCAGATTTCCGAACAGGCCGATGGGGCGGTCCTGTTCATCACGCGAATTGACAAAGCTGTTCCAGGCGATGCGTATTTCGTTCTGGTTCGTATGGCTCGGGAAAGGATTGTGCAGGATCCGTTTCTCGTCCATCGCGGTCAAGTTCATCCAGCCTGTCGTGGTGAGAGATCCGTCCGGCATCAGGACCTTCGCGCGTGCCTGTACCCGAAGGTTCGACGAAACCGGGTTGGGGGCGAAGAGCCGCCAATTCTGTTCGAACTCGGGGGAGAGGTGCTTGCGGACGGCTGCGACATGCGGTTGGGACACCGGGTTCAGGGGAGCGATGCTGAGGAAGACCACCACCAATTGCGCGACGGCTGCGGTCGCGACGCCCAGAATTGTCAACACCAGGATGGCCAGTGATACTGGTGACAGACGGAACAATCCGCCGGGATCGTTCACGCGTCTCGACGGAAAACGTGTGCCGGGGCTCGGGTCGCCGGGAGTGGGTTCGGTCGGTGTGGGCCTGTGCGGCAGCAGCTCGCCGCCTGCCCCCCGAACCGCCCGTGCAGATGTCGGGCCGGAATTCTTGGATGCGGTACCGGAGCGGGTACTTGTCATGGTGAACCCGCAAGCCGCCAGGAGATACGCGGCCGTTGCACTGATGCTTCGCCGTTTCTTCTTCATCGCAGCCTCATGAGATTCCGGTCCAGGGCCGCGTAAGCCACGCATTCATGACGGGATGCGCAAGGTGGTTACCGTGGAGAACTGGGATCGCAAGGGGTGTTCAGAACTCCGCCGTCCGAGGCCGTCGCCTTGGAACCCTGGGACTCTTCGACCAGGCCAGCCTGCTCCTGCCGTGGCCGGGGGCGCATCGGGTGAACACCCCACGTTGAGCCGGGGCACACCCCACATCCCACCTCCGTGCACCCCACCCATGCGGCGACACCGCACCCCTCGTCCTGCCTGTCTTGACCGGGTTTTGATCTATCGCGCCGCGGCCCGGAGGGATACTGGGTGGTGATGGACCTGCTGGAGCGAGACTCCGTCCTCCAGGACCTCGCGGGTCACCTGCAGGCGGCCGTGAGCGGGCCTGGACGAGTGGCCCTTGTGCGTGGCGAGGCCGGTATCGGCAAGACCACCGTCGTTCACCGACTGGCCCGGCTGGCCGACCCCCATGTCCGGGTTCTGGTCGGTGCGTGTGACCCGCTGGCCACGCCGCGGCCCCTGGGTCCGCTGATGGACCTGGCTTCCAGCCTCGGCGGTGCGGTGCGTGCCGCCCTCACCGGGGCGCTGGCCGGTGACTGCCGTCCCGCTGAGGTCTTCGACTGTCTGCTGGCCGATCTGAGCGGTCATCCCAGCCTGCTGGTCATCGAGGACGTCCACTGGGCCGACGAGGCCACCATGGACCTGCTGCTCTACCTGGGGCGGCGTCTGTCGTCCGTTCCGGCGCTGGTGGTGGCCACCTACCGCGACGACGAGATCGGCCGCACCCACCCCCTGACCGCTCTTCTCGGCACCCTGGCCGGCTACCCGTGGGTGCACCGCCACACGCTGGCCCCCCTGAGCCGCCAGGGCGTGGCCCGGCTGGCCGCCGGACACGCCGTCGACGCCGGGGAGTTGTATCGGGTCACTGCCGGTAACCCGTTCGTCGTGACCGAGACCCTGGCCACCCCCGGCGAGACCATCCCGGCCACGGTGCGCGAGGCCGTCGCCGGGCGGCTGGTCGGTCTGTCGGACGCCGCGCGCAGGGTCACCGACGTGCTGGCCGTCCTGGGGCACCGGGCCTCGCTGTCCCTGCTGGCCGACCTGCTGCCGGAGGTGAACGGGGCGGTCGAGGAGGCCGTCGCCTGCGGGATCCTGCGCACCGACGGGCAGGTGATCGAGTTCCGCCACGAGCTGGCCCGGCGGGCGGTACTGGAATCCGTCCCCGTCCACTGCCGCCTGCGCGTGCACCGGCAGGTGCTGGCGACGATGGACGCGGGACATGTCGGTGCCGATGATCTGGCGCTCCTGGCCGATCACGCCGAGGCGGCCCGCGATCCGGCCGCCGTACTGGAGTACGCGCCGAGGGCGGCCGCCCATGCCGCCGCGCTGGGCTCGCACCGGGAGGCCGCCGCCCAGTACGCCCGGGCCCTGCGGTACGCCGACCGCCTGCCGCCCGTCCGGCAGGCCGCCCTGCTGGAGGGCCACTCCCAGGCCTGGCTCCTGGCCAGCCGGCTGGACGAGGGGATCGCCTCTCGCCGTACCGCCGTGGAGCTGCGCCGTGCGCAGGGGAACCGGCTGCGCGAGGGGGACGATCTGCGCTGGCTGTCGTACGTCCTCTGGCCCGTCGGGCGGACCGCCGAGGCCCGACGGATCGGCCTGGACGCGGTACGGGTGCTCGAAGGGCTGGGGCCGAGCCGGGAGCTGGCCGGGGCCTATCTGAACCTCTGTCAGCTGGCCGTCTACGAGCACGAGGCGGCGGCCGTCGCCGTCGCCCATGCCGAGAAGGCGATCGCCCTGGGGGAGCGGTTCGAGGACGCGTCGGTGGTCGTCCAGGCGCGCTTCCACGCCGCGGCGGCACGGCTGCTCGGCGAAGGGGGCGGCTGGGACGCGTGCGAGCAGGAGCTGTCCAGCGCGATGGCGCAGGACCTCCCGGTGGACGCCGGTTTCCTGGCGATGCTCATGTGCTGGTTCGCCGCGCTGGAGCGGGACAGCGCCCGGACCACTGCCGCCGTACGGCGGGCCGAAGCCTATCTGCTCGATCGCGACCTGGTGTCCTACGTGGTGTGCACACGGGCCTGGAGCAGCTGGGGGCTGCTGAACCAGAGCTCGTGGAGCCGGGCGACCGATGCCGCGCAGGAGGTCCTGGCCCATCCCGGCTCGCCGGCGGCCGCCCGGGCCGTCGCCCTGAGCGTCCTGGGCCTCGTACGGGCCCGCCGGGGCGAGCCCCAGGTGTGGCCCCTGCTGGACCAGGCGGCGAACCTGGTCGACAGGAACTGCCTGCTGGACACCGGCATCGGGTGGGAGGCCCGGGCCGAGGCGGCCTGGCTGGCCGGTGACGACGAGCGGGCGCTGGCAGAGGCGCGGCACGGCCTGGTGGCCCTGGCCGACCGGGTCCATCCCTGGCTGTCCGGCGCCCTGGCCTGCTGGATCCGCCGCGTCGGGGGCACACCCCCACGGGCTCCGGCGGCCGGACCCCACGCGCTGGAGCTGGCCGGCGACTGGGCCGGCGCCGCCACGCGGTGGAGCGAGCTCGGCAGTCCGTACGACGCCGCCGTGGCCCGCCTGGCCGGGGATGCGTCCGCGCTGCGCGCGGCCCTGGCGGCGTTCGAGGCGCTCGGCGCCCGGCCCGCCGTGAAGCGCACGCGCGCCGTGATGCGTAACCGCGGGGTGCGCCCGGTCTCGTGCGGTCCGCGGGCGGCCACGCGGGCCAATCCGTACGGGCTGACCAACCGGGAACTGGATGTGTTCAAGCTGCTGGGCGAGGGCCTGTCGGATGCCGAGATCGCCGCCCGGCTGTACATCACCCCGAAGACCGCCGGGCATCACGTCGGCGCGGTGCTGGCGAAACTCGGCGTCCACACCCGCCTCGCGGCCGCCCGTAAATTCAGCCGCCCCGAGCGCCGTTAGGGCTTCTCGTTTGGATCAGGCCGGGCTCGCGGGGTCTGGCACGCACATCTGGGGCGTTGTCGTCGGTTGCCGACTCCCCCAAGCTCTCGGCTGCGCTCGAGCAGGGGGGACCCCCATCGCGTCGACGCCCTCCTCCGCCTTGCAGTTGCACGCACCAGACCCCGCTCCCTGATCCGGCCTGATCCAAACGAAAGACCCTAGCGCCCGCGGGGAACGCAGTCGCGGCCGGCGTCAGTCGGCCTGCTGCCCCTCGCCCCGCTCCCGGCGGCGCAGCTCCTCCTCGCGGCGGCGGAGGTCGGCCTCCCAGTCCTTGAGCAGGGCCTCGTCCTTCTTGTTCTCTTCCTTCAGGGACCGGAGGAACTCCGGGTTGTCGTCGGGGGCGACGTAGTCCGTGCGGTGGTTGCGATGCCACTCGGAGGGCGTGGAGCCTGTACGCCCGGCCGGGGCGTGGCGCGCCTTGCCCGCGACGAGCCACGCTATGGGGCCGACCAGCACCTCGCCGAAGAGCAGGATGATGATCACCCAGACCACCTTCGGCAGCCCGCGCACCTGCTCCTCGGGGGTGTTCAGGCAGTCGATGAAGGCGTAGATCCACAGGGCCAGGACGAGCAGGTAGGGCACATACCTGATCATGGTGACGCGATCCCCCCACGAGACAGTGACAGACCGGGCCAGGGCCCGATGACCGGGTCAGGGTAGCGGGTGGCGGCCGCGCATCCCGGGGGGACGACCCCCCGAACCTCCGGCCGGGCGGGGGCGCTCGCGTGGACACGGGGATTCGTCGGCGATACTGGGGCGCATGGCTTATGACGATCTTCGCTCCCTGCTGAGGGCTTTGGAACGCGACGGAGACCTCAAGCGCATCAAGGTTCAGGTCGATCCGTACCTTGAGGTCGGGGAGATCGTCGACCGGGTGCAGAAGGCCGGCGGACCGGCGCTGCTCTTCGAGAACGTGAAGGGCTCCTCGATGCCCCTCGCGATGAACGTGTTCGGCACTGACCGGCGCCTGCTCAAGGCCCTGGGCCTGAAGTCGTACGGCGAGATCAGCGAGAAGATCGGCGGGCTGCTGAAGCCCGAGCTGCCGCACGGCTTCATGGGCATGCGCGAGGCGTTCGGCAAGCTCGGCGCGATGGCGCACGTGCCGCCGAAGAAGGTCAAGTCCGACAACGCCCCGGTGCAGGAGGTCGTCCTGCACGGCGACGAGGTGGACCTGGAGCGGCTCCCGGCCCTGTTCACCTGGCCGCAGGACGGCGGCTCCTTCTTCAACCTGGGGCTCACCCACACCAAGGACCCCGAGTCGGGTGTCCGCAACCTCGGGCTCTACCGCCTCCAGCGCCACGACAAGCGCACCATCGGCATGCACTGGCAGATCCACAAGGACAGCCGGAACCACTACCAGGTGGCCGCGCGCCGCGGCGAGCGGCTCCCGGTCGCCATCGCCTTCGGCTGCCCGCCCGCGGTGACGTACGCCTCCACCGCCCCGCTGCCCGGTGACATCGACGAGTACCTCTTCGCCGGGTTCATCGCGGGCAAGCGGATCGAGATGGTCGACTGCAAGACGGTGCCCCTGCAGGTGCCGGCGAACGCCGAGGTCGTCCTGGAGGGCTGGCTGGAGCCCGGCGAGATGCTGCCGGAGGGGCCGTTCGGCGACCACACCGGCTTCTACACGCCGCAGGAGCCGTTCCCGGCGCTGAAGATCGACTGCGTGACGATGCGCAGGCGGCCGCTGCTCCAGTCGATCGTCGTGGGGCGCCCGCCGACCGAGGACGGACCGCTGGGCCGCGCGACCGAGCGGTTCTTCCTGCCGCTGCTCAAGGTCATCGTCCCGGACATCGTGGACTACCACCTGCCCGAGGCCGGCGGCTTCCACAACTGCGCGATCGTCTCGATCGACAAGAAGTACCCCAAACACGCCCAGAAAGTGATGCACGCGATCTGGGGTGCGCACATGATGTCCCTGACCAAGCTGATCGTGGTCGTCGACTCCGACTGCGACGTCCACGATCTGCACGAGGTCGCCTGGCGGGCCCTGGGCAACACGGACTACGCCCGGGACCTCACGGTCGCCGAAGGTCCCGTAGACCACCTCGACCACGCCTCCTACCAGCAGTTCTGGGGCGGCAAGGCGGGTATCGACGCGACGAAGAAGTGGCCCGAGGAGGGCTACACGAGGGACGGGGGCTGGCCGGACATGGTCCTGTCCGACCCCGACACGGCGACGATGGTCGACCGCCGCTGGAAGGAGTACGGACTGTGAGCAGCGCCTCCGCAGCGATTGCGCAGCCGGGACGCACCAAGGCGTTCCTGCGCCTGGTGATGATCGAGCACTCCGTCTTCGCGCTGCCCTTCGCCTACATCGCCTCGCTGACCGCGATGTACGAGTGGGACAAGCACATCCACTGGGCCAAGCTGCTCCTGGTCACCATCTGCATGGTGGGCCTGCGCACCTTCGCGATGGCCGTCAACCGGATCATCGACCGCGAGATCGACGCCCGTAACCCGCGCACCGCCCAGCGTGAGCTGGTCACCGGCGCCATGTCGGTCCGGCACGCCTGGACGGGCGCGCTGATCGCGCTCGCGATCTTCCTCGGCGCGGCGGCCCTGCTGAACCCGCTGTGCCTGGCCCTCGCCCCCGTCGCGGTGATCCCGATGGTGGTCTATCCGTACGGGAAACGTTTCACGAACTTCCCGCAGGCCATCCTCGGCCTCGCCCAGGCGATGGGCCCGATCGGCGGCTGGCTGGCGATCAGCGGCCAGTGGTCCTGGGACGCGCTGATCCTGGGCCTCGCGGTCGGCATCTGGATCGGCGGCTTCGACCTGATCTACGCCTGCCAGGACGTCGAGGCCGACCGCGAGCACGGCGTGCTGTCGGTCCCGGCCCGCTTCGGCATCCCGGCGGCCATCTGGGGAGCCCGGGTCTGCCACATGATCACGACGGGCCTGTTCGTCTGGTACGCGCTGGCCACCGGCGCGGGCGCCTTCTTCTGGCTGGGCCTGGCCATCGTCGCCGGTGCCTTCGTCTACGAGCACCGGATCGTCCGCCCGCACGACCTGTCCCGCCTCAACAGGGCGTTCTTCACGACCAACGGCTTCATCGGCATCAGCCTCTTCGTCTGCGCGCTGATCGACCTTCTGCTGCGCGGGCTCACGGTGTAGTCCGTTCGGATGCCCCTGGCGCGGACGTCCGGCCGGTCTTCGGCCGGGTGACCGCGCCGACGGGGCGCTTTCCCCGCCGCGGCGGGGATGACCCGAGGGCGGTCCCGACGCATCCGCGCACGGCCAAGTGCTCCCCGCGGGTGCGGGCTTGCTGTCCGGCCGCCCGGCGCCCATGCCGGGCCGCCGGATAGGCTCGACACCAT
Source organism: Streptomyces sp. NPDC046805 (assembly GCF_040645355.1). Taxonomy (NCBI): domain Bacteria; kingdom Bacillati; phylum Actinomycetota; class Actinomycetes; order Kitasatosporales; family Streptomycetaceae; genus Streptomyces; species Streptomyces sp. NPDC046805. Next base: position 143,647 of record NZ_JBEYYC010000017.1, on the reverse strand, counting down.
GAACCCAGGACAAACGCAGCGCACGCCTTGGATCGTGGGGGTTTCCGGGGCGTCCGGCACCCCCTACGCGGCTGCCGTGCTGCGTGCGCTCCTGGACGCGGGGGAGAGCGTCGACCTCGTGGTCAGCCGGGCCTCGCGGCTCACGCTGCTCGACGAGACGGGCATCTCCTTCCGGGACGCGCACTGGCAGGACGACCTGCGGGAGTGGCTCGCGCGCGGGGCCGACGGAAAGCCCGGGACCTTCCAAGCGGACGTCAGCGGGGTGCGGTACTGGAACGCGGGGGATCTCGCGGCCGGGCCGTCCTCGGGGTCGTACCCCGCGAAGGGCATGATCATCGTGCCCGCCTCCACCGCCTGCGTGGCCGGTGTCGCGCTCGGGCTCTCCAAGGACCTGCTCCAGCGGACGGCGAGCGTCACCCTCAAGGAGCGCCGCACACTGGTCGTGGCCGTACGGGAGACCCCGCTGAACGGCCAGACGCTGCGGCACCTGGTGACCCTGGACGACGCCGGCGCGTCCGTGGTGCCCGCCTCGCCGGCCTTCTACGCGGGGGCCACCCACATCCAGGACCTGGTGGACTTCGTCGCCGGACGCGTGCTCGACGCGGCCGGTGTCGAGCACGGGCTCTACCGCCGCTGGAAGGGCGAACTCGGCGGCGGCGCACGGCCCGAGTGAGCCGCACGCGGTACCTCACCAAGACTCAGCATCACCTCGCACCACCCAGCATCACCCCGCACCACCCAACATCACCCCGCACCACCCAGCACACCTCTGCACCACGCAGCACCGAGTCAGCAGCACACGTCACTTCAGGAACTCTGCAGATCTCCCAGGGGGATCTCTCAGTGGAAGGCTTCGATCGCATGGACGCCGTGGACAGGCAGCTCATCCAGGCCCTGAGGGAGAACGGCCGGGCCTCCTATGCGGAGCTGGGGCGCCTCGTCGGCCTGTCGGGACCCAGCGTCACCGACCGCATCAACCGGCTCGAAGCGGCCGGTGTCATCACCGGTTACCGCGCCACCGTGGACGCCGCCTCCCTCGGCCTCGGTGTCACCGCCCTCATCGGCATCTCGCTCTCCGACGCCACCGACCACGAGGACGTGGCGCGCCGGCTGAAGGACCTGCCGGAGATCGAGGACTGCTGGTTCATCGCGGGCGACGACTCCTACATGCTCAAGGCCCGGGCGGCGGACGTCGACGGACTGGAGCGGATCATCCGGCGGCTCAGCGGCACCAAGGGCGTCTCCCGGACCCGTACGACGATCGTGCTCTCCACGAAGTGGGAGAACCGCGTCGGGGAGCTTCCCGAGGAGGTCTAGGCACTCCTCCACCGCAGCGCGGCCGCGCTGCCAAGGTGGAGCGGGGGAGTACGGTTTACGAAGTCTGTCGGGAGAAAGAAGAGGTAGCGGTATGGACGTCGGGCTCAAGCGTGAGCTGGAGGAGAAGGTCCGCTCCGGCGAGCGGCTGACCCGCGAGGACGGCATCGCGCTGTACGAGTCGGACGACCTGGCATGGCTCGGCGGACTCGCCCACGAGGTGCGCACGCGGAAGAACGGCGACGTCGTCCACTTCAACGTCAACCGTCACCTCAACATGACGAACGTGTGCACCGCGTCCTGCGCCTACTGCTCCTTCCAGCGCAAGCCGGGCGAGAAGGACGCGTACACGATGCGCATCGAGGAGGCGGTCAAGCTCGCCAAGGCGATGGAGTCGGAGAACCTCACCGAGCTGCACATCGTCAACGGCCTGCACCCGAACCTCCCGTGGCGCTACTACCCGCGCTCCCTGCGGGAGTTGAAGGCCGCCCTGCCGCACGTCTCGCTCAAGGCCTTCACGGCCACGGAGATCCACCACTTCGAGACCATCTCCGGGATGTCGGCCTCCGAGATCCTCGACGAGCTGATCGACGCGGGCCTGGAGTCCCTCACCGGCGGCGGCGCGGAGATCTTCGACTGGGAGGTCCGCCAGCACATCGTGGACCACAGGACCCACTGGGAGGACTGGTCCCGCATCCACCGCCTGGCGCACGAGAAGGGTCTGAAGACCCCGTGCACCATGCTGTACGGCCACATCGAGGAGCCCCGCCACCGCGTGGACCACGTGCTGCGGCTGCGTGAGCTGCAGGACGAGACGAACGGCTTCCAGGTCTTCATCCCGCTGCGCTACCAGCACGACTTCGTCGACATGCAGGACGGCAAGGTCCGCAACAAGCTCCAGGCCCGGACCCAGATGGCGACCGGCGCCGAGGCGCTGAAGACCTTCGCGGTCTCGCGGCTGCTGTTCGACAACGTCCCGCACGTCAAGGTCTTCTGGGTGATGCACGGCGTGCAGACCGCCCAGCTCGCCCTCCAGCACGGCGCGGACGACATGGACGGCTCGGTCGTCGAGTACAAGATCACGCACGACGCGGACAACTACGGCACGCCGAACAAGCTGACCCGCGACGACCTGCTCGACCTGATCCGTGACGCGGGCTTCCAGCCGGTGGAGCGCAACACGCGCTACGAGATCATCCGCGAGTACGACGGCCCGGACCCGGCGCGCCGTGAGTCGCCGCAGCCGATGCGGGTCTGAGCAGCCGGTGGCGTCGACGTGGCGTTGACCTTCGAGCTGGACCCGGCGATCTCGCCCGCGCTCCGGGACGACGTGCTCACGCTGTGGGCCGACGTCTCGAACGCGGGCGGTTCGGCCGGCTCGGTCGGCTTCCTGCCGCCGGTGACGGTGGACGACATACGCCCCGAGCTGCTGCGGCACCTCATGGCGATGGCCGACGGGCGGATGCGGCTGCTGGTGGGCCGGGACGCGGCGGGCGCGGTCGCCGCGGTGGCGTTCCTCGCCCGCAACACGAACCGGCTGAAGCGCCACTGGGTCTGGCTGTACACGGTGATGGTGCATCCGCGGCACCAGGGCAACGGGTACGGGCGCGACCTGCTGGCCGCGGCGGCCGAGGCCGTGACCGGGTGGGACGGCGTCGACGCGATCCGGCTCACCTGCCAGGGCGGGCTCGGCCTGGAGCGGTTCTACGGCGCCTGCGGGTACCGGGAGGTCGGCCGGGTGCCCGGCGCGATCCGTGTCGCCCCCGATGACGACCGGGACGACATCACGATGGTCCTGTCCCTCGCGTGACTGCCCCCGACCCCCCTCCAAGATCCGGCACCCGGCGTGCTTCACTGGGCGTTGCCCCTTTTGGGCGTTCGGACTGTTGTTACGGAAGAGTGGATTGAGATGCTCCGCTACACGCTGATGCGCCTCGGGATCTTCGCGGGCTGCCTCCTCGTCGTCTGGGGCCTCGTCTTCGCCGGCGTGTTCCCGCGCGGCTTCGGCGCCTCCAACTTCCTGTGGGTGCTCCTGCTCGCCATGGTGATCTCGGCACCGATCAGCTTCGTGGTGCTGCGCAAGGAGCGGGACCGCGCGTCCGCGCGGATCGTGCAGCGGGTCGACCGGGCGAAGGCCAACCTGGAGGCCAGCCGCAACCAGGAGGACCTGACCGACGACGCGGCACGGACGCAGGGCCAGACGTCCTGATCGGAGTCGTCATCACCGCGGCCGCGCGACCGTCCGCGGCCGCGTCACCGCACCCGGCGCCTCGTGGGCCCAACTAACCTGGCCCCATGGGTGCCGTGAAGACCAAGCGGATGCCGCGGGCGGTCCGGGAGCAGCAGATGCTGGACGCCGCCGTACGGACCTTCGGGCGGCGGGGCTACCGGGCCGCGTCGATGGACGAGATCGCCGAACTCGCGGGCGTGTCCAAGCCGTTGGTGTACCTGTACCTGAACTCGAAGGACGACCTGTTCGCGACGTGCATCCGCCGTGAGGCCGCGGCGCTCACGGACGCGGTCCGCACCGCTGTCCGGCCCGACGTCCCCGTCGACCGTCAACTCTGGGACGGACTGCGGGCCTTCTTCACGCACACCGCCGAGCACCCCGACGGCTGGTCTCTGCTGCACCTGCGCGCCCGCACCGGCGGCGAACCCTTCGCCGCCGAGGTCACCGCGATGCGCGAGGAGCTGGTCGCGTTAGTGACCCGGCTGATCGTCTCCGCGACGCGCGAAGCCTGCCGGGATCCCCATGTCCCCGAGTACGAGGTCGCCGGGTTGGCCGAGGCCCTGGTGGGCGCGGCGGAGTCCCTCGCGGGCTGGTCCAACGGCACCCCGGACGTCACGGCGCGGCAGGCGGCGGCGACCCTGATGAACTTCGCCTGGTCCGGCCTGGGCAACCTGCTGGACGGGCGCCCCTGGGCTCCACCGGTCGACGACGGCCGGACGACTAGCTAGGCGCTGCCGACGGGCGTACCTCGCCGGTCAGATGGACGCGCTCCCGACTCGTGGCGCCGGCGCGCAGGGCGAAGCGGCCCTCGGTGTCCGCCGCGTACTCCACCGTGGCCGGAAGCAGCACCGGCGCGCGGAACTCCGCCCGCACCAGGGCCGCTTGGGGCGTGCTGTGGGCGGCGAGGCAGCGGGCCACGGTCCACATGCCGTGCGCGATGGCCCGGGGGAAGCCGAAGAGGCGGGCGGTGAGCGGGTGCAGGTGGATCGGGTTGCGGTCCCCCGAGACGGCCCCGTACCGGCGCCCGATGTCCTCGGGAATCCGCCACTCGGCGACGGCGGGCAGCGACTCCCCCGGCTCCCCGGGCTCCCTGGAGCCCCCGGCCTCCCCTGCTTCTCCGGTCGGCTCCGTCGGCCGTGCGCCGGTGCGATGCCGCGCGAGATAGGTGCTGCGCGACTCCCATACGACCTTCCCGCCGCCGTCTTCGCCCCCGTCACTGTGGAGCTCCGTGACGACCGTGGCCTGCGTTCCGCGTCGGTGGGGCGCGAGGCCGGCCACGTGCACGGCGAGGTCGTACGTCCCGGTGGCCGGGAGGGCCGTGTGCCGGACGATCTCCATCGACGTGTGGACCAGGCCGAGCAGCGGCAGCGGGAAGTCGCGGCCGCTCATCAGGCGCATCGCCAGGGGAAAGCCGAGGACGTGCGGATAGGTGACGGGCAGCGCGTCGTCGGCGGGGTCGAAGCCGCACACCCGCGCGTAGGCGGCCAGGCGGGCGGGGGCGACGCGCACACCGGGGAGTACCAGCCGGGTCCGGGGAAAGCCGGCTTCCGGGTGGGGTCGCTTGAACGGGGAGCGCAGGGCGCCCTGGACGAGCACCCGGGAGAGTGCGGGGGCGCGGGTGAGGGCGACGGTGCTGCTCGGGTGACGGTCGGCCATGTACAACTCCCGCGGGGTTCCGGATGCGGTCGGATGCTTTGCTCGTGCTTGCTCCGACGCGAAGTTACCGGAGGTAAGTCCATGGTGGGGCAGGAGGCGTCCCGATGTGACGGTGAACCTGCGACAAACGTGAACTGCCCTCACGTAATCCGTGATTTTGCACACGCCCGGTGCCGGACCAGCCCCGAACATGCACAGGCCTGTCACCTCGGCGCCGTACGATCTCGTGGCTGACCGCCGGTAACCCCTTCTGTGGTCCGCCGGTGAACACCCCGGTATGCGGGGCGCGTACGTCATGCAGCAAGCAGTTCACCGCTGCACGCCCAAGGAGCCGCCCGTGTCCACGCCGTACCCGAACGCCCCCGTGCCCGTCGGCGCGACCGTCTCGACCATCGACTACGAGGGCGACGCGATCCTCGTCGAGCCGGAGACGCGGCGCCTGAACGGGGCCGTACGGGAGGCGTCGGTACCGCCGTTCGCCCCGCCGGTGACCCGTGGGTCGCTGGGCGACCTGCCGTTCGACAACGCGGACGCGGCTCCCGACGCGGTGGTCCTCAGCCGCCGTACGGTGGACGGCAGTTGGGAGGACGTCACGGCCGCCCGGTTCGCCGAGGAGGTGCTGGCGGTGTCGACGGGGCTGATCGCGGAGGGGCTGATGCCCGGCGACCGGATCGCCATCATGGCCCGTACGCGGTACGAGTGGACGCTGCTGGACTTCGCCGCATGGGCGGCCGGCCTCGTCACGGTGCCGGTCTACCCCACCTCCTCCGTCTTCCAGACCCACTGGATCCTGCAGGACTCGGGCGCGGTGGCCCTGGTGACGGAGACGGCCGAGCAGGCGGCCGCCCTGGAGCCCGAGCGCGAGACCCTTCCCGACCTGAAGCACGTGTGGGTCATGGAGAAGGGGGACGTGGACGGCCTCGCCGAACTCGACGCGGAGGTGCCGGAGTCCGAGGTCGGCATCCGCCGGGGGATGCTGGGCCCCGCCACGCTCGCCACCCTCGTCTACACCTCGGGCACGACGGGCCGCCCCAAGGGCTGCGCGCTCTCGCACGGCAACTTCTTCGCCGAGGTGGACAACGCGATGGAGCTGCTCCACCCGGTCTTCAGGTCCAAGTCGGGCGAGGAGGCGTCGGTGCTGCTGTTCCTGCCGCTGTCCCATGTCTTCGGCCGCATGGTGGCGATCGCGTGCATCCGGTCGCGCGTGCGGCTCGGCCACGCCCCGAGCCTCAAGGCCGAGGACGTGCTCCCGGATCTGGCGGCCTTCCGGCCGACGTGCCTGATGGCCATCCCCTACATGCTGGAGAAGGTCTACAACACGGCTCGTGCCAGGGCGGAGGCCGACGGCAAGCTGACGAACTTCGACCGCGCGGTGACAGTGGCCCGGCGCTACGCCGAGGCCGTGGAGGCCCGGCAGACCGGCACCGGCAGCGGCCCGAACGCCGCCCTGAAGACGGGCCGCGCCTTGTACGACCCGCTGGTCTACCGCCGCATGCGAGCCGCACTGGGCGGCCGTGTCCGGCACGTCATCTGTGGCGGCTCCCCGCTGGGCCGCCGCCTCGCCGCCTTCTACGCCGGCGCCGGCATCACGGTCTTCGAGGGCTACGGCCTGACGGAGACCGCGGGCGCGACGACCGTGACGCCACCCCTGAAACCCCGGCTGGGAACGGTGGGTTGGCCCCTGCCGGGAACGAGGGTCCGCATCGCGGCCGACGGGGAGATCCTCATCGCCGGCGAGCATGTGCTGCGAGGCTACTGGGACCCGCAGGCCGGCGGGGTGGTCCCGGCGACGCGGGAGGGCTGGCTCGCCACCGGCGACCTCGGCGAACTGGACGACAAGGGCTACCTCACCATCACCGGCCGCAAGAAGGAAATGCTGATCACGTCGGGCGGCAAGTCGGTGGCCCCGGCCCTGCTGGAGAACTGGCTCCGCTCCCACCCGCTGATCTCGCAGTGCATGCTCGTCGGCGACGGCCGCCCCTACATCGGAGCCCTGATCACCCTCGATCCCGAGGGCATCACCCACTGGCGCCGGATGAACGGCAAGCATCCGGTGCCGCCCGAACTCCTCGTCACCAACGAGGCGTTGCGGGAGGTGCTGCAGCAGGCGATCGACGAGGCCAACCAGTTGGTGTCCCGCCCGGAGTCCATCCGCGACTTCGCCGTACTCCCCGTCGACTTCACCGAGGAGGCGGGTCAGTTGACCCCGTCGATGAAATTGCGGCGCGAGCAGATCATGCGGGACTTCGCGGTGGAGGTGAAGGGTCTGTACGCGGGATACACCGGGTAGGGGCGGCCCCGGTCGAGGCCGCCCCTGCCCTTTTTTCGAATGGTGCTGTGCGAGGTACTACGGCGTTGCGCGGCGTGAGCGTCAGAAGCCGCAGTACACGCTGCTGCCGTAGTCGCTCAGCAGGTCGTCGCGGACCCAGCCGTACACGCCCGTGCTGTCGTTCCTCAGGTACGTCCAGGTGTAGTCACCCGCGACGGTGAAGCAGTGATAGTCGAGGCGCTGCGTGTTGTAGGCGACGCCGTTGATGCCGCAGCCGGTACTGGAGCCGCTGCGCTCGTTCGCGCCGTTGGCCGTCTTGTTCCAGGCGCTGCCGTCCTTGTCGGCGACGCCCGTGCCGCAGGAGGCGGCGGCCGAGGCCGGGGTGGTGGCCAGCGCGATCGGAATACTCGCGGCCACCGCCACGAGCGCCGGTAGGACTGCTGCGAATCGACGCTTCATCGAAACCCCCATCGTCGTTGTCTGTAGTGCGCTGGTGGCCACTCGCGGTGCCCGGGATGCGGGTGGCACGAGTACGATTCAGCGCACGACGGCGGTGAAGAAATGATTCCGCCGGAAGATGTCCGGAACCGATCAGGCACGGCCGGAAGTGTTTTCAAGGGGGAATCGGACATTCCTGTGGTGATTTCCGTCGGGAGGCAACCCTGGGCGGGAATGCGCAGGTGGCCGGATCTCTGCCGTGATCTTCGGGCGGATTTCTGAATTCCGGATCGAGGGTTCCCGGGAGAGGCGGCCGGTGGGCCGAGGAATTCCGGGGAAGTCCGGGGAAAGGGGAATCGCGTTGGGGGCCCGCATACTCGTCGCCGAAGACGACGTGAAACAAGCGCAACTGATCCGGATCTATCTGGAACGAGAGGGCAACGAGGTCCAGGTCGTGGCCGACGGGCGCGCCGCGATCGACCGGGCCCGGACCTCCCTGCCCGACCTCGTCGTGCTCGACGTGATGATGCCGAACGTCGACGGGCTCGACGTCTGCCGCGTCCTGCGCGCCGAGTCCCAGGTGCCGATCCTGCTGCTGACCGCTCGCAGCACGGAGGAGGACATGCTGCTCGGCCTGGACCTGGGGGCCGACGACTACATGACCAAGCCCTACAGCCCGCGTGAACTCACGGCCCGGGTTCGGGCGTTGCTGCGCAGGGCGCGGGCCCGGTCGGCGGGCGGCGGCGAGGTCACCGTCCACACCGTCGGCGATCTGGAGGTCGACCTGGCCCGCTTCGAGGTCAGGGCGGGAGCGCGGGAAGTTGCCCTCACCGGCAAGGAGTTCGCGATCCTGAGCGTGCTCGCGGCGGAGCCGGGGCGGGTGTTCACCCGGGCGCAGATCATCGATCGGGTCTTCGGCTTCGACCGATACGTCCTGGAGCGGACGGTCGACGCCCATGTGATGAACCTGCGGCGGAAGTTGGAGAAGGGCGGCGGCGGAGCGCGGTACGTCGAGACCGTCTACGGACGCGGCTACCGGCTGGCCGACCCGGCCGGGGGCGGACCGTGAGCCTGCGGCTGCGCGTGCTCGGGGTGCTCGTCCTGATCGCGCTGGTGGCCACCGCCGCGACCGCCTGGCTCACCCTGCGGCAGGCCACCAACCAGGTCGAGGAGTCCGTCACCGCCGGGCGCCAGGAGACCGCGCGGATCACCGAGGTCCTGCGGTCCTACGGATACGCGCACGGCACGTGGGACGGGCTCGCGCCGACCGTACGCGAACTGGCGAGGGACACCGGCCAGCGCATCCGGGTCGCCACCGAGAACGACGCCCTGCTCGCCGACTCCGACGCCCTGGCCGGCCGCACGCCCCGCCCGGTCAGCGGCCAGCCCCCGGTCCTCGTGGACCCGCGGCCGCGGCTGCGACTGCCCGCGGACAAAGTGCCGTTGGCCTCGGTCAAGACCACGGTGGCCGCGATCGGCGAGTACCGGGCGGCGGCCACCTACGCGGCGTGCCTGACCCGGGCCGGGGCAAGGGTGACCGCCCGGCCGGGCGGCAACGGCGTCCCCCGGGTCAGTGGGGACCGGCGGCCGGCCCAGTGCCGCGCACCCGGCGACTCCCCGGCGGCCCCGGTCGCGCAGGATCATGCCGCGGCCTCCGCGTGCGCGGCCGACCGGGAGCTCGCCGCGTGTCTGCGGCGGGTCTTCGCCGAGCGGACCGCCTCCGTCGCACCCCCGCGCCTCCAGGTGCGCCTCGGCGTCCGGGACGAGGTGCCGGCCGGGCTCGCCGTCGCGCCCACCGCCGCCGTCGCGGGCGGCGTCGCCCTCGCCGCCGTCCTCGGCGCGCTGCTGCTCAGCCGGGCCGTGCTCCGCCCGGTCCGGGCGCTCACCGCGGCCGCCCGGGGACTGGGCGAGGGGGAACTGGACCGGCGCGTGCCGGTGTCCGGGCGGGACGAGATCGCCGAACTCGGCCGTACGTTCAACCGCATGGCCCACTCCCTCCAGTCCGCCGAGGAACGCCAGCGCCGGCTCACCGGCGACATCGCCCACGAACTGCGCACCCCGCTGGCCAACCTGCGCGGCTACCTGGAGGCGCTGCGCGACGGGGTCGTCGCCCCCACCCCCGAGCTGCTCGACTCGCTGCACGAGGAGGTGATGCTCCAGCAGCGGATCGTGGACGACCTGCAGGACCTGGCGCTGGCCGAGGCGGGCGCGCTCACCTACCACCGGGCCGTCGTCGAGCTCGGGGAGCTGCTGGAGAACGCCCGCACCGCGCACCGCGCCCAGGCGGAGGCCGTGGGCGTGGCCCTGCGGGTGGAGGCGGAGGGGCCGGTGTACGCCGACGCCGACGCCGACCGCCTGCGGCAGGTGGTCGGCAACCTGGTCGGCAACGCGCTGCGCGCCACCGCGCCGGGCGGCTCGGTGACCCTGGCCGTCACCCGGCGCGGCGCCTCGGCGGTCCTCCGGGTACGGGACACCGGCAAGGGCATCGCCCCCGCGGACCTGCCCCACCTCTTCGACCGCTTCTGGCGCGCGGACCCGTCCCGTGGCCGTACGACCGGGGGCAGCGGCCTGGGCCTGTCCATCGCCCGCCAGATCGTGACGGACCACGCAGGCACGATCGAGGTCACCAGCAGGGTGGGCGTGGGCACGACCTTCACGGTGACGCTGGCGGCGGTCGACGCCGACGGCTGACCCCCGTCGGCGGGCGGGCGCCGACCGTCAGGGTCCGGCCAGCGCCTGGGTCGGGGCCAGCCGCCCCGCCCGTACCGCCGGATACAGGCCGGCCAGCGCACCGATCACCAGGGTGACGGCGATTCCCGCGGCCGTCGCCCACACCGGGACCTCGGTGGGCCAGCCTCGTACGGCGGCGAAACCGGCGGTGATCGCGGTGCCCAGGACCGTGCCGCCCAGGCCGCCCAGCGCGGACAGCAGCAGCGCCTCCGCGACGAACTGGCCGCGGATCTGGCCGCTGGTCGCCCCCAGCGCACGGCGCAGGCCGATCTCCGGGCGCCGCTCCAGAACCGAGATCACCATGGTGTTGCCGACCCCGACCGCGCCCACGAGCAGCGCGACCGAGCCGAGCCCCAGCAGCAGCCCGGTGAGCGTGGACTCGGTGGCCTCCCGCGCGGCCAGCGCGTCGGAGGGCCGGGAGACGAGGACACCGCCCGGCTTCTCGGGGTTCGCCGTGGCCGCGAGGACGGCGCGGACCGCCTGGACACGGTCGTCGCGGGCACGGACGTACACGGTGGACGGATGCCCGTCGAACCCGAGGTACGTCCGCGCCGCCTGCCGGCCGACCAGCGCAGTGTTGTCGATCTCCGGCGCCAGCGGCACCGGGTGCAACACCCCCACCAGGGAGAACCACGTGCCGCCCAGCCACAGCCGGGTCCCCGGCGTGTAGACGTCGAGGCGGCGGGCCGCCTGCGCGCCGAGCACCACCGTCGGGTACTCCTCCGGCGCCTGGTCCAGCCACCGCCCGATCCGCACTTCGCCGCCGATTGCGGGCAGCAACTCTGCGTCCGCGGCCGCGACTTCGACGCTGCTGGTCCGGCCCGCGGGGATGTGCTCGTTACGGTAGACCGCGGCGCCCTTGACCTCGCCGGTCGCCGCCACCTGCCGTACGGGACCGATGTTCCGGATCATCGCCGCCGCCTCGCGGGGCAGCCGGGTCGTCGTGCCGTCGGGCGCCTGGCCGGGCGCGACGCGCAGCATGTTGGTGCCCAACGCGTCCAGTCTGCGGTCGACTTCGGCCCGGCTGGAGCTGGAGATGCCGACCACGGCGACCATCGCGGCCACCCCGATCGCGATGCCCAGCGCGGACAGGAACACCCGCAGCGGCCGGGTGCGCAGCCCGGTGCCGCCGAGCCGGACCAGGTCGGCGGGCCGCAGCCGGGCCGGACGCAATGCGACGGCCGCGCGCCGTCCCTCCCCGCTCATCCCTGCGCTCCGGACACGGCTGTGGTGTCTGTGATGTCCGTGGCGTCAGTGGTGTCCGTCGTGCCTGTGGTGTCCGTCGTACGAGGACTGCCTCCGCCCGTGTCGGCGACGATCCGTCCGTCCCGCATCTCCACCCGGCGGTCGAACACCTCGGCCATCTCCCGGTCGTGCGTGATGACCACGACCGTGGTGCCGGAGGCGTGCAGCTCCCGCAGCAGGGCCAGCACCGCGGCGCCGGACGCCGAGTCGAGGTTGCCGGTCGGCTCGTCGGCCAGCAGCAGCGCCGGTTCCCCGATCACCGCGCGGGCGACCGCCGCGCGCTGCCGCTCGCCGCCGGAGAGTTCGTGGGGGAGATGGTGCAGCCGGTGGCTGAGCCCCACCCGGGCCAGCGCCCGGGCCGCCCGGCGCCGGCGCTCGCGCAGCGGCACGCCCGCGTACAGCAGACCGTCGGCGACGGTGTCCAGCACGGGCACGCCGACGGCGAGATGGAACTGCTGGAACACGAAGCCGATCCGCTGCGCCCGCAGCGCGGAGACCTCGCGGTCGGACAGCCCCGCGATCTCGTGACCGTCGATCGCGATCAGGCCGTCGGACGGCCGGTCCAGGGTGCCCATGAGGTGGAGCATCGTGGACTTGCCCGACCCCGACGGGCCGACGACACAGACCAGTTCGCCCTGCGAGATCGTCAGGTCGACCCCGCCGACCGCCGTGACACCGCCGGCGTAGACCTTCGACACGCCCGTGAACTCGACGACGGGTGCGGGCACTTGAGTCGCTTGGCTGCCATGGGCCCCGTTGGCTCCTCGGGTCATCCGGGTCACTTGGGGATTCTCACTTTCATGCCCTCGTGCACCCGGGGGCCGCTCACCTCGACCTTGCCGTCCGCGAACAGGCCGGTCTTCACGGGGACGTACGTGCCCGATCCGTCGGCCCCGTCGCCGCCTCGGTGCTCGGCCGGGGCGAGTTCGAGGCCGTAGCCGCCCTCGGCGAGCGCGGTCAGCGCGGCGACCGGGACGGTCAGCACGTCCTTGCGCTGCCTGGTCACATAGCGGACGCCGACCGGGCCGCTCTGCAGCCGGCCCAGCGCGTCCCGGTCGGCGAAGACGATCACGACGGAGACGGTGGCGGACTTGCCTCCGGACCCGGGCCCGGTCCCGCCGTCCCCCGAGCCCGCGTTGGACCCGGCGTCGCCGCCCTCCGTGCCACCGCCTCCGCCCTCGGCCGCGCTCGCGTCCGTGCCCAGGCTGGCCACCGTGCCCTTGATCGAATGCCCGTCCGGCAGATCCACGGTGACTTTGTTGCCGCGCTGCGCCCAGTTCGTGTCGTCGGCCCGGGCGTTCACGGTGACCATGCGCGAGGTGCTGGTGTAGCTCACCGGGCTGCCGCCGGGGCTGTCGCCGATCCGGGCGCTCGTGCCCGCGACGCGCACCGCACCGGGCGCGTAGACGACGTCACCGATGCCGACCCGGCCGGTCTGCGGCAGCCCCAGGTCCTTCTGCCAGCGCTTGACCGCGTTCGCGGTCAGTTCGGTGTACGTCTCGTCGACGGTGAAGCCCGAGTATCCGAGGGCGCTGAGATTGGCCTCGAACTGCTTGACGTCCATGCCGTGCAGGGGCCTCGGGGCCGCCGCCCGTCGGGTCGGCTGCGGGGGCGCCGATTCCGTGTCCGCTTCCCCCTTGGCACTCGAACTCGCCGATTCTTCCGCCGGGTTCGCGTCCCGCGGTTGCGGGGATTCCCGGGTGATTCCCAGCTCCCGGTACATGGGCAGGCTCCCGTACAGCAGCACCACCGGCCGGTCGTCGACCCGCAGCACGGCCTCGCCGCGCCGTACGGTCCTGCCCGTGGCCGGGAGCCAGGTCACCGTGCCCTCCGCCTTCACCGGGAACGGCACTTCGGGGCCGTGGCCGAGCTCGCCGTCCACCTCGGTCTGGTCGGTCAGCGTGTCCCGGGTGACCCGGACGACCCGGCTGCTGCGGCCCGGGGCCCCGGCGTCGTCCGAGCCGCCTCCGCCCAGGCCGAGGGCGCCGACCACGCCGACCACCGTCACCAGCAGGAAACCGCCCGCGACGAACAGCGGGCCGCGGCGGCGCCTGCCCGGGCGGAGGCTGTCCTCGTAGCTGTCGCCGTAGTCGTCACCGGGGGCCGCGGGGCCGTCGTGCCCCGCGGTGCGCTCCCGGCCGGCGTCGTTCATGACGTCCACCGTCGTTCCGTCCCGTCAGCCCTTGGCCGGGGGCGCGTCGGTCGGGACGCCGATGATCGACGCGCACTGGCGCGTCGCCCGCTTGGCCCCCGCCGACGTCGAGTCCCAGGTGACGTCCATGAAATGGCCGTCCGGGCCGGTGTCCGGGAAGTCGGGAGCGCCGTGCTCCTGCATACAGCGCGCGTACTGCTCGTTCTTCTTCTTCTCGGCCGCCGACAGCTCGGGCCGCTGCGCCTTCTCGACGCTCTGCGGGACGGGCACGCTGAGCTTCGCGCACTTCTCCTGCGCCTTGAGCGCCTTGGGGTCGCGCTTCCACTTGGACTGGTCGCCGAGGTCGACCCGGCCCTGTGCGTCCGGGTCGGGCGCGTCGAGTCCCTCGCCGCGCAGGCATCCGACCCACTTGCGCTGCGCCTCGATGTAGTCGGTCAGTTCGCTCGCACCGCCGTGGGCGCCGCTTCCGGCCGTGGCCTTGCCCGCGGAGGCGACCTCGTCGCCGTTCCCGTCGCCGCACCCGGCCACCGTCAGCGCCACCACCGACGCCAGCCCGGCCAGCCACATCCGGGCCGCGCCGCGTGGCCGCGCACTCGTCGTCATCCGGGCCATCGGACTCCCCCTGCAGTCGTTGTCACCCCGCCCTCCCCGGCCGGGTGGCGACGACTGTAGGGAGGAGCCTTTGAAGTTCCCATGAAGAAGCCGTCAAGAACCGTTCGGCTTCACGAAGCGCTCGGCGTTCCGGGGCGCCGGGCGAGCAGGAAGGCCTGGGGGACCGACTCCCCGAGCGCCTCGTCCGGTTCGCGCACGGTGCGGGAGTAGAGGGCGAAACCGGCCTCGGTCAGCAGCCGTGCCATGTCCTCCGGCCGGCGTCGCAGGAAGTCCAGGGAGACGGCGTGGCCCCACGGGTTGTCGTAGCGGCGCGGTGCGTCGCCTACCTGGAAGCCGAGCAGGAGGGTGCCGCCGGGCGCGAGGACCCGGTGGAACTCCGCGAAGAGGCCGGGCAGTCGTTCCACCGGGGTGTGGATGGAGGAGTACCAGCAGAGCACCCCGGCCAGCCCGCCGTCCGGGAGGTCCAGATCCAGCATCGAGCCCTGCTCGAACCGCAGGTCGGGGTTCTCGCGCCGGGCGATCGCCAGCATCGACGCCGACAGGTCGAGCCCGAACACCGACAGGCCGAGCGAGGCGAGGCGCGCGGTGGTGCGGCCCGGCCCGCACCCGAGATCGGCCACCGTGCCGTCACCGACGAGTGCGGCGAACGTACCGAGCACGGCCCGCTCCAGCGGCCTGGCGGTGAGATCGTCCCGGAAGCGGTCGGCGTAGTCGTCGGCGACGGCGTCGTAGAAGGAGCGGGTGGCGGTGAGGAACTCGGCGTCGGTCATGGCCGCAGACCGTAGCGGGGGCCACGGACAGACCGCCCGGCCCAACACCACCAGCGGCAGCGGCCGTTCACGCCGCACCCGCCATCCGCGCCAGCGCCGTGGTCCCCGCCGCCCCCAACACCACCACCGCGAACGGTGCCCGCCTCCACGCCAGTACGCCGCCGACCAGCACCCCGGCCGGACGGGCCCAGCCCGCGAAGCCCCCGCCCTGGGTCAGCGCACCGGTCGCCAGCAGCGCCACGAGCAGGACGACCGCCCCGGCCGACGCCAACTCCTGCACGCGGGCCGGGACGTCCAGCCGACCGTGCAGCATGGGCCCCACCAGCCGGAAGGCGTACGTCCCGACGGCCAGCGCCAGGATCACGGCCACGGTCGCGCTCATACGGCACCCTCCTCGCGTGCCGCGCTCCCACCGTCGGCCTTCTCGCCGGGCCGCCCGCCGCGTCCGTGGAGGAGCAGGCCGCCGAGCGCCGCCAGCACCGGCACCCCGGCCGGCACGAAGGGCGTCGCCGCCAGCGCCACCACCGCACCGAGCAGCGCGGACCGCCGGACGCCGCCGTCCGTGCGCAGGGCGGGCAGTACCAGGGCCACGAGGACGGCCGGGAAGGCGGCGTCGAGCCCGTACGTCGCCGTGTCGCCGAGCGCGCTTCCCGCGAAGGCCCCGCACAGCACCCCGGCGTTCCACGCGGCGAACAGGCCGAGTCCGGAGACCCAGAAGGCGACCCGGCGCCGCAGGGGATCCGGCTGGGCGAGAGCGAAGGCGACGGTCTCGTCGGTCACCAGGTGGGCGCCCAGGAAGCGCGCCGCCCGGCCGGGGCCGAGGATCTCGGCCACCGCCAGACTGAAGGCGGCCGTACGGGTGTTGAGGAGCAGGCCGGTGGCCGCCGCGGCCAGCGGGCCGCCCCCGGCGATGAGGACGCCGACCGCGCTGAACTGGGCCGAGCCCGCGTACACCAGCACCGACATCAGCACCGGAACCCACACCGGCAGCCCGCCCGCCACGGACACGGCGCCGAAGGACACGCCGACGACGGCGCAGGCCAGCCAGACGAGCGAGCTGTCGCGGACCAGCGGGCGGGCCGTGTCGCTCACCAGCGGTGTTCGGAGTAGCGAACGCATGTTTTCTACAATGAACACCAACCGCCTGGTTCGTCAAGGCGAACGATCGTACCGATGGAGCGAACGACATGTCCGACGCCGTGCCCCCGCCCTCCCGGCTCCCCCTCGACTGGATCGCCGCGTCCCTGAAGCGCGAGCGCACCCGTGCCGGTCTGTCCCTGTCCGAGCTGGCCAAGCGGGCCGGCATCGCGAAGTCCACGCTGTCGCAACTGGAGGCGGGCAGCGGGAATCCGAGCATGGAGACGATCTGGGCGCTGGGAGTGGCCCTCGGTGTGCCGTTCAGCGTGCTGGTCGAGCCGCCCGCGTCGACGGTGCGGGTGATCCGCGCGGGCGAGGGCGCGACGGTCGCCTCGGAACAGGCCAACTACGTCGCCACTCTGCTGTCGGCGAGCCCGCCGGGCGCCCGGCGCGACATCTACCACCTGCGGGCGGAGCCGGGGGCGGCCCGGGAATCGGAACCACATATTCCGGGGACGGTCGAGCATCTGATCGTGAGCACCGGCAAGGTGAAGGCCGGCCCGCGCGGGGAGACGGTCGAACTCGGACCGGGGGATTACCTGACGTATCGCGGGGATGTGCCGCACTTGTACGAGGCGCTGGCACCCGGCACGACCTTCGTGCTCGTCATGCAGCACGTGTGAGCCGATCGGTCGCGCGGCCGGCGCGTGCGAGGCGCGGAATCGCGCACGGAATCGCGCGGAAAGGATCGCGCGAACTGTTCCGGGAGAATTCACCGAATGGTGGTGCGGAACAAAAGGCAGGAGCCCCGTCGCCGGATGGCGCGGGGCTCCTTGGGTACTGCTTCAGTCTGCGATCAGACCGGCGTGACGTTCTCCGCCTGCGGGCCCTTCGGACCCTGCGTGACGTCGAAGCTCACCTGCTGGTTCTCCTCGAGGGAGCGGAAGCCAGAGGCGTTGATCGCGGAGTAGTGAACGAAGACGTCCGGGCCGCCGCCTTCCTGGGCGATGAAGCCAAAGCCCTTTTCGGCGTTGAACCACTTCACGGTTCCGGTAGCCATAAGCCCTCCTTGGGCCCAAAGGGTTGCCCTGCTCCAGAACCTGCAAGTGTGAAACAAAGCCGCACAACTGCATATGTCTGAAAACGACGAGAGCCCGCGGTCACATGCTCCGCAGGCTCTGTACTGCAAGGGAAACCAAACTGCAACTTGCGGCGAGCCTAGCATGCGGACAGCCGAAAGCAATAGCGGTCAAGATCACGTCACCCGGATGTTTGAACGTCCCGGTGAGTGAGTTGACGGCGGGGTCGGTCCCGGCACCGTACTCCACGGGGTCTAGTCTCGCGATGTGGACATTTCTCGCACCCGGCCGCGCGTCGGCCACATCCAGTTCCTCAACTGCCTGCCCCTGTACTGGGGGCTCGCGAGAACCGGCACCCTCCTCGACTTCGAGTTGACCAAGGACACCCCGGAGAAGCTCAGCGAGCAGTTGGTGCGGGGGGATCTCGACATCGGGCCCATCACGCTCGTCGAGTTCCTCCGGAATGCGGACGACCTGGTCGCCTTTCCCGACATCGCGGTGGGCTGCGACGGCCCGGTCATGTCCTGCGTGATCGTTTCGCAGGTTCCGCTGGACCGGCTGGACGGCGCCCGCGTCGCCCTCGGCTCGACCTCGCGCACCTCGGTACGCCTCGCCCAGCTGCTGCTGGCCGAGCGCTTCGGCGTACAGCCGGACTACTACCGGTGCCCGCCCGACCTGAGCCTGATGATGCAGGAGGCGGACGCGGCGGTCCTCATCGGGGACGCGGCGCTGCGGGCCAACCTGCTCGACGGCCCGCGCTACGGGCTGGAGGTACACGATCTCGGCACGCTGTGGAAGGAGTGGACGGGGCTGCCGTTCGTCTTCGCGGTGTGGGCGGCGCGGCGCGAGTACGTGGAGCGTGAGCCGGTGATCACCCGTCAGGTGCACGAGGCGTTCCTGTCCTCCCGCAATCTCTCCCTGGAGGAGGTCGGCAAGGTCGCCGAACAGGCTTCCCGCTGGGAGGCCTTCGACGAGCGGGTCCTGGAGCAGTACTTCACGACCCTCGACTTCCGGTTCGGCCGGCCGCAGTTGGCGGCCGTCGCGGAGTTCGCCCGCCGGGTGGGCCCGACGACCGGCTTCCCGGCGGATGTGACGGTGGATCTGCTGAAGCCGTAAGGCGCAGGAGGGGGGAGGGGGATGAGTGACCTGCCGCTGGTCGCCGCCGCCGCGCTGTGGGGCGCGGTGGCCGGCGCCCTGCTGCCCCGGGCGGCCTACCGCTTCTCCGTCCCGTCGGGGGAGCCGTGGCGGGACGCCTGCCCGGGCGGCCATCCGGTCCCGGGATGGATCGGGCGGGGGTGGTGCGGGCGGTGCCCCGAGCCGTCGTACGGCCCCGGTGTCCCGCTGCTCTCCCTCGCCACCGCCCTCGTCTGCGCCGCCCTCGCCCTCGCCACCGGTACCCGGCCCGAGTTGGGCGTGTGGCTGCTCCTCGCGCCCGTCGGGGTGCTGCTGACGGTCGTGGACATCCGGGTACGGCGGCTGCCGGACCCGCTGACGCTGCCCCTCGCGGGCGTCACTCTCGGCCTCCTGGCCCTGGCCGCCCTCGTACCCGAGCATGCCGGGCACTGGCTCACCGCGCTGTACGGCGCCCTCGCGCTCGGCGGCGGCTACCTCGTGCTGTTCCTCGTCAACCCCGGCGGCATGGGCTTCGGTGACGTGAAGCTGGCGCTCGGGATGGGGGCCGTCCTCGGCTGGTACGGGTGGGCCACCGTCCTGCTCGGCGCCTTCGCGGGCTTCCTGTTGGGAGCGCTGTACGGCGGGGCCCTCGTCGTCGCCCGGCGGGCGGGGCGCACATCGGCGATCCCGTTCGGGCCGTTCCTCGTCGCCGGCGCCTTCGCGGGTGTCCTGATCGGCGCGTACGCCGCCTGAGGTCGGGGGTACCCGGGCGCTGGCGTAGGCTGGTTCGGTCTGTCCACAACCCGACGAAAGGGACGCCCCGGTGACCGAGAAGGCCGACCTGCAGTCCGTGCTCGACCGTGCCGCGGCGGGTGGACGCATCACCCCCGAAGAGGCGCTCGACCTCTACCGCGACGCCCCGCTGCACGCGCTCGGGGCGGCCGCCGACGCCGTACGCCGCCGCAAGTACGCGGGCGTCGAGCACATCGCGACGTACATCATCGAGCGCAACATCAACTACACGAACGTGTGCGTCACGGCGTGCAAGTTCTGCGCCTTCTACGCCGCGCCGAAGGACACCGCCAAGGGCTGGACGCGGGATCTGGACGACATCCTGCGCCGCTGCGCGGAGACCGTCGAACTCGGCGGCACCCAGATCATGTTCCAGGGCGGCCACCACCCGGACTACGGCGTCGAGTACTACGAGAAGCACTTCGCCGCCATCAAGAAGGAGTTCCCCGAGCTCGTCATCCACAGCCTGGGGGCGAGCGAGGTCGAGCACATGGCCCGGATCTCGAAGGTGTCGGTCGAGGAGGCCATCACCCGCATCCACGCGGCCGGCCTCGACTCCTTCGCCGGCGCCGGCGCCGAGCTCCTGCCCGAGCGGCCGCGCAAGGCCATCGCCCCGCTCAAGGAGAGCGGCGAGCGCTGGCTGGAGATCATGGAGATCGCGCACAAGCTCGGCGTCGAGTCCACCTCGACCATGCTCATGGGAACGGGCGAGACCAACGCCGAGCGCATCGAGCACCTGCGGATGATCCGGGACGTGCAGGACCGTACGGGCGGCTTCCGCGCCTTCATCCCGTACACCTACCAGCCCGAGAACAACCACCTGAAGGGCCGCACGCAGGCCACGCTGTTCGAGTACCTGCGGATGATCGCGATCGCCCGCCTCTTCCTCGACAACGTCCAGCACATCCAGGGCTCCTGGCTGACCACGGGCAAGGAGGTGGGCCAACTCTCCCTGCACTACGGCGCCGACGACCTCGGCTCGATCATGCTGGAGGAGAACGTCGTGTCCTCCGCCGGTGCCAAGCACCGCTCCAACCGGCTGGAGATCATCGACCTGATCCGCAAGGCGGGGCGCACCCCGGCTCAGCGTGCGACGACGTACGAGCACCTCGTCGTGCACGACGACCCGGCGAACGACCCCGTCGACGAGCGGGTCGTGTCGCACATCTCCTCGACGGCGATCGAGGGCGGTACGGCGCACCCCGAGCTGAAGCTGCTGACGTCCAACTAGGGCCGCCGTGCTGACACTTCACCTCGCCGAGCGGTCTCCCGAGACGGCTGTTCTGGTCGACGGCGCGTCCCTCGCCGCCGTCGGCCCGTACGAGGAACTGGTCGCCGCCGAGCCCCGGGCGAGGGTGCGGCGCTGGCCCGGCATCCTCACCCCGGGGTTGCTGAACCCGTACGGCCCGGAGCTGCTGGAGGCCACCTACCACCCCGACCCGCGCGAGGCCGACGTGCTCGGCACCGAGCCCATCGTCGGGGCGCGGGCGCGGGAGATCTTCCGCAGCGATCCCGCGCGCCTCGGCGCGAGCGCGCGACGCGGGGTGCAGCGGATGCTGGCGCACGGCACGGTGGCGGTGGCCGGAGAGCTGCGGTCGCCGGCCGTGGTCGACGCGGTGCGCAGGGCCGGGCTCGCGATGGGGCTGCGGCCCGACCGCCTTGCGGGCCCGGCGTCGCTGTCCCCGACCCCGCTGATCCTGCTGCCGCGGCTCGCCCCGGGCGGGCCCGCCCGCTTCGCCGTGTTCGACGTCGCGGACCGTGCCGAACTGGTCCGCCGCGGCGCCGGCACCTGCGTGGCGACCGTGCTGGGCGGCCGACTGGTGTACCGCGGACGCTGAGCCGCGGCCGGTCCGGTCGGCCGATGCTGCAACAATGGGCGGGTGACCCGCGCATCCCTGGACAAGCAGCCGCACGAAGTCGCCTCGATGTTCGACAACGTGGCGGAACGGTACGACCTGACGAATGACGTCCTGTCGCTCGGCCAGGACAGGAGATGGCGCAAGGAGGTCGCGCGGGCGGTCGACGCGCGCCCCGCGCAGAAGATCCTGGACCTGGCGGCCGGCACGGCGACGTCGTCGCTGCCCTTCGCGCAGACCGGCGCCTACGTCGTCCCCTGCGACTTCTCCCTCGGCATGCTCCAGGTCGGCAAGAAGCGCAACACCTGGCTGCCCTTCACCGCCGGCGACGCGACGCGGCTGCCCTTCAAGGACGACACCTTCGACGCGGTGACGATCTCCTTCGGCCTGCGCAACGTGCAGGACACGGACGCGGCGCTGCGCGAGATGTACCGGGTGACCCGCCCCGGCGGCCGGGTCGTGATCTGCGAGTTCTCGCACCCGACGTGGACGCCCTTCCGGACCGTCTACACCGAGTACCTGATGCGCGCGCTGCCGCCGGTCGCACGCGCGGTCTCCTCCAGCCCCGACGCCTACGTCTACCTCGCCGAGTCCATCCGCGCGTGGCCCGACCAGCCCGCGCTGGCCGAGCGGCTGCAGAAGGCGGGCTGGTCGAAGGTGGCCTGGCGCAACCTCAGCGGCGGCATCGTCGCCCTGCACCGGGGCTTCAAGGAGGCCTGAGCCCCCGGCTCACCCGTTGATCGCCTCGAACGCGTCCCCGGGCCGGTCGAGTTCACGCCGCATCCCGCCCCTGGGCGGCCTGGGCACGCGCGGCTCGCGCACGCCTCCGCCGCCCTCTCCCTCACCGAGGTCGAACCACACGTACACCAGGGACTCCCGCGGCACCTCGGCGCCGGGCTGGGGGTACTGGCGTGCGACGTAGTCGACGACGGTGAGGTGGAAGTCCGGCCGGTCCGGCGCGGCGAGGAGCAGGCCCTGAGCCTGGGCCCTCGCGCGCGCGTCCACGGCCATCAGGCCGACCAGGTGCGGTACGCGCACTTCGGGTGTCTTGGGTGTTATGCGCACAGATGTCACCCCCAGCGGTACGGGAAGGGTAACTCCCGGCGTACGGCGCCCGGAAGCGGCGGGTGTCTTTCTGTGACAGTCGGCGACTGTCCGTTACGGCCGCCGCTGGAAGACCGCCCTCACAGGTCGAGGCGGTAGCAGTGCCCCTGGCGCCTCGTACCGTCCCCCGTCTCCGGGGTCGTGAACGTCTCGGCGAGGCGCATGCCCAGGCGCCGGGTGACCGCGATGGAGCGTTCGTTGCGTGCGTCGACCATCGCCACGACGCCGCTCACACCGGCCGCTCGCAGCCGCTCCAGGGTCTCCCGCGCGGCCGCGGTGACGTACCCGTTGCCCCAGTGCGCCCGGCCGAGCCGCCAGCCGATCTCGATCTCGCCGGTCGGGCCCCAGGCACGCTCCCACGGCTGCGCGCCCGTGAAGCCCACGACCTCGCCGGACGCGTCCAGCACGGACCACAGACAGAAGCCGAATTCCGCGTCGTGCCGGCGCTGCCGGGCGGTCAGCTCCTCGTACACGGACAACTCCGCGGCCCTGCCGCCGTGGAACTCCATGACGTCCGGGTCGGCGAAGACCCGGTGCCACGCGAAGGCGTCCTCGTGGGTGGGGACGCGCAGCCGCATTTCGGGGAGAGCTCGGTTCACGAGTGCAGCCCTTCAGCCGGTTGATCAATTCTGCTGAATAGACTGCACATGTCCAGTGCCGGTCGGCACGCAGATTTCGAACCTTGGGGAGATCCCGTCGTGACCGAGCCACTCGCCGACAACACCGCAGATGTGATCGTCGTGGGCGCGGGGCCTGCGGGCTCCACGACGGCGTACCACCTCGCCAGGTCCGGACTCGACGTACTCCTGCTGGAGAAGACCGAGTTCCCGCGGGAGAAGGTCTGCGGCGACGGCCTGACCCCGCGCGCCGTCAAGCAGCTCGTGGCGATGGGCATCGACATCTCCGAGGAGGCCGGCTGGCTGCGCAACAAGGGCCTGCGCATCATCGGCGGCGGCAACCGCCTGCAGCTGGACTGGCCGGATCTCGCCTCCTTCCCGAACTACGGACTCGTCCGCAAGCGCGACGACTTCGACGAGCAGCTGGCCCGCCAGGCCCAGAAGGCGGGCGCGCGGCTGTACGAGCGCTGCAACGTCTCCGGCCCGATCGTCGACGACCGTACCGGCCGCATCACCGGTGTCACGGCCAAGCTGGGCGTGGAGAAGCGCGAAGTCACCTTCCACGCGCCTCTGGTGGTGGCCGCCGACGGCAACTCCACGCGGCTCTCCCTCGCGATGGGCCTGCACCGCCGCGAGGACCGCCCGATGGGCGTGGCCGTACGGACGTACTTCGAGTCCCCCCGCCACGACGACGACTATCTGGAGTCCTGGCTGGAGCTCTGGGACCGCCGCGGCTCCGAGAAGCGGCTGCTGCCCGGCTACGGCTGGATCTTCGGCATGGGCGACGGCACGTCGAACGTCGGCCTGGGCGTGCTCAACACCTCCGCGGACTTCAAGGAGCTGGACTGGCGCGAGGTCCTGAAGGCCTGGTGCGCCTCGATGCCGGAGGAGTGGGGCTACACCCCGGAGAACATGACCGGCCCGATCCGCGGCGCCGCCCTGCCCATGGCCTTCAACCGCCAGCCGCACTACACCAAGGGCCTGCTGCTCGTCGGCGACGCCGGCGGCCTGGTGAACCCCTTCAACGGCGAGGGCATCGCCTACGCCATGGAGTCCGGCCAGATCGCCGCCGACGTCGTCGTCCAGGCCTTCGCGCGGGCCACGCCGGCCCAGCGCGAACTCGCGCTCCGGAACTACCCGCGCATCCTCAAGGACACCTACGGCGGCTACTACACGCTGGGCCGCGCCTTCGTGAAGATCATCGCGAACCAGAAGGTCATGCAGATCGGCACCCAGCGCGGCCTCACCCACCCGGTGATGATGAAGTTCGTCCTGAAGCTCCTGGCGAACCTCACCGACCCGACGGGCGGCGACGCGATGGACCGCGTCATCAACGCGCTGAGCAAGGTGGCCCCGAAGGCCTGAGCGGCCGGCTCGACGTCCGGTCCTACCCGCTGACTCGGCGCTAGGACCGGCCGAGCGCCTCGGCCCTGGCGGTCCGGCGGGCGAACACGTCCTCCCGCCGGACCGCCACCTGCCGCAGGGCCTCCTTGCGGTCCCGGCGGGAGAGCCGGTCCAGGTAGACATGCCCGTGGACGTGGTCGGTCTCGTGGGCGAGACAGCGCGCGAAGTACCCCGTCCCCTCGATGACGAGCGGGTGGCCGTCCTTGTCCTGCCCGCGTACGACGGCCCGGTCCGGCCGCGGTACGTCCATCACGGCACCGGGCACGGACAGGCACCCCTCGCCCTCGTCGAGCAGTCGCCGGGCGGTCGGCGGCAGTGGGTCCAGCACGGGGTTGGCGATGTGCCCGACATGGCGGATGCCGTCGTCGTCGGGGCAGTCGTACACGAACAGCCGCAGATCGACGCCGACTTGGTTCGCCGCGAGACCGGCGCCCTCGGCGGCGTACATCGTCACGAACATGTCGTCGATGAGCGCGGCGAGGTCGGGCCCGAACTCGGTGACGTCCCGGCACGGCTTGTGCAGGACCTCCTCACCGGCCTCGGTGATGCGGCGCACCGACCCGCGCCGGGCCTCGGGCGCGAGCGGCGGATACGAGTCGACGGGGGCGCCTTGCACGAACACACGTGGCATCGCTGTCTCCTTGTGATGGCGAGGATGCTGCGGGTGGCGGAGCAGACGGGTTTCCGGCCGTCGAAGGCCCTCCCCGCCCTCCGGGTCCCATGACAACAGAACTCGCTCAGCGGTCACAGGGACACGTCGGGCACTCGCGCAGACGCTTTCCGGCCAGGATCAAGGCCCCGGAACGCGCCCGAGGGGCCGCTGCCGCAGAGCGGCCGCGACCCCTTCCGGGTGCTTGTGTACCGGTGTGCTCAGAGCACGCGCACCGCGCCGGTCGGCGGGTCGTACGACAGCGGCTTCTCCACCACGCCGGTGGACGGGTTCTGCGCGCCGACGAACATGCCGCCACCGACGTACACCGCCACGTGGTAGGCGCTGCCCGAGCTGCCCCAGTAGAGGATGTCGCCCGCCTTCAGGTTGTTCAGCGAGACCTGGGTGCCGGCCGTCGACTGGTCCTGCGAGACGCGCGGCAGGCTGACGCCGACCTGCTTGAAGGCGGCCTGAACGAGGCCCGAGCAGTCCCAGGAGCTGGGGCCGGTGCCGCCGGAGACGTAGGCGTCGCCGATCTGCGCCTTCACGAAGGAGACGATCGAGGCGGCCGAACCCGTGGACGAGCTGGAGCCCGTGCTCGCGGACACGGACAGGCTGGGCCGATCGGCGCTGCGCGCGGCGC
The DNA here is from genome assembly GCF_040645355.1 of Streptomyces sp. NPDC046805. Lineage (NCBI taxonomy): Bacteria > Bacillati > Actinomycetota > Actinomycetes > Kitasatosporales > Streptomycetaceae > Streptomyces > Streptomyces sp. NPDC046805. The sequence continues at coordinate 117,897 of NZ_JBEYYC010000017.1, read as the reverse complement.
GCTCGGCGGCGGCCCGGCGGGCGGCCTCGGCAGCCTTCTTCTTGGCTTCAGCGGCCTTCTTCTTGGCCTCGGCCTTCTTCTGCGCGTCGGCGAGGTCGGCCCTGGCCTGCTTCGCGGCCTGCGCGGCGGCGGCGTCGCGCTCGGCCCGCAGCCGGTAGTCCGCGGCGGTCTGCTGGGTGACGTCGGCGGACTGGGCGACCTGAGAGGCCATGTCAGAGGTCAGGGTGGGCAGTTCGATGGTCTGCGTCACCGGCTCGGCAGCGTTCGCCGCGCCGGACGCCCCGACGACGGCCAGGGTGCCGAGAACGCCACCGGCGACTCCGGCCCGCATCGAGATGGTCGACGCGCTGCGGCGGGGCTTCCGGTGGCTGCGTATGTGAGCGGTGTGGGACATGGGTACAACCGGTATCAGGGGCTTCTCCATATCTTCAAGAAACGTGTGCTGCGCCACAGTTGTTCAATCGGCGCCGTGAATCCCGTGCGTGTCACTCTTTATTGACGTCGTAACGGACATTGCGGGCACGGTTAATCGCGCCCGTGATCACGTTCTTTCATCATTACGCCCGAATTGCCCCCGACCTATCACCGGTCGGGGTCGATGGCCAAGCCCGCTTCTTGAGGGACTCTCAGATGTGTGGTGGACGTCACGGAACGGTCACCTCTGGGGGTGCGTCCTGCGCGTACCCGAGTTCGTGAATGCGCGCACGCGTCCACATCTCGTCCCGCACCTCCCCCTGACGTGTGAACGCGCTCCTCTATCAACGCGTTCGGTCCAGCACCAATTTGCATGCAAGGGAAGCATCTTGATATGGAGACGCACCCTCTGACCTGCGACGACGAGCGAATATGTCACCTCTGGTGATCGCTCGGACACTTCGCGTGCGAAGATCACCGCTCATCCGACTTCATGATCCTTCGTCAGGTGGTGGAGATCACAAAGGTTGTGTAATACCCCGTGTCGCAGATCACAGAGCGGCAGGCATAAGATGCGAGGCAGTTGGGCTTGTGACCTGCTTCACATGTTCTCGATCTTCGTCCGTGGCGAGCGGGGCTCGTGGGACGGGTGGGGCGGATGTGAGCCCGGCACCAACCGCCAGCAGTCAGTGCCGACTGAGAGGAGCGAGGAGCGGTGAACGCGTATGCGCCCATCCTCGTACTGGGAGCCCTCGGGGCAGGCTTTGCGATCTTCTCCGTGGTCATGGCCACGCTGATCGGGCCGAAGCGGTACAACCGCGCCAAGCTCGAGGCCTACGAGTGCGGCATCGAGCCGACACCCACGCCGGCCGGTGGCGGCCGCTTCCCGATCAAGTACTACCTGACGGCGATGCTCTTCATCGTCTTCGACATCGAGATCGTCTTCCTCTACCCCTGGGCCGTCACCTTCGACGCCCTGGGTGTTTTCGGGCTCGTGGAGATGCTGCTCTTCGTGCTCACCGTCTTCGTCGCGTACGCGTACGTGTGGCGGCGCGGCGGCCTGGAATGGGACTGAGGGGCCTTAGGACATGGGACTCGAAGAAAAGCTGCCGAGCGGCTTCCTGCTGACCACGGTCGAGCAGGCCGCCGGCTGGGTACGCAAGGCGTCCGTCTTCCCCGCCACGTTCGGACTCGCCTGCTGTGCCATCGAGATGATGACGACCGGCGCCGGCCGCTACGACCTGGCGCGCTTCGGCATGGAGGTGTTCCGCGGCTCACCGCGCCAGGCGGACCTCATGATCGTCGCGGGCCGGGTGAGCCAGAAGATGGCGCCGGTGCTGCGGCAGGTCTACGACCAGATGCCCAACCCGAAGTGGGTGATCTCCATGGGCGTCTGCGCCTCCTCGGGCGGCATGTTCAACAACTACGCGATCGTCCAGGGCGTCGACCACGTCGTCCCGGTCGACATCTATCTCCCCGGCTGCCCGCCCCGGCCCGAGATGCTGATGGACGCGATCCTCAAGCTCCATCAGAAGATCCAGTCCTCCAAGCTCGGCGTCAACGCCGAGGAGGCGGCCCGCGAAGCGGAGGAGGCGGCGCTCCAGGCCCTGCCCACGATCGAGATGAAGGGGCTGCTGCGGTGAGCGACGCGAACGGGGCCAACGGGCCCGCGAACGGGGCGAACCCCGAGAAGGACCTCTCCGCCTCCAACCTCCCCGGCCAGCGTGGCCAGGGCGGCGAGGAGATCCGCGTCCAGCGCGGCATGTTCGGCGCCAACAACGGCGGCGACACCTCGGGTTACGGCGGGCTGGTCCGCTCGGTCCGCCTCCCGGGTCCGGCGAACCGCCCGTACGGCGGCTGGTTCGACGAGGTCGCCGACGAGCTCGAGGGCGCGCTGGAGGAACAGGGCCTCGTCCCCGAGAACGCGATCGAGAAGACGGTCGTCGACCGCGACGAGCTCACCTTCCACATCGAGCGCGAGCACCTGGTCCGGGTCGCCCGCACCCTGCGTGACGACCCGGCCCTGCGCTTCGAGCTGTGCACCGGCGTCAGCGGTGTCCACTACCTGCACGACAAGGGCCGCGAGCTGCACGCCGTCTACCACCTGCGCTCGATCACCCACAACCGGCTGATCCGCCTCGAAGTCAGCGCCCCCGACGCCGATCCGCGCATCCCGTCCCTGGTCTCCGTCTATCCGACCAACGACTGGCACGAGCGCGAGACCTACGACTTCTTCGGGATCGTCTTCGACGGTCACCCGGCCCTGACGCGGATCATGATGCCGGACGACTGGCAGGGCCATCCGCAGCGCAAGGACTACCCCCTCGGCGGCATCCCCGTCGAGTACAAGGGCGCCCAGATCCCGGCTCCGGACCAGCGGAGGTCGTACTCGTGAGCACGCAGTCAGCATCTGCCCGGGAAACCACCGAGGGCACCGTCTACACGGTCACCGGTGGCGACTGGGACGAGGTCGTCCAGTCCGCGGCCCGCGCCGACGACGAGCGCATCGTCGTCAACATGGGGCCCCAGCACCCCTCCACCCACGGGGTGCTCCGCCTGATCCTGGAGATCGAGGGCGAGACGGTCACCGAGGCCCGCTGCGGCATCGGCTATCTGCACACCGGCATCGAGAAGAACCTCGAGTACCGCACGTGGACCCAGGGCACCACGTTCGTGACGCGCATGGACTACCTGACGTCCTTCTTCAACGAGGTCGCCTACTGTCTCGCCGTCGAGAAGCTCCTGGGCATCGAGGACCAGATCAGCGAGCGAGCCAAGATCATCCGGGTGCTCCTGATGGAGCTGAACCGGATGTCCTCCCACCTGGTGTGCATCGCCACCGGCGGCATGGAGCTCGGCGCCACCACGATCATGATCTACGGATTCCGTGATCGCGAGATGATCCTCGACCTCTACGAGCTCATCACGGGCCTTCGGATGAACCACGCGTACATCCGCCCCGGCGGACTCGCCCAGGACCTGCCGCCCGGCGCGGTGGACCAGATCCGCGAGTTCGTGAAGAAGATGAAGAAGAACCTCCCGGAGTACGACAAGCTCGCCACCGGGAACCCCATCTTCAAGGCCCGCATGCAGGACGTCGGCTACCTCGACCTGGCCGGCTGCATGGCCCTCGGCGTCACCGGCCCGATCCTGCGCTCCACCGGCCTGCCGCACGACCTGCGCAAGACGCAGCCGTACTGCGACTACGAGACGTACGACTTCGACGTCCCGACCGCCGACACCTGCGACGCCTACGGCCGCTTCCTGATCCGCCTGGAGGAGATGCGCCAGTCGCTCGGGATCGTCGAGCAGTGCCTGGACCGGCTGCAGCCCGGACCGGTCATGGTCGCCGACAAGAAGATCGCCTGGCCCGCCCAACTCGCCCTGGGTCCTGACGGGCTGGGCAACTCCCTCGACCACATCAAGAAGATCATGGGCACCTCCATGGAGGCCCTGATCCACCACTTCAAGCTGGTCACCGAGGGCTTCCGCGTCCCGCCGGGACAGACGTACACGGCTGTCGAGTCGCCCAAGGGCGAGCTCGGCGTGCATGCCGTCTCCGACGGCGGCACCCGCCCCTACCGGGTCCACTTCCGCGACCCGTCCTTCACCAACCTGCAGGCCATGGCGGCGATGTGCGAGGGCGGCCAGGTCGCCGACGTCATCGTCGCCGTCGCGTCCATCGACCCCGTGATGGGAGGCGTCGACCGGTGACCACCAGTTCTTCGGAGCGGGGCGTCAGCCTGGGCATGCCCGAACTGCCCGCCCCCGCGTATCCGGACGACGTCCGCGCCCGGCTGGAGACGGACGCCCGCGAGATCATCGCGCGCTACCCCGACTCCCGTTCCGCGCTCCTGCCGTTGCTGCACCTGGTGCAGTCGGAGGAGGGCCATGTCACGCGCACCGGGATGCGGTTCTGCGCGGACATGCTGGACCTGACCACCGCCGAGGTCACCGCGGTCGCCACCTTCTACTCGATGTACCGGCGCAGGCCGAGCGGTGACTACCAGGTGGGCGTCTGCACCAACACCCTGTGCGCGGTCATGGGCGGCGACGCGATCTTCGAGACCCTCCAGGAGCACCTCGGCCTCGGCAACGGCGAGACCACCGAGGACGGCAAGGTCACCCTGGAGCACATCGAGTGCAACGCGGCCTGCGACTACGCGCCGGTCGTGATGGTCAACTGGGAGTTCTTCGACAACCAGACCCCGGGGAGCGCCACGCGCCTCGTCGACGACCTGCGTGCGGGACGCCCCGTCGAGCCCACGCGCGGGGCGCGCCTGTGCACCTTCAAGGAGACCGCCCGGATCCTGGCGGGCTTCCCCGACGAGCGGCCCGGGGCCGTCGAGGAGGGCGGAAGCGCGGGACCCGCTTCGCTGGTGGGCCTCCGCCTGGCCAAGGGAGAGGCCGCGCGCGTGGTGCATCCGCGGGACGGCGGACCGCACGACGAGGCGCAGGACAGGGCCGTGCACGAGCCGTCGCCGGCCGAGCACCTCAGCTCCCACGACGCGCCGCTGGACACATCGGCCTCCGACCCCGACCACCCGGCCGGGCCTACCGCCGAGGAGGGGGAGTGATGACGGTGGCACCCGAACTCAAGGACAACACCAGCCCCGAGAAGCTGCTCGCACCCGTGCTGTCGGCCTTCTGGGACGAGGACAGCTCCTGGACGCTGGACGTCTACCGAAGGCACGAGGGATACGAGGGGCTCCGCAAGGCGCTCGCCCTGTCGCCGGACGACCTGATCGCGTACGTCAAGGACTCCGGTCTGCGCGGACGCGGCGGCGCGGGATTCCCGACGGGAATGAAGTGGCAGTTCATTCCCCAGGGGGATGGAAAACCGCACTATCTAGTTGTCAACGCCGACGAATCGGAGCCCGGAACCTGCAAGGACATCCCGCTCCTCTTCGCGAACCCGCACAGCCTCATCGAGGGCATGATCATCGCGTGTTACGCCATCAGGTCGTCGCATGCCTTCATCTATCTGCGTGGTGAAGTCGTCCCCGTATTGCGGCGGTTGCACGAGGCCGTGCGCGAGGCCTACGCGGCGGGATTCCTCGGCGAGAACATCCTGGGCAGCGGACTCGACCTCGACATCACCGTGCACGCGGGTGCGGGCGCGTACATCTGCGGTGAGGAGACCGCGCTGCTCGACTCGCTCGAGGGCCGCCGTGGTCAACCGCGGCTCCGTCCCCCCTTCCCTGCGGTGGAAGGCCTCTACGCCTGTCCGACTGTGGTGAATAACGTCGAGTCGATCGCGTCAGTTCCCGCCATCCTGAAAAACGGCAAGGACTGGTTCAGGTCGATGGGCAGCGACAAGTCCCCCGGCTTCACGCTCTACTCGCTCAGCGGCCATGTCGCGAGCCCCGGCCAGTACGAGGCGCCGCTCGGCATCACGCTGCGCCAACTCCTCGACATGAGCGGCGGGATGCGGCGCGGCCACCGGCTGAAGTTCTGGACGCCGGGCGGCTCCTCGACGCCGATGTTCACCGACGAGCACCTCGACGTCCCCCTCGACTACGAAGGAGTGGGCGCCGCCGGTTCCATGCTCGGCACCAAGGCCCTGCAGTGCTTCGACGAGACGACCTGCGTCGTGCGCGCCGTCACCCGCTGGACCGAGTTCTACGCCCACGAGTCCTGCGGCAAGTGCACGCCCTGCCGTGAAGGCACGTACTGGCTCGTGCAGTTGCTGCGCGACATCGAGGCCGGCAAGGGCGTGATGTCCGACCTCGACAAGCTGAACGACATCGCCGACAACATCAACGGCAAGTCGTTCTGCGCCCTCGGCGACGGCGCCGCCTCGCCGATCTTCTCCTCGCTCAAGTACTTCCGCGAGGAGTACGAGCAGCACATCACGGGCCGGGGCTGCCCCTTCGACCCGGCAAAGTCGACGGCCTGGGCCGACCGCCCGGAGGTGAACGCATGACCGTGACCACCAGCGCTCCCTCAGGAGGGGGAGAGGCGGCGGTCCCGCCGGAGGACCTCGTCACGCTGACCATCGACGGCGTGGAGATCAGCGTGCCCAAGGGCACGTTGGTCATCCGCGCCGCCGAGCAGCTCGGCATCGAGATCCCCCGCTTCTGCGACCACCCCCTGCTCGCCCCGGCCGGTGCCTGCCGCCAGTGCATCGTCGAGGTCGAGGGCCAGCGCAAGCCGATGGCGTCCTGCACGATCACGTGCACGGACGGGATGGTGGTGAAGACGCAGCTCACCTCGCCGGTCGCCGAGAAGGCCCAGAAGGGTGTGATGGAGCTGCTGCTCATCAACCACCCGCTGGACTGCCCGGTCTGCGACAAGGGCGGCGAGTGCCCGCTGCAGAACCAGGCCATGTCGCACGGCAACGCCGAGTCGCGCTTCGAGGGAAAGAAGCGGACGTACGAGAAGCCCGTCGCGCTCTCCACCGAGGTGCTACTCGATCGCGAGCGGTGCGTGCTGTGCGCCCGCTGCACCCGCTTCTCCAACCAGATCGCCGGCGACCCGATGATCGAGCTGCTCGAACGGGGCGCGCTCCAGCAGGTCGGCATCGGTGAGGGCGACCCCTTCGAGTCGTACTTCTCCGGCAACACGATCCAGATCTGCCCGGTCGGCGCGCTGACGTCGGCGGCGTACCGCTTCCGCTCCCGCCCCTTCGACCTGGTCTCCTCGCCGTCGGTGTGCGAGCACTGCGCCGGGGGCTGCGCCACCCGCACCGACCACCGGCGCGGCAAGGTGATGCGGCGGCTCGCCGAGAACGACCCCGAGGTCAACGAGGAGTGGATCTGCGACAAGGGACGCTTCGCGTTCCGGTACGCGCAGCTGCGGGACCGGCTTCAGACGCCCCTGGTCCGCAACGCCGAGGGTGAGCTCGAACCGGCCTCCTGGCCGGAGGCGCTGCGGATCGCCGCCCAGGGGCTGCTGGCCTCGCGCGGCAGGACCGGTGTCCTCACCGGGGGCCGGCTGACCGTCGAAGACGCCTACGCCTACAGCAAGTTCGCGCGCGTGGCCCTCGACACCAACGACATCGACTTCCGCGCGCGCGTGCACAGCAGCGAGGAGGCGGACTTCCTGGCGGCCCGGGTCGCCGGCCGCGGACGCGACCTCGACGGTACGGGCGTCACGTACACGTCGCTGGAGAAGGCGCCCGCGGTGCTGCTGGTCGGATTCGAGTCGGAGGAGGAGGCGCCCGGCGTCTTCCTGCGGCTGCGCAAGGCCTGGCGAGGCCACAAGCAGCGGGTGTTCTCGCTCGCCACGCACGCCACCCGGGGCCTGGAGAAGGCGGGCGGCACGCTGCTGCCGGCCGCTCCCGGCACCGAGACCGAGTGGCTGGACGCACTCGCGAGCGGCGTCGGCCTGGAGGAGGGCGGTACGCAGGCCGCCGAGGCGCTGCGCGCCGAGGGTGCGGTGATCGTCGTCGGTGAGCGGCTGGCCGAGGTCGCCGGCGGTCTCACCGCCGCCGTACGGGCCGCCACCGCCACCGGCGCCCAGCTGGTGTGGATCCCGCGCCGGGCCGGGGAGCGCGGCGCGATCGAGGCGGGCGCGCTGCCGTCGCTGCTGCCCGGCGGACGCCCGGCCACCGACCCGCGCGCGCGGGAGGAGGTCGCCGCGGCCTGGGGCCTGGCCGAACTCCCCCTGCGCTACGGGCGGGACACCGGCCGGATCATCGAGTCCGCCCTGAGCGGCGAGCTCCAGGCGCTGCTGGTCGCGGGAGTGGAGATCGCCGACCTGCCCGACCCGACGCGCGCGCGTGAGGCGCTTGGCGAGGTCGGCTTCCTGGTGGCGCTGGAGCTGCGGCCCAGCGAGGTCACCGAGCAGGCCGACGTCGTACTTCCCGTCGCCGCGGTCGCCGAGAAGGCGGGCGCCTTCCTCAACTGGGAGGGCCGGGTCCGCTTCTTCGAGGCGGCGCTCAAGCCCGACCAGATGCCCCGCGGACTCGCGCCGACCGACGCGCGCGTGCTGCAGATGCTGGCCGACGCCATGGACATCCACCTGGGGCTGCCGGATCTGCGCACCACGCGCGCGGAGCTGGACCGGCTCGGTACCTGGGGCGGACCGTACGCCTCCGAACCGCTGGAGACCGGGAGGGTGCTGCCGCGTCCGGCCGCCGGGGAGGCCGTGCTCGCCGGGCACCGGCTGCTGCTCGACCAGGGCGCCCTGCAGCAGGGCGACGAGGCGCTCGCCGGAACCCGGCACGCGGCACGCGCGCGCGTGTCGGCCGCGACGGCCGCCGAAGCGGGCGTCGAGGACGGCGACGTCCTCGCGGTGACCGGCCCCGCCGGGGCCGTCGAACTCCCGCTGCAGATCACCGAGATGCCCGACCGCGTGGTCTGGCTTCCGCTGAACTCCGTCGGCGGGGGCGTCGCCTCCGACACCGGCGCGCTGCCCGGTTCCCTCGTCCGTATCGGCCCGGCGGCGCTTGCCGGTGAGGCCCCCAAGGAGGTGGAGGCATGAGCCCGTACCTCGCCGCTGAAGACCTGTCGATGTTCGGCCACGACCCGTGGTGGCTGGTCGTCGTCAAGGCGGTGTTCTGCTTCGCCTTCCTGATGGTGACCGTGCTGTTCTCCATCGTCTGGGAGCGCAAGGTCCTCGCCTGGATGCAGCTGCGCATCGGTCCCAACCGGCACGGCCCCTGGGGCATGCTCCAGTCGCTCGCCGACGGCGCGAAGCTGATGCTCAAGGAAGACATCATCGTCAAGCGCGCGGACAAGGTGGTGTACGTCCTCGCGCCGATCGTCGCGGCCATCCCGGCCTTCATGGCGATCGCGGTGATCCCCTTCGGGCCGGCCGACGACGAGATCTCGATCTTCGGCCAGCGCACCACGATGCAGCTCACCGACCTGCCGATCGCGATGCTCTACATCCTCGCGGTCGCCTCGGTCGGCATCTACGGCATCGTGCTGGCGGGCTGGAGCTCGGGATCCACGTACCCGCTGCTCGGCGGCCTCCGCTCCTGCGCGCAGATGATCTCGTACGAGATCGCCATGGGCGCCGCGTTCGCCTCCGTGTTCCTCTACTCGGGGTCGATGTCGACGTCGACGATCGTCGAGCAGCAGCACGACCGCTGGTACATCCTGCTGCTGCCGGTCTCGTTCATCCTCTACATCATCACGATGGTCGGCGAGACCAACCGCGCCCCCTTCGACATGCCGGAGTCCGAGGGCGACCTGGTCGGCGGCTTCAACACCGAGTACTCGTCGATCAAGTTCGCGATGTTCATGCTCGCCGAGTACGTGAACATGGTGACGGTCTCGGCCGTGTCGACCACGCTGTTCCTCGGCGGCTGGCGCGCCCCCTGGCCGATCAGCGGCTTCTGGGAGGGCGCGAACCACGGCTGGTGGCCGCTGCTCTGGTTCGTCATCAAGGTCCAGCTGCTGCTGTTCTTCTTCATCTGGCTGCGCGGCACGCTCCCGCGCGTCCGCTACGACCAGCTGATGAAGCTCGGCTGGAAGGTCCTCATCCCGGTGTCCGTGACCTGGCTGATGCTCGTCGCGACCGTGCGGGCCCTGCGCAACGAGCACTACGACTTCGCCGACATCGCCCTCTATGTGGGCGGCGGTGTCCTGACCCTGCTGCTGGTGTCGTTCGTCGTCGACATGTTCCGCGAGAAGGCGAAGACGGCCGAGCAGCCCGCCGACCGGGCGGCCGGGTTCGACGCGATGGCCGGCGGCTACCCCGTACCGCCGCTGCCCGGACAGCAGGTGCCGCCGGTGCCCCGGCGTCGCTCGCGCCGGGAGCGGGAGCTGATTGTCAGTGGCGGGTCGGACCCTGTCAGTGACGGATCTTCGGATGGAAAGGAGGCGTCCGATGGCTGAGGAGCCCAAGGAGACCGCACCCGGTTTCCTGAACCCCGTGGCCGGCTTCGGCGTGACCTTCAAGGCCATGTTCAAGAAGCGGCTGACCGAGCAGTACCCGGAGCAGAAGAAGACCACGGCTCCGCGGTTCCACGGACGGCACCAGCTCAACCGCCATCCGGACGGCCTGGAGAAGTGCGTCGGCTGCGAGCTGTGCGCCTGGGCCTGCCCGGCCGACGCCATCTACGTCGAGGGCGCCGACAACACCGACGAGGAGCGCTACTCGCCCGGCGAGCGGTACGGCCGCGTCTACCAGATCAACTACGCCCGCTGCATCCTGTGCGGCCTGTGCATCGAGGCGTGCCCCACGCGCGCGCTCACGATGACCAACGAGTTCGAGCTGGCGGACTCCAGCCGCGCCAACCTCATCTACACCAAGGAGCAGCTGCTCGCCGGTCTCGAGGAGGACATGGTCGACACCCCGCACGCGATCTTCCCGGGGATGACCGAACAGGACTACTACCGGGGCCTGGTGACGGAGGCCGCGCCCGGCACGGAGCGCCAGGTCGCCCTCTCCAAGGGCGAGAGGCCTGAAGAACAGGGGGCGGACGCATGAGCGCGCAGCTCGCCGCCTACTCCACCTCCACCGGAGAGGCCTTCCAGTTCTGGGTCCTCGCCACCGTCGCCGTACTCGGCGCCCTGGGCACCGTCTTCATGAAGAAGGCCGTGCACAGCGCGCTCTGCCTCGCCGGGACCATGATCACCCTGGCGGTGTTCTACCTCGCCAACGGCGCCTACTTCCTGGGCATCGTGCAGATCGTCGTCTACACCGGCGCGATCATGATGCTCTTCCTGTTCGTGGTGATGCTCGTCGGCGTCACGGCCGCGGACTCGCTGAAGGAGACCATCAAGGGCCAGCGCTGGCTGGCCCTTCTGTGCGGGGCCGGCTTCGGCGTGCTGCTGTGCGCGGGCATCGCGAACGCCTCCCTGAAGGACTTCGCCGGCACCGGCCAGGCGAACGCGAACGGCAACGTCGAGGGCCTCGCGGCCCTCATCTTCACCAAGTACGTCTTCGCCTTCGAAATCACCGGCGCCCTGCTCATCACGGCCGCGGTCGGCGCCATGGTGCTCACCCACCGCGAGCGCACCGAGCGCGCCAAGACCCAGCGCGAGCTGGCCGAGCAGCGCGTGCGCGAGGGCAAGCACGTGCCGCCGCTGCCCGCCCCCGGCGTCTACGCCCGGCACAACGCCGTGGACATCGCGGGTCTGCTGCCCGACGGCACCACGTCCGAGCTCACGGTCAGCAAGACGCTGCGCCAGCGCGGCCAGATCCGTGACGTGTCGGCGGAGGCCCTCAACGACCTGCGGGCCCTGGAACAGCGCGCGGAGGAACGCCTGGAGCGTACGGCGATCGAGCCGGCGAACTTCAAGCGGTCCGAGGAGGCGTCGAAATGAACCCTGTCAACTACCTCTATCTCTCAGCCCTGTTGTTCACGATCGGCGCCACCGGCGTGCTGATCCGGCGCAACGCGATCGTGGTGTTCATGTGCATCGAGCTGATGCTCAACGCCTGCAACCTCGCGTTCGTCACCTTCTCCCGGATGCACGGCAATCTCGACGGCCAGATCATCGCCTTCTTCACGATGGTCGTCGCCGCCGCGGAGGTCGTGGTCGGGCTCGCGATCATCGTGTCGCTGTTCCGTACCCGCCACTCGGCCTCGGTCGACGACGCCAGCCTGATGAAGCTGTAAGGGGTCGCTGAATCGTGGAGAACCTGATTGCGCTGCTGATCGCGGCGCCCCTGCTCGGAGCGGCCGTCCTGCTGGTCGGCGGCCGGCGCCTGGACGCCGTCGGCCACTGGATCGGCACGCTGCTGTCGACCGTGTCCTTCGTGCTCGGCGTGATCCTCTTCGCCGACCTGCTGGGCAAGAGCCCCGAGCACCGCACCCTGATCGACCCCCTGTTCAGCTGGATCCCGGTCGCCGGCTTCCAGGCGGACGTCACCCTCCGCCTCGACCAGCTGTCGATGACCTTCGTCCTGCTGATCACCGGCGTCGGCTCGCTGATCCACCTGTACTCGGTCGGGTACATGGAGCACGACGAGCGCCGCCGCCGCTTCTTCGGCTATCTGAACCTGTTCCTCGCGGCGATGCTGCTGCTCGTCCTCGCCGACAACTACCTGCTGCTGTACGTCGGTTGGGAGGGCGTCGGCCTCGCGTCGTACCTGCTGATCGGCTTCTGGCAGCACAAGCCCAGCGCGGCCACGGCGGCGAAGAAGGCCTTCCTGGTCAACCGCGTCGGCGACATGGGTCTGTCGATCGCGATCATGATCATGTTCGCGACGTTCGGGACCTTCGCCTTCGGCCCGGTCTTCGGCCACGTCGGCGACACGAGCCAGGGCAGGCTCACCGCCATCGGCCTGATGCTCCTGCTGGCCGCCTGCGGCAAGTCCGCCCAGGTGCCGCTGCAGTCCTGGCTCGGGGACGCGATGGAGGGCCCGACCCCGGTCTCGGCCCTCATCCACGCCGCGACGATGGTGACCGCGGGCGTCTACCTGATCGTCCGCTCCGCGCCGATCTTCAACGCCGCACCGGACGCGCAGCTGGTCGTCACCGTCGTCGGTGCCGTCACGCTCCTGTTCGGTGCGATCGTCGGTTGCGCGAAGGACGACATCAAGAAGGCGCTGGCCGGCTCGACCATGTCGCAGATCGGCTACATGATCCTCGCCGCGGGCCTCGGCCCCGTCGGCTACGTCTTCGCGATCATGCACCTGGTGACGCACGGATTCTTCAAGGCCGGGCTGTTCCTCGGCGCCGGTTCGGTCATGCACGGCATGAACGACGAGGTCGACATGAGGAAGTTCGGCGGCCTGAGGAAGTACATGCCGATCACGTTCATCACCTTCGGCCTCGGCTACCTCGCGATCATCGGCTTCCCGGGCCTGTCCGGCTTCTTCTCCAAGGACAAGATCATCGAGGCGGCCTTCGCCAAGGGCGGCACCGAGGGCTGGATCCTCGGCGGCGCGGCCCTGCTCGGCGCGGCCATCACCGCCTTCTACATGACGCGCGTGATGCTGATGACCTTCTTCGGCGAGAAGCGCTGGCAGCCCGACGAGCACGGCAACGAGCCGCACCCGCACGAGTCGCCCAAGGTCATGACGATCCCGATGATCGTGCTCGCCTTCGGCTCGGTCTTCGCCGGCGGCCTGTTCAGCTTCGACGACCTCTTCCTGCACTGGCTGGAGCCGGTCACCGGGCACACGGAGGGCCACTCTCCGGTCAGCGCGCTCACGGTCACCCTGGCCACCATGGCGGTACTGGTCGTCGGTGTCGCCCTGGCGTATCTGCAGTACGGCCGTAAGCCCGTCCCGGTCGTCGCCCCGCGGGGGTCGCTGCTCACCCGGGCCGCCCGGCGAGACCTGCTGCAGGACGACTTCAACCACGTGGTCCTGGTGCGCGGCGGCGAGCACCTCACGCGCTCGCTGGTCTACCTCGACCACACCCTGGTCGACGGTGTCGTCAACGGCACGGCGGCCGCCGTCGGCGGCCTGTCCGGACGGCTGCGGCGGGTGCAGAACGGCTTCGCGCGCAGTTACGCGGTCTCGATGTTCGGCGGTGCGGCACTCCTGGTCGCCGCGACCCTGCTGATGAGGGCGGTCTGATACCGATGTCCTTTCCCCTGCTGACAGCGACGGCGGTGCTCCCGGCCCTCGGGGCGGTCGCCACGGCCGCCGTACCGGCCGCGCGGCGCACCGCCGCGAAGTGGCTGGCGCTGCTGGTCTCGCTCGCCACGCTCGCGCTGGCGATCGTCGTCCTGGTCCGCTTCGACCCGGACGGCGCCCGCTACCAGCTCACCGAATCCCACCCCTGGATCAAGGACTTCGGGGTCAGCTACGAGCTGGGCGTCGACGGCATCGCCGTCGCCCTGATCGCGCTGACCGCCCTGCTGATCCCGTTCATCGTCCTCGCGGGCTGGCACGACGCCGACCCGATGGAGACCGGCAGCCGCCGCTGGCGTCCGACCCAGGGCTTCTTCGCGCTGATCCTGGCCGTCGAGGCGATGGTGGTCATCTCCTTCGAGGCCACCGACGTCTTCCTCTTCTACATCTTCTTCGAAGCCATGCTGATCCCGATGTACTTCCTCATCGGCGGCTTCGGCGACCGTGCCCACGAGCACGGGGAGGAGGCGGCCGCGACACAGCGGTCGTACGCGGCGGTGAAGTTCCTGCTCTACAACCTGGCCGGCGGTCTGGTCATGCTGGCCGCGGTGATCGGTCTGTACGTGGTCGCCGGGAACTTCAGCCTCCAGGAGATCGCGCAGGCCCGCGCGAACGGCACGCTGCACATGGCGACGGACACCGAACGCTGGCTGTTCCTGGGCTTCTTCTTCGCCTTCGCGGTGAAGGCGCCCCTGTGGCCGCTGCACACCTGGCTGCCCAACGCCATGCAGGAGTCCACCGCCCCGGTCGCGGTCCTCATCACCGCGGTCGTTGACAAGGTGGGCACCTTCGCGATGCTCCGCTACTGCCTCCAGCTGTTCCCGGAGGCGTCGAAGTGGGCGACGCCCGTCGTCCTCGTCCTCGCGCTCATCAGCATCATCTACGGCGCACTGCTCGCGGTCGGGCAGCGGGACATCAAGCGGCTGGTGGCCTACGCCTCGATCTCGCACTTCGGCTTCATCATCATGGGCATCTTCGCCATGACGACCCAGGGCCAGACCGGGGCGACGCTCTACATGATCAACCACGGCATCTCCACCGCGGCGCTGATGCTGGTGGCCGGATTCCTGATCTCCCGGCGCGGCTCGCGGCTCATCGCCGACTACGGCGGCGTGCAGAAGGTCGCTCCGGTGCTCGCCGGCACGTTCCTGATCGGCGGCCTGGCGACGCTCTCGCTGCCGGGACTCGCGCCGTTCGTCAGTGAATTCCTGGTCCTCGTCGGCACGTTCACGCGCTACCCGGCGGTCGGCATCATCGCCACCTCCGGCATCGTCCTGGCCGCGCTCTACACGCTCGTCCTCTACCAGCGGACGATGACCGGTCCGGTGAAGCCGAAGGTCTCGGCGATGCCCGACCTGCGGGCGCGGGAGCTGCTGGTCGTGGCGCCGCTGATCGTGCTGCTGATCTTCCTGGGCGTCTACCCGAAGCCCGTGGCGGACATCGTCACCCCGTCGGTCCAGCAGACCATGTCCGACGTACATCAGACCGACCCCAAGCCCGAGGTGGAGGCGGCCCAGTGAGCGCAGCAGCCGTCCACAGCCTGTGGACAACCGCGGCCGACCCGATCTCGAAGATCGAGACGCCGAAGATCGAATACGGACAATTGTCCCCGACCCTGATCGTGGTCGGTGCCGCGATCGTCGGCGTCCTGGTCGAGGCCTTCGTCCCGCGAAAAGCCCGTTACTACGCCCAGGTGTTCGTGTCCGTCGTCGCGCTCTGCGCCGCCTTCGCGGCGGTCGTGGCGCTCGCGGCCGACGGGTACGGCACCACTAAGGCGCACATCGCGGCCATGGGCGCGATCGCGGTCGACGGCCCGTCGCTGTTCCTGCAGGGCACGATCCTGCTGGCCGGTCTGGTCGGCCTGTTCACCTTCGCCGAACGGCGTCTGGATCCCGAGGCGCACGGCAACCGGGTCGACTCGTTCGCGGCACAGGCCGCGTCGGTGCCGGGCAGTGACAGCGAAAAGGCCGCGGTGAAGGCCGGGTTCACCACGACCGAGGTCTTCCCGCTCCTGCTGTTCGCGGTCGCGGGCATGCTGGTCTTCCCCTCGGCCAACGACCTGCTGACCCTCTTCATCGCCCTGGAAGTCTTCTCGCTGCCGCTGTACCTGCTGTGCGCGCTGGCCCGCCGCAAGCGGCTCATGTCGCAGGAGGCCGCGGTCAAGTACTTCCTGCTCGGCGCCTTCGCCTCCGCGTTCACCCTGTTCGGCATCGCGCTGCTGTACGGCTACGCGGGCTCGGTGTCGTACGGGACGATCGCCCAGGTCGTCGACGGCACGGTCACCGGTGTCGACCCGGCACTGGCGAACACCATGGGCAATGACGCGCTGCTGCTGATCGGCGCCGCGCTCGTCGTCATGGGCCTGCTGTTCAAGGTGGGCGCGGTGCCGTTCCACATGTGGACGCCCGACGTCTACCAGGGCGCCCCGACCCCGGTGACCGGCTTCATGGCCGCGGCGACCAAGGTGGCGGCCTTCGGCGCGCTGCTCAGGCTGCTGTACGTCGTGCTGCCCGGGCTGCGCTGGGACTGGCGGCCGGTCATGTGGGCCGTCGCGATCGTCACGATGCTGGGCGGCGCGATCATCGCGATCACCCAGACCGACATCAAACGACTGCTGGCGTACTCGTCGATCGCGCACGCCGGCTTCATCCTCGCCGGTGTCATCGCGACCTCGAAGAACGGCGTGTCGGCCGTCCTCTTCTACCTGGCCGCGTACTCCTTCGTCACGATCGGCGCGTTCGCCGTGGTGACGCTGGTGCGCGACGCGGGCGGCGAGGCGACGCACCTGTCCAAGTGGGCCGGGCTCGGGCGGCGCTCCCCGCTGGTGGCGGCCGTGTTCGCGGTGTTCCTGCTCGCCTTCGCGGGCATTCCGCTCACCTCCGGCTTCGCCGGGAAGTTCGCCGTGTTCAAGGCGGCGGCCGAGGGCGGCGCCGCTCCGCTGGTCGTGATCGGTGTGATCTCCTCGGCGATCGCGGCGTTCTTCTACATCCGCGTGA
Organism: Streptomyces sp. NPDC046805; assembly: GCF_040645355.1. Lineage (NCBI taxonomy): Bacteria > Bacillati > Actinomycetota > Actinomycetes > Kitasatosporales > Streptomycetaceae > Streptomyces > Streptomyces sp. NPDC046805. Next base: position 101,002 of record NZ_JBEYYC010000017.1, on the reverse strand, counting down.
TCGTGCTGATGTTCTTCAGCGAGCCCAAGCCGGAGGGCCCGACCGTCGCCGTGCCGTCGCCGCTGACCATGGCGGCGATCGGTGTGGGCGTCGCGGTGACGCTGGTGCTCGGCCTGGCGCCGCAGTACTTCCTGGACCTGGCGGGCCAGGCGAGCGTCTTCGTCCGCTGACCCGGAACCCGGCTCCTATGCAGCGGCCTGGCACCTCATGTGGGTGCCGGGCCGCTGTGCTGCGGGCGGTCACGCGGGCAAGTGGGCCGGCGGCCTGCCCCAGGGTCTGCTCCACGGTTTGTCCCGCCGACTGTCCTGTGGATAACTCCGATGCTGTCAGTGCGGGCCCCTATCGTGGAGGAAGTGGTCGAGGGACGACGTACGGGGGACACGACAATGCGCGGGACGGGCGTGATCAGCGAGATGCCAGGGTCGACCGAGAGCGAGGCGCTGACCACGCTGCACAAGGTCTTCGGGTACGAGGCCTTCCGGGGCGAGCAGGAAGCGATCGTCGAGCATGTGGTGGCGGGCGGCGACGCCGTCGTCCTCATGCCGACCGGTGGCGGAAAGTCGCTGTGCTACCAGATCCCGTCGCTGGTGAGACGGGGCACGGGCATCGTGGTCTCCCCGCTCATCGCGCTCATGCAGGACCAGGTGGACGCGCTGCGGGCGCTCGGCGTGCGCGCCGGGTTCATCAACTCCACCCAGGACTTCGACGAGCGCCGCATGGTCGAGACGGAGTTCCTCGCCGGCGAGCTGGACCTGCTCTACCTGGCCCCGGAACGCCTGCGCCTGGACTCCACCCTCGACCTCCTCGCCCGCGGCGAGGTCGCTCTCTTCGCGATCGACGAGGCGCACTGCGTGTCCCAGTGGGGCCACGACTTCCGTCCCGACTATCTGGCCCTGTCGGTGCTGGGCGAGCGCTGGCCGGACGTCCCGCGGATCGCGCTCACGGCGACGGCCACGCGCGCGACGCATCAGGAGATCGTCCAGCGGCTGAACATGCCGACGGCCCGCCATTTCGTGGCGAGCTTCGACCGGCCCAACATCCAGTACCGGATCGTGCCCAAGGACGACCCCAAGAAGCAGCTACTCGCCTTCCTGCGGGAGGAGCACGAGGGCGACGCGGGCATCGTGTACTGCCTCTCCCGGAAATCGGTGGAGCGGACGGCCGAGTTCCTGACCCGCAACGGCATCGATGCGGTGCCGTACCACGCGGGCCTGGACGCGGGCACGCGCGCGACGCACCAGTCCCGGTTCCTGAGGGAGGACGGCCTGGTCGTGGTCGCCACGATCGCCTTCGGCATGGGCATCGACAAGCCGGACGTGCGCTTCGTCGCCCACCTCGACCTGCCCAAGTCGATCGAGGGCTACTACCAGGAGACGGGACGGGCGGGCCGGGACGGCCTGTCCTCCAACGCCTGGATGGCGTACGGGCTGGGCGACGTCGTCCAGCAGCGCAAGCTGATCCAGTCCGGCGAGGGGGACGAGGCGTTCCGCCGCCGGGCCTCCGCCCACCTCGACGCGATGCTCGCGCTGTGCGAGACGGCCCGGTGCCGACGCGGCCAGCTGCTCGCCTACTTCGGCCAGGACCCGGATCCGACGGGCTGTGGCAACTGCGACACGTGCCTCGTCCCGCCGGAGACCGTGGACGGCACGATCGCGGCCCAGAAGGTGCTGTCGACGGTCGTGCGGCTGCAGCGCGAGCGGGGACAGAAGTTCGGCGCGGTGCAGATCGTGGACATCCTGCTCGGAAAGCGCACGGGCAAGGTTATCCAGTTCGACCACGACCAGCTGTCCGTCTTCGGCATCGGCGAGGAGCTGGCCGAGAGCGAATGGCGCGGTGTCATCCGGCAGTTGCTGGCCCAGGGACTGCTCGCGGTCGAGGGGGAGTACGGCACGCTGACGCTCACCGAGGAGAGCGGCGCCGTACTGCGGCGGGAGCGCGAGGTGCCCCTGCGCAAGGAGCCGAAGAAGCCGACGTCCGCGGGCGGGGAGTCCTCCTCGTCCTCCGGGTCCCGCCGGGGCGGACGCAAGGCCAGGGCCGCCGCGGCCGAGCTGCCCGACGAGCTGCTTCCCGCCTTCGAGGCGCTGCGCGCCTGGCGCGCCGAACAGGCCCGTGAGCAGGGCGTCCCGGCGTACGTCATCTTCCACGATGCCACGCTCCGGGAGATCGTCACCACATGGCCCCGGTCGGTGGCGGAACTGGGCACGGTGGGCGGCGTCGGCGAGAAGAAGCTGACGACGTACGGAGAGGGCGTGCTCGGGGTGCTGTCCTCCCTGGACACTGCGGCCGACGCCGCACCGGCGAGAGGCGGGGCACCGGACGACGACTGGCCCGAGCCGGACGCGGAGCCGGAGATGGAGCCGGAACCGGACGACTGGATATAGGGGCCTCGGTGGCGCGGTCCCCAGGCGTCAGGACAACGCCGTCAGCCCGGGAGCGAACGTGATCAGGAGCGGGAGCAGCGGCACCAGCGTGGCCACGGTCGTCGTCAGGGCCCGGCGTCTGCGGGGCAGCCGCGGCGGGGGTTCGAGGAGGCGGTCCACGCGCTCACCGAGGAGGCGGCGGCTGGAGGCGCACGAGAGGACTCCGCGGTGCTGGTTGAGCTCGATCAGCGCCAGGGCCGTGGTGAGGTGGCCGCACCGGCGGGACGCCGTGTCGTCGGCGGCCAGTTCGACGAGCCGGTGGGTCTGGTCGCAGAACTGGGCGAACAGGGGGACCCGCGGGAAGCCCGCGCCCAGCGCGGCGGAGAGGTGCAGCAGCCAGTCGTGGTGAGCCCGGGCGTGTCCGCGCTCATGGGTGAGGACGGCGTCCAGCTGAGGGTCGGTGAGGCGGTGCAGGGCACCGGTGGTGACGACCAGTTGGGGCGGGTGACCCGACATCCACCAGGCGTCCGGGTACTCGTCCTCCAGCACCAGCATGGGACCCCGGGCGGCAGGCAGCCCGGGAGGTAGCTCAGGGGCGCGCTCACGCAGGTGGGCGCGGGTCTGCCCACGGCGACGCCGAGCCTGTGCGAGCTCACGGACCAGCATCGCCGTCGTCCACGCGGCACCGCCGGCCAGCAGCACGGTGAGCGCGTCGGCCCAGACCGGGGCGGCGGAGAGGTCGTAGGCGGCGGTGACGGCCGGCGGCGCCGACGCGAACACCTGATCGCGCACGGTGTGGAAGACGGCCGCGGCACCCAGGAGCAGCGCGGCCAGGCAGCACAGCAGGACGGCGGCGACCAGGCACTGCCACACCCACAGGGCGACCACGGGGTCCCGCTCGGGCCACGCCGCCCGGGCCAGCGCGCGCGGCGCCGGCACGGCGGCCGCCAGGGTGACGACGCTCAGCAGGAGCAGGCAGAGGGTCATGCCGGGGGCTCCGGTTCCTGGTCGGAGGTGGGGTGGAGGTGGGTGGAAACGGGGTGGAGGGGGAGGTGGGAGAGGGGCGGGGTGGGGGAGGGGGGAGGGGGCCCCGGAGATCGCGTCAGGTGGCGACGCCGACCCTCAACGCCCCTTCCTCACCGCCAGTATGACGTCGGCGGACAGCAGCAGTCAGGCGTCGAGAACAACCGGTTGCCCGTCCGCTCCCCTCTCCCCTCCCCCCTCTCCCCTTGCCCCACCCGATTGCTGTCAGGTCGGCCTCAGGCCCACCCACCGTCACAGCCGCCCGCCGTCACCAGTCACCGCTGACGGTTCACCGCTCACCAGTCACCGTTAACGATCACTACTCATCGGTCACCGCCAACGGTCACCCCGACACCACCCGCCCCGTGACCTCTCCCAGGCCGACCCGCGTCCCGCCCGCGCCCGGTGCCCATGCCGACATGGTCACCACGTCGCCGTCCTCCAGGAACGCCCGCTTGCCTTCGGGGAGTTCGAGAGGATCCCGTCCGTTCCAGGTCAGCTCCAGCAGGGAGCCGCGTTCGCGTTCCGTCGGCCCGCTGACCGTCCCCGATCCGTACAGGTCGCCGGTCCGGAGAGAGGCGCCGTTCACCGTCATCTGCGCCAGTTGCTGTGCGGCGGTCCAGTACATGGTGGAGAACGGCGGCTCCGACACCACATGGCCGTTGATCGCGACGGAGATGCGCAGGTCGTACCCACCGAGCTCGGAGCCGGAGCCGGAGCCCGAGCCGGAAGCAGAACCGGAGTTGGAGCCGGACCCGGAACCAGAGCCGGCACCCGAGGGGGCATCGTCGAGATACGGCAGCAGCGGGTGGGTTCGCTCGGGCGGTGCCACGCGCGCCTCCTCCAGCGCCTCCAGCGGGGTGATCCACGCCGACACCGACGTGGCGAAGGACTTGCCGAGGAACGGGCCGAGGGGGACGTACTCCCAGGCCTGGATGTCCCGCGCGGACCAGTCGTTCAGCAGGCAGAGCCCGAAGACATGCTCGCGGAAGTCGCCCAGCCCCACCGGCTTGCCCAGTTCCGACGGCACGCCGACCACGAAGCCGACCTCTGCCTCGATGTCCAGCCGGACCGACGGCCCGAAGACGGGAGCGGCGTCGCCCGGGGCCTTGCGCTGCCCCGACGGCCGTACGACATCGGTCCCCGACACCACGACCGTGCCGGAGCGGCCGTGGTAGCCGATCGGCAGGTGCTTCCAGTTGGGGGTCAGCGAGTCCTCGGCGTCCGGGCGGAAGATGCGTCCGACGTTCCGGGCGTGGTTCTCCGAGGAGTAGAAGTCGACGTAGTCGGCGACCTCGAAGGGCAGGTGCAGGGTGACCGCGGACAAGGGGTGGAAGAGCGGCGCGACCGTCTCGCGGTGCTCGGGCTCGGCCACCCACGCCGTCAGCGCGCGCCGCACCTCCGACCAGGTCGAACGACCTGCGGCCAGCAGCGGGTTGAGGGTGGGGCGGGCGAGCAGGTCGGCGTACGGCGAGCCGAGCGCCCGCGCCGCCGCGCCCGCGTCGAGCACGTGGTCGCCGAGCCGGACGCCGACCGTCCGCTCCTGACTGCCGGGCGGGGAGAAGACGCCGTACGGGAGGTTGTGCGGACCGAAGGGATCGCCCTCGGGGACGTCGAAGGGGGGCAGGGACATGGGGTGCTGCCTCGCTCTCAACTCTCAGCCGTGCCCTGCGCGGGCCGACGTTCCATGTGGTCGCGGCACACGTTACGGGGGCATTGCATGGCTTGGGCAGTGCTTCGGCCTGCCCGCCGCGGCGTCGTACGGCCCGGTCATGCGTTTCGTCTGCGGCACGGATTTCGCCTCCCCGCGCCTTGGCCAAACACCTGGAGGCAGCGCGCGGTTGAGCCTCGGGGAGCCCCGGGCACCCCGTGCGGCCGAGGAAAGGAGAGGAACGGAAGGGAGGGAGTGGGAGGGAGAGTTCGGTGGGGTGAGTAGGGGTGGCGCGCTGTCCGTATTCTCTGATCATGGCCGCACCTCCCGCGTATTCACTCGTCGCCACCGACTTGGACGGAACGCTCCTGCGTGGCGACGACACCCTCTCCGACCGTTCCCTCGCCGCACTCGCGCGGGTGGCGGCGGCCGGTGCCCGGCACCTCGTGGTGACCGGACGTCCGGCACCGCGGGTACGGCCGCTGCTCGACGCCCTCGGCTGCACGGGGCTCGCGGTGTGCGGACAGGGCGCGCAGGTGTACGACACCGGGGCGGACCGTCTGTTGTGGTCGGTCACCCTGGACCGGGAGCTGGCCGCGACCGCGCTCGGCAAGATCGAGGCCGAGGTGGGGCAGGTGTACGCGGCCGTCGACCAGGACGGGGTGGACGGGCTCACGCTCATCGAGCCCGGCTACCGGATGCCGCACCCGACCCTGCCCGCCGTACGGGTGCGTCGGCGCGACGACCTGTGGTGCGAGCCCATCAGCAAGGTGCTGCTGCGCCATCACGCTCTGTCCGACGACGAGTTGGCCGACACGGCACGCTCGGTCGTGGGTTCCCTGGCGACGGTCACCATGTCGGGGCCCGGCACCGTGGAACTGCAGCCGTGCGGCATCACCAAGGCGACCGGACTCGCGCTGGCCGCCGAACACCTCGGGCTGAGCGCCGAACAGGCCCTCGCCTTCGGTGACATGCCCAACGACATCCCCATGTTCGCCTGGGCCGCTCACGGCGTGGCGATGGCCAACGCCCATCCTGATCTCAAGGCGGTGGCCGACGAGGTCACCTCGTCGAACGAGGACGACGGCATTGCCGTCGTCCTTGAGAGACTGTTTCCCTAAAGGCCCGCTACTACCCACTGATACCCGCTGAGACCCCTAGGGGCCCTAGGGGTCTCAGCGGGTATGAGGGCCCCCTGGGAGAGGGGGCCGACTGTCAGTACGCGCCGTTGACGTTGTCGATCGTGCCGTACCGGGCGGCGGCGTAGTTGCACGCGGCCGTGATGTTCGCGACCGGGTCGTAGATGTTCCAGGACGTGCCGGACACGTGGTACGCGTTGAACGTCGGGTTGATCACCTGGAGCAGGCCCTTGGAGGGCAT
>NZ_JBEYYC010000017.1:0-94494 GCF_040645355.1 Streptomyces sp. NPDC046805 | reverse complement strand
GTGATGTTCGCGACCGGGTCGTAGATGTTCCAGGACGTGCCGGACACGTGGTACGCGTTGAACGTCGGGTTGATCACCTGGAGCAGGCCCTTGGAGGGCATGCCCTTCGCCGCGTTGGAGTCCCAGAGGTTGATGGCCATCGGGTTGCCGGAGGACTCACGGATCACGTTGCGGTAGATGCCGTTGTACGTGCCGGGGATGCCCTTCTGCGCCATGACGGCGAGCGACTGCCGGATCCAGCCGTCGAGGTTGTTGGGGTACGTGGCGGTGGTGGCGGCCGTCTTGGCGGCGGTCGTCGGGGTGGCCGCGGAGGCGCCGGTCGCGCCCATGAGCGAGACGGCGAGCACGGCGGCGCCGGTGCCGGCCACGGCGGCGGCGCGGACCAGGCGGCTGGTGCGGGTACGGGGGTGCTGAGCGGCAGCGGACATGGCGGTCTTCCTCTCCGTCGCCTGCGAGGTGAGCTGTCGGGTTCGGGCGGGGAGGTGCCCGGCCGTGCCGCCGTAAGACGACACGACTTCACCCCGAGCCGTTCCGGTGCGACATGTGCCGACCGGTTCGGCGACTTACCTGGGTCCCCCGCTCCTGCCGTACGTGAATGAGTTCATCGGTGGGTGAAGACGGGCGGCGGCAGGATTCGGCATCCGCCCGACAGGCCGGGAAGGTATGCGAGAGCAGATGTCCGAAACAAGTGCCGGAATCACATCTCGTCCCGATTGACCTTGATCCGAGGCGTATGGGGTGCTTGATCCTTTGCGGTCGCCAACGCTCAACTCGCGCTCTGGGCAAGGGCGGGAGGGCACGTCTGTCCGAAGTGCCGCTCATATGCACTCATGTCGCGCACGTGACTCAACTCACGACTTCGCCCCCTGAATCGCATTTTTCGCCAAGAGGAATAAGGGGGGCGAGTGGGTATCAGAATGCCAATTACGGCAAATCGGGCATATGGCACCCATGGGGGTGATCGACGCGCGAGCGCGGTCGCGAAGGGTCACGAGGGAGGGTGCGGGGAGGGTGTATGGATGTACATGTGCCGCAAAACACGTTGACATCCTGCTGGAGCAGTGGACACACGGTCATATTGGTACGTAAAAGACATATCGGTGGTGATCCGGTACCGCCCGGGTCCTCGAAGTGCCTCCCGCACGGGTGAAGTCGGGGGTGGGGGCCGGTGGGTGCTATCGGTGATCGAAACCTGACCGGATACGCTGACTTGAGTGATGGCAACGACCTATCGACAAACCGTAATCGCCGGCAGTCGACAAGCCGTGTAATCGCCAGCAGGCACCTGCAGACAGGAGACCCCCCGTGACCGTCGTCGGGACGTTCGGACTGAGCGTGCGGGACGAGGCTCTGGAAGCCGATGTTCAGGCCGGATTGACGGCTGTCGAGGAAGGCTTGCTGGAGGCGACCAAGAGCGAGGTCGCGTTCATAACAGAGGCAGCGCGACACCTGGTACTGGCAGGTGGAAAGCGCTTCCGGCCGCTGCTCGTGATGCTCGCGGCGCAGTTCGGTGACCCTTACGCGCCGGGTGTCGTGCCGGCGGCGGTGGTCGTGGAGTTGACCCATCTGGCGACGCTGTACCACGACGACGTGATGGACGAGGCGTCCGTACGGCGCGGGGTGGACAGCGCGAACACCCGCTGGAGCAACTCGGTCGCCGTCCTCACCGGTGACTTCCTGTTCGCCCGTGCCACGCAGATCCTCGGTGACCTCGGTCCCGAGGCCGTGCGGCTGCAGTCCCTGTCGTTCGAGCGGCTGGTCACCGGGCAGATCCAGGAGACGGCGGGACCGTCGGACGACCAGGATCCGGTCGACCACTACCTGGACGTGCTGAGCGGCAAGACGGGCTCCCTGGTGGCGGTGTCGTGCCGGTTCGGGGCGATGATGTCCGGGGCCGACGAGACGGTCGTGGACGTCCTCACGCAGTACGGCGAGCGGCTGGGCGTCGCCTTCCAGTTGGCGGACGACGTGCTCGACATCGCGTCCGAGTCGCACGACTCCGGCAAGACGCCGGGGACGGACCTGAGGGAGGGCATCCCGACCCTCCCCGTGCTGCGGCTGCGGGATCGTGCGGCGCGGCTGGGGCAGCCCGAGGACATCGCGCTGTGCGAGCTCCTGGACTCCGATCTGTCGGACGACGACCGGCTCGCGGAGGCGCTGACCGCGCTGCGCACGCATCCGGCGCTGGAGCAGGCCCGGCGGGACACGGTGCGGTACGCCGAGGACGCGCGGGCCGCGCTGGCTCCGTTGCCGGAGTGCGGGGCCAAGGCTGCGCTGCTGGGGCTTTGTGACGCGGTGGTGCATCGGGCTGGGTGAGGGCGCCTGCCCACCCGCCCGTCTCGGTCGGTTGAGAAGTCCCCCACCCTCCGGGGCTCCGCCCCGGACCCCGGCGGGGACTTCGTCCCCTGCGCCCCTGATGGGGTGTCGGGTGTCTGCGTTCGTCGCGGGGGCTGCGTCTCCTGCGCCCCTGATGGGGCGTCGGTCGTCTGCGTTCGTCGCGGGGCTCTGTCCCCTGTGTCCCGGCGGGGCCTCCGCCGCCTGTGGTTCCTCGCGAGGGCGCGTCCCCTGAAGCCCTGATGGGACCTGGGGCGTCTGTGACCCTCGCGGGCCCCGCCACTGCGCCCCCGGCGGGGTCTCGGTCGTCCGTGTTTCTCGTGGGGGCGCGTCTCCTGTAGCCCTGGTGGGCCCGGAGCATCTGTGACCCTCGCGGGGCTCCGGCCCCTGCGCCCTCGGCGGGGTCTCCGCCGTCTGTGATCTTCGCGCTGACTTAGTCGCCTGCGCGCCCCCGGCCGGCCTCAGCCTCCAGCGTTCCCTCGCGCTACGTGACGGCTCCCCTCGGTTCAGTTACGTGACGTGGGTACGCAGCTGGGCTGAGTCCAATGTGTGATTGTGCGATCCGTTCCGCGCCCGTCTTCAGAAGCCGACGCGTGCGGCGGTAAAGGGTCGGGGCGCTGATGGGGCTGACGAGAACTGCCGAGGCGTCTCTCCGTGCTCCCCCTACGGGTCCGGGGAGGCGGGTCCTTCGTGTGTCATACCGCAGGCGTACGTTGAGTTGAGCCCGGGGGCTGACGCTTTCGTGTGGCTGGTTTGGTCAGATGGAAGGCACGGACATCACCACTCCTCACCGATTCGGGTGAGATGGCGGCTCTGGGTGGGAACAGTGCGAGGAGAGCCGCCGCCGACGACGGAGGTAAGGCACACATGGCACCGTACGAATCCGACGGCGACAAGCGCGCCGAGGAGGCCGAGGATCTGCGCTCGGGGCGGCAGAAGGCCGCTCGGTACATCGTCCCGGCCGTCGTGGTGGGGGTGGCGGCGGCGACCATCGGGCTGGTCCCGGCGCTCGCCGACTCCGGTGACCCCGATCTGCCGAAGATCACCGCGCAGCAGCTCATAGAGAAGATCGCCAAGTCGGACGTACAGCAGGTGTCCGGCACGGTGAAGGTCAGCACGGATCTGGGGCTGCCCGACCTCGGCGGTCTGGAGAACGGGATCCTGCCCGGCGGCTCCGGGCGGGGAGACCGCTCGTCGGCCGACCCGTCCGCCAAGCTCACCGAGCTGGCCTCCGGCACGCACACCCTGCGCGTCGCCACCGACGGGCCGGACAAGCGGAAGCTGTCGCTGATCGAGAAGGCCGCCGAGTACAGCCTCATCCGCAACGGCAAGGACGTGTGGGGCTACGACAGCAAGTCGAACGAGGTCTTCCACAGCGCGGCCGCCCGGGACGGCAAGGCCCACGGCCACTTCGACCGCGAGGGCGAGGCGCCCGCCACGCCCAAGGACTTCGCCGACAAGATGCTGAAGTCCGTCGACGACACCACGTCCGTGACCGTCGACGGCACCGCGCAGGTCGCCGGCCGGGACGCGTACAAGCTGCTGGTCAAGCCCAAGCAGTCCGGCACCACCGTCGGCGCGATCAGCATCGCCGTGGACGCGAAGACCGGCATGCCGCTGAAGTTCACGCTGACCCCGTCCAGCGGCGGCGCCGCCGTGGTCGACGCCGGCTTCACCCAGGTCAGCTTCGCCAAGCCGGCCGCCTCGACCTTCGACTTCACCCCGCCCAAGGGCGCCAAGGTCGCGGAGGGGGACAAGGGGCGGATGGCACCGGCCCCGGCGCCGCACTCGAAGCCCGGCGCCGCCCTCCCCAAGGGATTCACCGGGCACAGGGGATTCACGGGGCACAAGGGATTCAAGGGCCCCGACGGATTCACCGGGCACAAGCGAGGCGAGGGATTCAAGGGGCACCCGGAGGGCTTCCACGTTCTTGGCAAGGGCTGGAACGCCGTCGCCGTCCTCGACACCGGCGAGAAGGGCGGCGTACCGTCCGGCCGCGCCGGTGGCGATCTGAACGGCTTCCTCAGCTCGTTCGGCGACCCGGTGCACGGCGCGTTCGGCAAGGGCACGGTCTTCTCCACCCGGCTGATCAACGCCCTGATCACGGACGACGGCAAGGTCTACGTCGGTGCCGTGAACAAGGGCGCCCTGGTCAAGGCGGCGAACGCGGGCAAGTAGCCACCCTGCCGGCACGACGAATCGAGGGAGCCGATGGACGGACCGTCCGCCATGGAGAGGGAGGCGGCGGACGCGGGGCCGAGCGTCATCGACGTCCGCGGGCTCACCAAGCGCTACCCCGGTGGACAGCTCGCCGTCGACGGTCTCGACCTGACCGTCCCGGCGGGCAGCGTCTTCGGCTTCCTCGGCCCGAACGGCTCCGGCAAGACCACCACCATCCGCATGCTGATGGGGCTGATCGAGCCCTCGTCCGGCTCGGTGCGCGTCCTCGGGCAGCCCATGCCCCGTTCCGCGCGCACCGTGCTGCCGTACGTCGGCGCGCTCATCGAGGGACCCGCCCTGTACGGCTTCCTCTCCGGGCGCGACAACCTCCTGCGGTACGACGCCGCCGACCCGACCGCCGACCCACGCACCCGGCGTACCCGCGTCGCCGCCGCCCTGGAGCGGGTGGGGCTGACGGCCGCCGCGGGCAAGAAGGCGCGGGCGTACTCCCTGGGGATGAAGCAGCGCCTCGGGCTCGCGGCCGCGCTGCTGCAGCCGCGCAGGCTCCTCGTGCTCGACGAGCCGACCAACGGGCTCGATCCGCAGGGCATGCGGGAAATCCGTTCTCTGGTGAGGGAGTTGGCCTCCGACGGGACGACCGTCTTCCTCTCCTCCCACCTCCTCGACGAGATCGAGCAGGTGTGCACGCACGCGGCGGTGATGGCGCAGGGGCGCCTCGTCGTCCAGGGCGCGGTGGCGGACCTGGCGGCGGGCGCGCGCGGCCGGCTGGTCGTGACCACGCCCGACCCGGGAGAGGCGGCCCGGGTGCTGAAGGAACAGGGGGTCGGCGACGTCGTCGTCACGGAGGACCGGGTGACCGCGGAGCCCTCGGACCGTGAACTCGCCGACCTGAACGCCGCGTTGGTGGCGGCCGGGGTCCGCGTCCGTGGCTTCGCGGTCGAGCGGGCCTCGCTGGAGGACGCGTTCGTGGCGCTGACCGGAGAGGGCTTCGATGTCGCGGGCTGAGCGGGCTGAGACGCGGGCACCAGGGGCGGGGGCGGGGGCGGAGGCCGAGGCGGGGGCGGCCGTACGCGTCCCGAATCCGCTGTGGAGCCTCGGTCTCCTCCGCAGCGAGCTGGTCACGACCTTCCGGCGCTGGCGCACGCTCGCGCTGCTGGCCGTGCTGGCGGGGGTGCCGGTCCTGGTGGGGGTGGCGGTCAAGATCGAGACGAGCGGCGGTTCCCCGGCCGACCACGGTGACGGCGGGCCCGCGTTCATCGCGCAGATCACCAACAACGGGCTGTTCCTGGTGTTCACGGCGCTCGCCGCGACGCTCCCGTTCTTCCTGCCGATGGCGATCGGCGTCGTGGCGGGCGACGCGATCGCCGGCGAGGCGAACGCCGGAACCCTGCGCTACCTCCTCGTCGCCCCGGCCGGCCGCACCCGCCTGCTGCTCACCAAGTACGTCACGACCATGGCCTTCTGCCTGCTCGCCACCCTCGTGGTCGCCGTCTCCGCGCTGGCCGTCGGCGCGCTGCTCTTCCCGCTCGGCGACCTGACGACCATCTCCGGCACGCGGATCGGCTTCGGCGAAGGGCTGGGGCGGGCGCTGCTGATCGCTCTCATCGTCGCCGCGTCGCTCGTCGGTGTCGCCGCCCTCGGCCTGTTCGTGTCGACCCTGACCAACAGCGGCATCGCGGCGATGGCGACCACGGTCGGCCTGCTGATCACCGTGCAGATCCTCGACCAGATCCCCCAGCTGCATGCGTTCCAGCCGTACTTCTTCTCCCACTACTGGCTGTCCTTCGCCGACCTGATGCGCGATCCCGTCTACTGGGACGACCTGGTCAGAAACCTCGGTCTGCAGGCGGTCTACGCCGCGGTGTTCGGCTCGGCCGCGTGGGCGCGGTTCACGACGAAGGACATCACGGCGTAGGGCTCAGACGGCAGCCGCGTCGTACGGGAACCGCGCGAGCGGCGCCTCCTGAGCGAAGAACGTCTTCGCGCGCGCCAGTGCCGGCATGTCCTCGAGTACGTCCCCGGGCGCGCTGCCGTTGCCCAGCAGGACCCCGCCGAAGCGCATTCCCATGTACGCGGCCGAGTGGTTGAGCGTGCCGACCAGCGGGTCGGCCACCTCCGGCTGCCGGTGGGCGAGCGCGGTCACGCCCCAGAGCGTGCGCCCGGCCAGGGTCGTCTTGAAGTCGATGCCGGGAGTGCGCAGCCAGCCCGACCAGTAGTCCAGGTAGCGCTTGGTGAGGCCGGACACCGAGTACCAGTACAGCGGGGACGCGATCACGATGTCCGTCGCCGCGAGCGTGGCGTCGAGCAGCAGGCCGGTGTCGCTGTCGGAGGCCGGCCGTACGTGGTCGCTGTCGTGTCGCAGGTCCACGAAGTCGGGCAGCGGGTGCTCGGCGAGACTGATCCACTGCTGCTCGACATCGGAGGGCAACTGCTCGGCGGCCGCGCGGGCCAGCAGTTCCGTGTTGCCCTCGGCACGGGCGCTGCCCAGTACGAAGAGGAAGCGTCGGGTCATGGGTCCTCCCAGGTGATCGGACGACTGGCACACGTCGTAGGAAAGGTGTCGCAAGGAATGTTCAGACGTATGCATTATATGCATACGCAAGCATTCTAGGGGAGGGGCGTGTCGCAGGAGCCGGGGCATGAGTTCCTGGTGCGAGTCTGTGACGTCGCGGTGACGCGGGAGCCGTGGCGAACAGAGAGACTGGTAGCACGCATGTGTACGGCCCGGACGGTGACGCCGGGGGAGCGAGGGAAGCGATGTTTCGACTCAGCCGCTGGGAGAAGCGGCGACAACCGCAGGCTCCGCCGGCGCCCACGTACCCGCCGGGCGTGGGGCAGGCGGCGGCCCTGGGCAGGGTGCAGGCGCCCACCGGGGTGTTCGGGCCGCCGCCCGTCATGGGCACCGTGCCGGAGCAGGCCGCTGGCCGCCCCGCGTCGTGGCCCCCGGCTCCTCGGCCCGTCCCCGAGCCCGTGTTCGTCCCCGGGCCCACCCCTGAACCCGAACCCGACTCCGACCCCGGGCCGAAGCCCGCGTTCGCCCGGGGGTTCGACGCCGTCGCCGAGGCCGTCCTCGGGGACGGTCCGGCGAGCGAGCCCGTGGCGCGGATCAACGAGGCCGTCAGGGCGGGGCGGATCGAGTCGGCGGCCGAACTCGCGGAGCGCACCGTCACCGAGGGCACGGCCCGGCTGGGCCCCTACCACCCCGAGGTGCTCCAGCTGTGCGAACTGAGCGCCTACGTCGCCTACTTGGCCGGCGACCCGCTGAGGGCCTTCCAGCTGTCGCTGGGCGTGGCCCGGATCCGCTGCCGCGACCGGGACGTGGTGGCGGCGTACGGCAACGTCCAGGGCGCGGTCGCCGCCTGGCGCGCCGTCCGTGATCCCGGGCAGGGCCTCGGCCTCGGCCGCGACCTGATCGCCCTGTGGACGGAACTCGCCGGACACGAGGGGCCGGCCGCCGACGACATCGGGCAGTTGGAGTCCGCCCGCGCCCGCATGGCCCGCCTGACGGAACGGGCGGAACGCGCCGGAAGGGCGACCACTTAGGGGGCCGCTGCCCGCAGGCCCCGGGCTACAGCACGCAGAACTCGTTCCCCTCCGGGTCCGCCATCACCACCCACTCCCCGGCCGGCTCCGTCACCTGCCGCAGTGCCCGCGCCCCGAGGCCCTCCAGCCGCTCGACCTCGTCGGCGCGCCGTCCGTCGCCCGCGTGGACGTCGAGATGGAGCCGGTTCTTGACCGTCTTCGCCTCCGGGACGCGCTGGAACAGCAGGCGCCGTCCGAGCCCGGTCCCCCGGTCCTCGTCGTACGGGTCGTCGGGGTGCCGTACGGCGATCAGGTCCCGGAAGGCGGGGCGGCCGTGGTACTCGACGGTGGCCTCGCCGGGCAGCGCGCCGATCTTCAGCAGCCGTTCGACGAGGGCGCTGTTGTCCTCGGGCACGTAGTGCAGCGCGGCCGCCCAGAAGTCGGCCAGCGCGTGCGGGTCGGCGGCGTCGATGACGAGCTTCCAGCGCAGCGGGGCGGGTGAGGATGCGGGCGTTCTCGGCGTCTGCGTCATGCCGACCCCTTATATCCCAACCCGGGTGCCGCTGCCCGGAGTTGCCCGGTGACCGGGCCTACGGCCTGGCGGCCTCCGGGCTCGGCTCCGGCCCGGCGAGCACGCTCTTCGCGACGTGCACGGAGTCCGCCGCACCCCTCGGCGCACCGAGCCCGGCGTCGGGGACGGCAGTGGCCGTGGCGGTTGCGGCCGCCAGCGCGCGGGCGCCGCGGCGGGCGGTGCGCAGGGCGTCCCACGTGAGGAGCGACAGGGCGAGCCAGACCAGCGCGAAGCCGGCCCAGCGCTCAAGAGGCATGGACTCGTGGAAGTAGAGGACGCCGAGCGCGAACTGGAAGACGGGCGCCAGGTACTGCAGCAGCCCCAGCGTCGACAGCGGCACGCGGATCGCGGCCGCCCCGAAGCAGACGAGCGGGATCGCGGTGACGAGGCCGGTCGAGGCGAGCAGGAGGGCGTGCCCGGTGCCGGCGGTGGCGAAGGTGGAGTCGCCGTGCGCGGTCAGCCACAGCAGATAGCCGAGCGCGGGCAGGAACTGGATCGCGGTCTCCGCGGCCAGCGACTCGATGCCGCCGAGGTTGACCTTCTTCTTCACGAGGCCGTAGGCGGCGAAGGAGAAGGCGAGGCACAGGGAGATCCACGGCGGCTGTCCGTACCCGATGGCCAGCACGAGTACGGCGCCGAACCCGACGCCGACGGCCGCCCACTGCACGGGCCGCAGCCGCTCCTTCAGGATCAGCACGCCCATGGCGATGGTGACGAGGGGGTTGATGAAGTACCCGAGCGACGCCTCCACCACGCGACCGGAGTTCACGGCCCAGATGTAGACGCCCCAGTTGATCGTGATCACCCCGGCCGCGAGCGCGATCAGCCCCAGCCTGCGCGGCTGCCGCAGCAGCGCACCGGCCCAGGCCCAGCGGCGGGTGACGACGAGGGCGACGGCGACGAAGGCGAGCGACCACACCATGCGGTTGGCAAGGATCTCCATGGCCCCGGCGGGCTTCAGCAACGGCCAGAACAGCGGTACGAGCCCCCACATCCCATAGGCCGCGAAGCCGTTCAGCAGCCCTGTCCGCTGCTCGCCCCTTGACTCCCCGGTCACGGGCTTCCTCCTCATCACTCACCACGAGCGCCCTGCTCGACTGCATGAAGGTAGCGCCGAGGGCGCCCGGCTGTCATGTCCGTACCGCTATACGGTCATGACAGCCGGGGCCCGCGGTGCACGAGGGACGGGCGAGGGCCCGGACGCGGTGTGACGCGTCCGGGCCCTCGCCCGTGTGTGCTGTCGCCGAGCCGGTCAGCCGACCACCGTCCAGGTGTCCCCGCCGGCCAGCAGCGCCGCCAGGTCGCCCTTGCCGTTCTGCTCGACCGCCGCGTCGAGCTGGTCGGCCATGGCGGTGTCGTAGACGGGGCGCTCGACGGAGCGGAAGACGCCGATGGGGGTCTGGTGGAGGGTGTCGGGGTCGGCGAGCCGGGAGAGGGCGAAGGCCGTGGTCGGGGACGTCGCGTGGGCGTCGTGGACCAGGATGTCGGTCTCGTTCTCCGGCGTCACGGTGACGACCTCCAGGTCGCCGGTGGCCGGGTTCCGTACGACGCCGCGTGCGCGCTCGGGGCCGAAGCGGATCGGCTGCCCGTGCTCCAGGCGGATCAGCGCCTCCTCGGACGACTGCCTGTCCTTGAGGGCGTCGAAGGCGCCGTCGTTGAAGATGTTGCAGTTCTGGTAGATCTCGATCAGCGCCGTGCCCGGGTGGGCCGCCGCCGCGCGCAGCACCTGGGTGAGGTGCTTGCGGTCGGAGTCGATGGTGCGGGCGACGAAGGACGCCTCCGCGCCGATCGCCAGCGACACCGGGTTGAAGGGTGCGTCCAGCGAACCCATCGGCGTCGACTTCGTGATCTTGCCGACCTCCGACGTCGGGCTGTACTGGCCCTTGGTCAGTCCGTAGATCCGGTTGTTGAACAGCAGGATCTTGAGGTTGACGTTGCGGCGCAGGACGTGGATGAGGTGGTTGCCGCCGATCGACAGCGCGTCGCCGTCGCCGGTGACCACCCACACCGACAGGTCGCGGCGGGTGGTGGCCAGCCCGGTGGCGATCGCCGGGGCGCGGCCGTGGATGGAGTGCATCCCGTAGGTGTTCATGTAGTAGGGGAAACGCGACGAGCAGCCGATGCCCGAGACGAAGACGATGTTCTCCCGCGCCAGGCCCAGCTCGGGCATGAAGCCCTGCACGGCGGCCAGGATCGCGTAGTCACCGCAGCCGGGGCACCAGCGCACTTCCTGGTCGGACTTGAAGTCCTTCATCGACTGCCTGGCCTCGGCCTTCGGCACGAGGGAAAGCGCCTCGATCGTGCCCGTGCCTTCCGTGGACGTCTCAGCCATCGATGGCCTCCTTGAGCGCCTTGGCAAGCTGCTCCGCCTTGAACGGCATGCCGTTCACCTGGTTGTAGGAGTGGGCGTCGACCAGGTACTTCGCTCGGATCAGGGTGGCGAGCTGACCCAGGTTCATCTCCGGAACCACCACGTTGTCATAACGCTCCAACACCGCTCCGAGATTCCGCGGGAAGGGATTGAGATGGCGCAGATGCGCCTGCGCGATGGACTCCCCGGCCGCCCGCAGCCGCCGTACCGCCGCGGTGATGGGGCCGTAGGTCGAGCCCCAGCCCAGCACCAGCGTGCGCGCCTCGTGGGGGTCGTCGACCTCCAGGTCCGGCACCTCGATCCCGTCGATCTTCGCCTGCCGGGTGCGCACCATGAACTCGTGGTTGGCGGGCGCGTACGAGATGTTGCCGGTGCCGTCCTCCTTCTCGATGCCGCCGATCCGGTGCTCCAGGCCCGGCGTGCCCGGGACGGCCCAGGGGCGGGCGAGGGTATGCGGGTCGCGCTTGTACGGCCAGAACACCTCGGTGCCGTCGTCCAGGGTGTGGTTGGGGCCCTGTGCGAACTGCACCGTCAGGTCCGGCAGCTCGTCCTGGTCCGGGATCCGCCACGGCTCCGAGCCGTTCGCGAGATAGCCGTCGCTCAGCAGCATCACCGGCGTGCGGTACGTCAACGCGATCCGGGCGGCCTCGATCGCCGCGTCGAAGCAGTCGGCCGGGGTGCGCGGCGCGATCACCGGGACCGGGGCCTCGCCGTTGCGGCCGAACATGGCCTGCAGCAGATCCGCCTGCTCGGTCTTGGTCGGCAGGCCGGTGGAGGGGCCGCCGCGCTGGATGTCGACGACGAGGAGCGGCAGCTCCAGGGAGACGGCGAGCCCGACGGTCTCCGACTTCAGCGCCACACCCGGGCCGGACGTGGTGGTCACGGCCAGGCTGCCGCCGAACGCCGCGCCCAGCGCCGCACCGATGCCCGCGATCTCGTCCTCGGCCTGGAAGGTCCGTACGCCGAAGTTCTTGTGCTTGCTCAGCTCGTGCAGGATGTCCGAGGCCGGGGTGATCGGATACGAGCCGAGGAACAGCGGCAGGTCGGCCTGCTTGGACGCCGTGATCAGGCCGTACGCCAGGGCCAGGTTCCCGGAGATGTTCCGGTAGGTGCCCACCGGGAAGGCCTTCGTCGCCGGCGCCACCTCGTACGAGACCGCGAAGTCCTCGGTCGTCTCGCCGAAGTTCCAGCCCGCCCGGAACGCGGTCAGGTTCGCCTCGGCGATCTCCGGCTTCTTGGCGAACTTGGTGCGCAGGAACTTCTCGGTGCCCTCGGTCGGCCGGTGGTACATCCAGCTCAGCAGCCCCAGCGCGAACATGTTCTTGCTGCGCTCGGCCTCCTTGCGCGAGAGCGCGAACTCCTTCAGCGCCTCCACCGTCAGCGTCGTCAGCGGCACCGGATGCAGGTGGTAGCCGTCCAGCGACCCGTCCTCCAGGGGGCTGTCCGCGTACCCGACCTTCTGCATGGCGCGCTTGGTGAACTCGTCCGTGTTGACGATGATCTCCGCCCCGCGCGGCAGATCGGCGATGTTCGCCTTCAGCGCCGCCGGGTTCATCGCCACCAGCACGTTCGGCGCGTCGCCGGGCGTGAGGATGTCGTGGTCGGCGAAGTGCAGCTGGAAGGACGAGACGCCGGGCAGGGTGCCTGCGGGGGCGCGGATCTCGGCCGGGAAGTTCGGCAGCGTCGACAGGTCGTTGCCGAACGACGCCGTCTCGGACGTGAAGCGGTCACCGGTGAGCTGCATGCCGTCGCCCGAGTCCCCCGCGAACCGGATGATGACCCGGTCGAGGCGCTTGACGTCCTTCACCGCACCGCCCGGTTTGCGCTGTTCTCCCACGACGGCTTCGTCGGCCTGTTCCGCTGGGCTGCTGACCTGGCTGGTCACTGAACTTGACCTCCTTCGAGGCGGCTGTCCGGGCATGGTCGTCCCATCAACCTTCCCAGGATCAACCCTACGTCGGTTAGGGTCGCCTTCCTTCGGCCATTCGCATGATGGACGGCATTCCGGCACGGCCCGTCGCCCTGACTTGTCATGATTTCTCGCCCCCCGAAGCTCCCCTTGAGACGCCCATACGCTCCCCGCTCGCCGTGCGGTTCTCACCTCTGTTCCTGGACAAGATCACCCGGCTGTTCTCGGACACGGTCACGCGGCCCAGTGTCGGCCCATCAGGAGTTCAGATAGGTGAGGACGGCCAGAACACGCCGGTGGTCCCCGTCGCTCTGCGTCAGGCCCAGCTTCAGGAAGATGTTGCTGACGTGCTTCTCCACCGCGCCGTCGCTCACCACCAACTGCCGGGCGATCGCCGAGTTGGTCCGCCCCTCGGCCATCAGCCCCAGGACCTCGCGCTCCCGCGGCGTCAGCCCCGCGACCACGTCCTGCTTGCGGCTGCGCCCGAGCAGCTGCGCGACCACCTCCGGATCCAGCGCCGTACCGCCGCGGGCCACCCGCACCACCGCTTCCACGAACTCCCGCACCTCGGCGACCCGGTCCTTGAGCAGATAGCCGACGCCGCGACTGGAACCGGCCAGCAGTTCGGTGGCGTAGCGCTCCTCCACGTACTGCGACAGCACCAGTACCCCCAGCTCCGGGTGCGCCTTGCGTAGACGTACGGCGGCCCGCACGCCCTCGTCGGTGTGGGTCGGCGGCATCCGTACGTCCGCGACGACCACGTCGGGCAGCGCGTCCCTCGCGCCCAGCTCGGCGACGGCCCCGATCAGCGCCTCGGCGTCCCCCACCCCCGCCACCACGTCATGTCCGCGGTCGGTCAGCAACCGCGTCAGACCCTCCCTGAGCAGCACCGAGTCCTCGGCGATGACGACCCGCACTCTGTCTTCCACGCTCTCCCGGCCCCCCGGCGCGTTTTCCGTCCGTACGAAAGTCCAGCATCAGCATTCGGACCTCGTCGCGCCAGGGCAAGAGCAAGTCGCGCCAGAGCGAGCGCCGTACGAGAGGACGGGAGGAATCCGGTCCGCGCTCCCGTCCTCACCCGCGCCAGGGCAGCTCCGCCGTCACCCGCGTCGGCCCGCCCGGCGGGGAGTCGACTACCAGGACCCCGTCGATGGCGTCGAGTCGCCGGGCGAGTCCGTCGAGGCCGGTGCCGTGGTCGGGGTGTGCGCCGCCGTGGCCGTTGTCGGTGACCCGGAGCACGAGGTGGTCGTCGGTGCGCCATATGTCGACGGTGGCGGCGGTGGCCGCGCTGTGTTTGCTGATGTTCTGGAGGAGTTCGGAGACGGTGAAGTAGGCGATGCCTTCGATGGCGGGTGCGGGGCGCCGGGTGAGGCCGACCTCGACGCGTACGGGGACGGTGCAGCGGGAGGCGAGGGCGGAGAGGGCCGCGTCGAGGCCGCGGTCGGTGAGGACCGCGGGGTGGATGCCGCGGGCGAGGTCGCGCAGTTCCTGGAGTGCTGTCTTCACTTCGCCGTGTGCTTCCTCGACCATGCGTGCGGCGGCCTGGGGGTCCTCGGCCAGTTTTTCCTTCGCGAGTCCGAGGTCCATGGCGAGGGCGACGAGGCGGGCCTGTGCCCCGTCGTGCAGGTCGCGTTCGATGCGCCGCAGGTCGGCGGCCGCCGTGTCGACCACGACCCCGCGGTCCGACTCCAGCTCCGAGATACGGCGCTCCAACTCGTCGGAGGGCGACAGCAGCCCGCGCACCATCACCCGGTCCACGTTCGCCAGTCCGCGCGCGATGAACGGCAGCACCGGCCACAGCACGAACAGCGACGCCAGCACGGTGACGAAGGTGAGGATGCCCCAGGGCAGCCGGATGAAGTCGTACAGCAGCGTGCGCCAGCCCACCGGGTCCTTCAGCGCCAGCCACAGCCGCTGCAGCAGCCCGCCGCCCCTGCCGAGCGGCAGCGGGCTCGGCTCCTCCACCCGCACCCCGAGCAGTGCGCGGGCCCGGGCGCGCTCGGCCTTCCCCAACTGCCGTGCCCCGAGGAGCGTTCCGGCGAGCAGCGGGAAGCCCACGACGGTGGCGGTCAGCATGCCGCTGACGAACAGCACCGTGACCACGTACGTGAAGCCGAACAGCGCCACCGGCAGGTTCACCAGGAGATGCGCGATCTCCTTCCAGGTGTGCGCGTCGTAGGCGAAACGGGCCGGCGGCAGGCGGTCGCCGTGATCGTCGTCGTCGGCCCGCACGGCGCCCGCGGAGAGGCTGGGAGCGGTCATACGGGTCAGCGTGCCGTGCGGGGACCCCCGGCGCCATGAGGTCCGCCGCCCCGGTGCACGGGGGAATACCCCACCTCCGTGTCCCGCGGTCCGGTTCACGCCATGTGCCCGGAGCGCAGCATCGCGTGACGGGCTGCTTACTGCCTCTTTAGCAGGGCCTAGACTCCCAGGCGTACAGATCGTCGAATCGTGTCGCATCACAGGGTGCACCGAGGCACTGAGGTCACCGGGTCAGGGAGCGAGGGACGGACGTTGCGGGAGACGTTGGGGGACTCGACCGCGGTCGTCGCGGCGGACTACTTCCAGTCCTATTCGGTCGTGGGACTGCTCGCGCTCGTGGGTGTGCTCTTCGTCGGAGTCGCCTTCGGCGCGGGGCGGTTGCTGCGGCCGGTGGTCCCCACGCCGGAGAAACTGCTGACGTACGAGTGCGGCGTCGACCCCGTCGGCGAGGGCTGGGCGCACACCCAGGTCCGCTACTACGTCTACGCGTACCTGTACGTGATCTTCGCGGTCGACTCGATCTTCCTGTTCCCCTGGGCGACCGTCTTCGCCGCCCCCGGCTACGGCGGGACCACGCTCGCCGAGATGTTCATCTTCCTCGGCTTCCTGGCCGTAGGCCTGCTGTACGCATACAAGAAGGGCGTCCTGGCATGGACGTGACCCCTGACGTGAGCCCCGACGTGACTCCTGACGCGACCGCCTCGGTCACCGAGCCCGTTCTGCTGCCCGAGCCGAAGCGCCTCGGCGCCCTGTCGCGCCTGGCCCCCGAGCCGATGAAGGTCGTCCTGAACTGGGGCCGCCGCTACTCGCTCTGGGTCTTCAACTTCGGCCTGGCCTGCTGCGCGATCGAGTTCATCGCCGCATCGATGGCCCGCCACGACTTCATCCGCCTCGGCGTCATCCCCTTCGCGCCGGGCCCGCGCCAGGCCGACCTGATGGTCGTGTCCGGCACGGTCACGGACAAGATGGCGCCCGCCGTGAAGCGCCTGTACGAGCAGATGCCCGAGCCGAAGTACGTCATCTCCTTCGGCGCCTGCTCCAACTGCGGTGGCCCGTACTGGGATTCGTACTCCGTCACCAAGGGCGTCGACCAGATCATCCCGGTGGACGTCTACGTCCCCGGCTGCCCGCCGCGGCCCGAGGCGCTGCTCCAGGGCATCCTCAAGCTCCAGGAGAAGATCGCACGGGAGTCGCTGGAGGAGCGGTACGGCCACGCCCGGCCGTCGGCCGCCGCGCTGCAGAGCGATCTGGTGAAGCCGCCGGCGCCGGCGACGCCGGCTGTCGAGGGGGAGACGCGATGACCACGGTCGGCTGGCTGCCCGCCCCCGCCGAGGAACTCTTCGGCACGGAGGCCACGGCCGAGGAGTCGTACGAGGTCCTGACGGTCGACGTGCCGCCGGAGTCCTGGATCTCCGCACTCGAGACGGCGCGTACGGCCCTGTCCTGCACCTACTTCGACTGGCTGAGCGCCGTCGACGAACCGGGCACCGGCTTCCGTGTCTCCGCGCACCTCGTGGCCCTGGGCCCGGTGCGCCGCCTCCTGCTGCGTACGACGGTCCCGCACGAGGCGCCGACGCTGCCCTCCGCCGTCGGCGTGTACGCGGGCGCGGCCTGGCACGAGCGCGAGACGCACGAAATGTTCGGCGTCCGCTTCGAGGGCCACCCCGGTCTGGAACACCTGCTCCTCCCGGAGACCTTCGAGGGCCACCCCCTGCGCAAGGACTTCGTCCTGGCGGCACGCGTCGCCAAGGCCTGGCCGGGCGCGAAGGAGCCGGGCGAATCGGAGCACGGCGGCCCCAAGCGCCGCCAGATGCTGCCCCCGGGCGTCCCCGACCCGAACGAGTGGGGCCCCCTGAAGGGCCAGCTCCCCCCGGCCCCCGCCCGTCCGGCACGCGGCGCCGGCCGGCCCGCCGCGGGCCGCGCCGGTGCGGGGGAGCGCCCTGCGCGCGCGGCCGGCGAACGCCCGGTCCGGCGCACCCGCACGGCAGCGGAGGGCTCGGCGAGCCAGACGCCCACCACCGGGGCACCGCCCGCGGAGACGCCGTCCGCGCCGACCGCACCCGCGGAGACGGCACCGGCGGAGCCGACGGCGGCTCCCCGCCGGGCGCGTACCGCCTCGGAGGGTTCCGCGAGCCAGCAGACCGGCGCCGGCACCGGCGGTACGGCCGCGCCTCGCCGAAGCCGCAGCGCGAGCGGCGGTTCTGCCTCGCAGCGGGCGGAGGAAGTGACGCCGACGGCACCGACCACGCCGACCACGTCGGAGGAAGCCTCTGCCGAGCAGACGGCGACCCCGAAGGAACGGACGGCACCCCGC
Source organism: Streptomyces sp. NPDC046805 (assembly GCF_040645355.1). Classification (NCBI taxonomy): domain Bacteria; kingdom Bacillati; phylum Actinomycetota; class Actinomycetes; order Kitasatosporales; family Streptomycetaceae; genus Streptomyces; species Streptomyces sp. NPDC046805. The sequence goes on along the minus strand of NZ_JBEYYC010000017.1, from coordinate 77,030 downwards.
AGTTCGGACGCCCCTTGGCACCACGCCCGCCCGGCTTTTGACGAGTCGGAAGGGAAGCGGCCCCCGAAGGAGCCGACCGCGCAAGGCGACGCTCCCGAAGCCACCGGCGCCGAGCCCGAAAGCCCGCCCCCCGAAGACCCCACCCCCGACGACCCCGCAGGAGGCACGCGGTGAACGATGTGTTCGACGTCATCCTGCGACTCCTGGTCGTCTTCGTCGTCTTCCTCACCTTCCCCCTGATCGTCGGTCAGACCGAGCACAAGGTCATGGCCCACATGCAGGGCCGACTCGGCCCGATGTACGCCGGTGGCTTCCACGGCTGGGCGCAGCTCGTCGCGGACGGCGTGAAGTTCGCGCAGAAGGAGGACGTCGTCCCCGCGGGCGCGGACCGCCGTATCTTCCAACTCGCCCCGGCCGTGGCCCTCCTCCCGTACCTGTTCGTCCTGCTCGTCATCCCCATCGGTCCGAGCGAAGGTGCCGTCGGACAGGTCCTCGACGCCGGTGTCTTCTTCGCCCTCGCGGTGATGGGCGTCGGTGTCCTCGGCTCACTGATGGCCGGGTGGGCGAGCGCCAACAAGTTCTCCCTCCTCGGCGCCCTGCGCACCGCCGCCCAGCTCCTCGCCTACGAACTCCCGATGCTGCTCGCCGCCGCCTCGGTCGCGATGGCCGCCGGAACGCTCTCCCTGCCCGGCATCGTCAGCGCCTTCCACTGGTGGTGGGTGCCCTGGCAGATCGTCGGCGCGGTCGTCTTCTTCGTGGCCGGGCTCGCCGAACTCCAGCGCCCTCCCTTCGACATGCCCGTCGCGGACTCGGAGATCATCTTCGGCGCGTACACCGAGTACACGGGTCTGCGCTTCGCCCTGTTCCTCCTCGCCGAGTACGCGGGGATCATCGTCCTGTGCGGCCTGACCACCGTCCTCTTCCTGGGCGGCTGGCACGGCCCGTGGGGCGCCGAAGGCCTCGGCTGGGTCTGGACCCTGCTGAAGATGGCGATCCTCGCCTTCGTCGTCATCTGGCTGCGCGTCACCTACCCGCGGCTGCGCGAGGACCAGTTGCAGAAGCTCTCCTGGACCCTCCTCGTCCCCCTCTCCCTCGCCCAGATCGCCCTCACCGGCGTCGTGAAGGTGGTGTTCCTCTAAATGGCCCCGATCCCCGGCTCCGGCCTGGCCAAGGGCCTGGCCGTGACCCTTCGCACGATGACGCGGAAGCACGTCACCGAGCAGTACCCGGAGGTCCTGCCCGACCTGCCGCCCCGCACCCGCGGCGTCATCGGCCTGTTCGAGGAGAACTGCACGGTCTGCATGCTGTGCGCCCGCGAGTGCCCGGACTGGTGCATCTACATCGACTCCCACAAGGAGACGGTCCCGGCGGCGGTCCCCGGCGGCCGCGAGCGCAGCCGTAACGTCCTCGACCGCTTCGCCATCGACTTCTCCCTGTGCATGTACTGCGGTATCTGCATCGAGGTCTGTCCTTTCGACGCTCTGTTCTGGTCCCCGGAGTTCGAGTACGCCGAGACCGACATCCGCGAGCTCACCCACGAACGCGACAAGCTCCGCGAGTGGATGTGGACGGTGCCCGCACCGCCCGCCCTCGACCCGCACTCGGAGGAGTCGAAGGAGATCGCCGCCGCACGGAAGTCGGCCGAGAAACTGGCCGCAGCCCAGGCCGAGGCCGAGGCGCAGGCGCAGGCGCAGGCGCAGGCCGCGGCGGAATCCGAAGCCCCGGCTCAGCCCGAAGCTCCGGCTCAGTCCGAAGCTTCAGCTCAGCCCGACGCCCCGGCTCAGACCGAGCCGACCGAACCGCAGGAGGGAGACGCGTGAGCCTCGCCGCCTCCGCCGTGTCGGTCCTGGCCGCCGCCCCCACACAGGGCTTCCTCTCCCCGACCGGCGTCGAGATCGCCTTCCTTCTCGTCGGTCTGGCCACCTTCGGCGCCGCGCTCGTCACCGTCACCACCCGGCAGCTGGTGCACGCCGCCCTGTGGCTGGTGGTGACGCTCGGCGGCCTCGCCGTCGAGTACCTGCTGCTCACCGCCGAGTTCATCGCCTGGGTGCAGGTCCTCATCTACGTCGGTTCCGTCGTCGTCCTCCTCCTCTTCGGTCTGATGCTCACCAAGGCCCCCATCGGCCGCTCCCCGGACGCCGACTCCGGCAACCGGTGGGCCGCCCTCGCCGTGGCCGTCGCCGCCGCGGCCGCCCTGGTCTGGGTGGTCGTCGACGCGTTCCGGACGACCTGGATCGACCTCGACGGCGCCGCCGCCGGGTCGGCGAAGGTCACCGGCCAGAGCCTCTTCCAGAACTGGGTCCTGCCCTTCGAGGCCCTCTCCGTCCTCCTCCTCGCCGCCCTGGTCGGCGCGATCGCGCTCTCCCGCAAGGCGAAGGCGGACATGGGCACCTCGGAGCTCCCCGGCACCCGAAGCGGCCAGGCAGACAAGGAAGGTGTCCGCTGATGCACCTCGTCTATCCCGCCGTGCTCTCCGCCCTCCTCTTCTGCACCGGCCTGTACGGCGTCCTCGCCCGCCGCAACGCGATCCTGGTCCTGATGTCGGTCGAGCTGATGCTCAACGCCGTCAACCTCAACCTGGTCGCCTTCGACGTCTGGCTCAGCAAGGCCGCCCGGGAGACCCTGCACTCCGGTCAGGCCCTGACCCTGTTCACCATCGCCATCGCCGCCGCCGAGATCGGCATCGGCCTGGCGATCGTGCTCGCCGTCTACCGCAACCGCGGCACCTCCGACATCGACCGGCTCCGCGACACCGCCGAGGGCCCCGCGACCGACGGCCCCGGCACCGGCGCCCCCGCCGCCGAGAAGGCTGAGGCCACCGCGTGACCACGACCACCCTCGCCGTCCTCGTCCCCCTCCTTCCGTTCCTCGCCGCCGTCGCCGGGCTGCTGCTCGGCCGCACGGCGCCCGGCCTCGTCCGGCCGCTCGCCGTCCTGCCGACCCTCGCCTCGCTGGTGCTGGCCGTGCTGGTCGCCGTGCGCCAGGGCGGGGGCCCGGCCATCAGCGCCGCCACCGAGCTCACGCCGACCGGCTCGATCCCGATCGACCTCGCCCTGTACATCGACGGCTTCGCCGCCCTCACCGCCGTCCTGGTCGGTGTCGTCGCCACCTGCGTGCAGATCTACTCGACCGGCTATCTGCGCGACGACCCGCGCTACCCCTCGTACGCCGCTCTCGTCTCCCTCTTCACCTCCGCGATGTTCGTGGTCGTGTACTCGGGCGACCTGATGGTGCTGCTGGTCGGCTGGGAAGTCATGGGCATCTGCTCCTACTTCCTGGTCGGCCACTACTGGGAGACCCCGGAGGCCCGCACCGCCTCCATCAAGGCCTTCCTCGTCACGAAGCTCGGTGACGTCCCCTTCCTGATCGGCCTGTTCGCGCTGGCCACCGACGCCGGGTCCTTCCGCATCACCCGCGTCCTCGACACCGTCGCGAGCGGCGGACTCCACCACCCGACGCTGATCGCCCTGCTGCTCCTCGCGGGCGTGGCGGGCAAGTCGGCGCAGTTCCCGCTGCACACCTGGCTCCCCGACGCGATGGCGGGCCCCACGCCCGTCTCCGCGCTGATCCACGCCGCGACGATGGTCGCCGCCGGTGTCTACTTCGTCGCCCGTCTCCTCCCCGTCTTCCAGGCCTCCGCGGCCGCGATGGTCGTCCTCGCCGTCATGGCCGCCGTCACGATGGTCGGTTCGGCGCTCGCCGCACTCGCCCAGGACGACATCAAGCGCGTCCTCGCCTACTCGACCATCGGCCAGCTCGGCTACATGACCGGCGCCCTCGCCGTCGGAGCCCGGGGCGCCGCCGTCTTCCACCTCCTGTCCCACGGCGCCTTCAAGGCGCTGCTGTTCCTCGCGGCCGGCGTGATCATCCACGCCGCCGGCACCAACTCGCTGGCTGCCATGTCCCGCATGACGGGACTGCGCGACCGCGTGCCCGACGCCTTCTGGACGATGACCGTGGCGCTGCTCGCGCTCGCCGCGATCCCGCCGTTCAGCGGCTTCTTCTCCAAGGAGTCCGTCCTCGGCGCAGCCGAGGACACCGCCACCGGCCACACCGCGCACGCCCCCGGCAGCGCGGGCTGGATCGTCCTCGTCTCCGGTCTGCTCACCGCCCTTCTCACCGCCGCGTACGCCACCCGGCTGTGGCTGCTCGCCTTCCGCGGCCGGGGCACCGAGGTCCCGGAGCACGGCCGCCAGCCGCTCACCATGACCGCGGTGCTGTGGGTCCTCGCCATCCCCTCCCTCGCCTTCGGCGGACTCGCGTACCGCGTGCTGCCCGCCTGGTTCGACGGCCGCGCCCTGAACCCGACCCTCACCACGTCGGTCCTCAGCACCGGCCTCGCCCTGGTCGGCATCCTCGTCACCTACGGGGCCTGGCGGCGCACCTCCCCCCTCGCCGCCCGCTTCCCCATGGGCGCCGTCGTCGCGCACCCCGACGCGGAGGGCGGTGCGGTCGAGGCCGAGGCCATCGCCGACCACAAGCGGGTGTACGGCGACGTGGCCTACGCACCCGATCCGGCCGACCCCGGACGGCTGCTGCTCGGCCCGCTCCACCGGCACGCGGCCGCCGGCTTCCACCTGGACGCCGTGTACTCCGCGCTGTTCGTCCGCCCGGTCCAGGCCGGGGCGAGTCTCGTCCGGTTCCTCGACCGCGAGGTCGTCGACACCTACGTACGCGGCGCCGCCGCTCTACCCCGCCTGCTGGGAGCCGCCGTACGACGGGCCCAGAACGGCAATGTGCAGACCTATGTGAGCGCGCTGCTCGCCGGCACCGTCGTCCTGACGGTCGCCGTCCTTCTCGTCGCCACGGGAGCGTGAGCAGCCGTGATCGGTATCAACGAGTCCGTGATGCAGTTCCTTCTGGCATTCGTCGTCGTCGGCCCGCTCCTCGGCGCCGCCGCGGCCCTCCTGCCCGCGCCGCCCGGACTGAAGGGGAAGTCGCCCGAGCAGGCCGTGCTGCGGCACGGCGTCACCGTGACCGGCGTGATCCTCATCGCCGCGATCGTCCTGGCGCTCGGCTTCGACCACGGCCACCCGTCGAAGATGCAGGCCCAGACCGACATCAGCTGGATCCCCGCACTCGACGTGCGGATCCACCTCGGCATCGACGGCATCTCCCTCCCCCTTGTGCTCCTGACCGCGCTGCTGACCTTCCTCTGCGCGCTCTACTCGTACTTCAAGCCGCCCGCGGGCCCGTCCCCGAAGGCCTTCGTCGCCCTGCTGCTCGTCCTCGAGTCCGGCACCCTCGCGACCTTCGCCGTCCTCGACCTGCTGCTGTTCTTCCTCGCGTTCGAGACCGTGCTGATCCCGATGTACTTCCTCATCGCCCGCTGGGGCGGCGAGGGCCGGGCCCAGGCGGCCTGGAAGTTCATCCTCTTCACGCTGCTCGGGTCCGTCGTCATGCTGCTCGGCCTGCTCCTGATCGGAATCAACGCGGGCACGTTCGACATGGTGGCACTCGCCACTGACAACGGCCGGACGCTGGCCACATCCGTGCAGGTCATCGCCGTTCTTGCGATCGGGATCGGGCTCGCGGTCAAGGCGCCGATGTGGCCGCTGCACAGCTGGCTGCCGGACGCGCACACCTCGGCGCCGACCGTCGGCTCGGTCCTGCTGGCGGGCGTGCTGCTGAAGATGGGCACGTACGGTTTCGTACGGATCCTGCTGCCGATCGCGCCCGACGGCTTCCGCGTCTTCGCGCCCTACCTCGCTGCCTTCGCCGTCGTCGGGATCATCTACGGATCCCTGGCCTGTCTGGCCCTCGCCAAGCGGGGCGTGAAGGGCGACCTCAAGCGCCTGATCGCCTACTCCTCCGTCGGCCACATGGGCTTCGTCCTGCTCGGCATCGCCACGATGACCCCGACCGGCGTGAACGGCGCGCTCTTCGCCAACATCGCCCACGGCCTCATCACCGGCCTCCTCTTCTTCCTGGTCGGCGCGCTCAAGGACCGCACCGGCACCTCCGACCTCGACGCCCTCGCCGAGGAGACCGGCGCCGCGCTGTACGGCAAGGCTCCGCGGCTGGGCGGGCTGCTGGCCTTCGCCGCGGTCGCCTCGCTCGGCCTGCCCGGCCTCGCCGGGTTCTGGGGCGAGATGCTGGCGCTGTTCGGCGCGTTCGACCCGGCACCCGGTCTCAGCAGGCCCGCGTTCCTCACGTTCATGGCGATCGGCGCGTTCGGCACGCTGCTGACGGCGGCGTACCTGCTCGTGGTCGTCCGCCGCGTCTGCATGGGCGACGCCGCGCAGGAGAGCCCGAAGCTCGCCGACGTCCGCCCGTACGAGTTCGCGGCCTGGACCCCGCTGGTCGTCCTCACCGTGGTGGCCGGACTGTGGCCCAAGTCCCTCCTCGGCCTGACCAATCCGGCCGTGCAGCAGCTCCTCGCAGGAGGCACCCGATGAGCGCCCTGGCCCAGCCCCTCGCGCAGTCGCTGGTCCAGTCCGTCGACTGGCTCGCGATCGCACCGCCCACCGCCGCGGCGGTCGTCGCCCTCGTCGTCCTCGTCGCCGACCTGTTCGTGCCCGAGGGCAGGAAGGCCGTCCTCGGCTGGATCTCCGTGGGGGGACTCGCCGTGTCGGCCCTCCTGCTGCTGCCGCTCCTGGGCGGCAACCGCGGCACGTTCTGCCTGACCGGCGGCCCGCGCGCGTGCAGCTACACGGTCGACCGGTTCACCCTCGTCATCCAGTTCCTCGTCCTCGGCGGCGCGCTCCTGGCCGCCCTGCTGTCGGTGACCGCGCTGAAGGACGGACGCCGCACACTCCCCGAAGGGGAGTTCTGGTTCCTGCTGCTGTCCTCCGCCGCGGGCGCCGCCCTCCTGCCCGCCTCCCGCGACCTCGCCACCCTCGTCGTGGCCCTGGAGGTCGCCTCGCTGCCCGCCTTCGCGCTCGTCGGCATCCGGATGGGTGACAGCAGATCCTCCGAAGCCGCCCTGAAGTTCTTCCTGTCGTCCGTCACGGCCACCGCGGTGAGCCTGATGGGCATCAGCTTCGTGTACGCCTCCACGGGCACCCTCTACCTCACCCAGGTCGCCGACCGCATCCAGCACGTCGACGGGCAGCTCCACACGCTCGCCCAGACCGGCGTCGTACTCACGCTCATCGGCTTCGCCTTCAAGACGGCCGCCGTTCCGTTCCACTTCTGGGTGCCCGACACCTATGTGGGAGCGCCCCTGCCCGTGGCCGCCTACCTGTCGGTCGTCGGCAAGGCGGTCGGCTTCTCCGGCCTGATCCTCGTCACCGTCGTGGGCTTCCCGTCGTACGCCGATGTCTGGGGCCCCGCGCTCGCCGTGCTGGCCGCCCTCACCATGACCGTCGGCAACGTCGGCGCCCTGCGTCAGCAGGCCACGCGCGCGTACAGCGCCGTACGGCTGCTCGCCTGGTCCTCCGTCGGCCAGGCCGGCTACCTCCTGGTGCCGATCGCCGCGGCCGGGTACACCAAGGACGCCCAGAAGGCGATCGGCTCCACCGTCGCCTACGCCCTCATGTACGCCGCCGTGAACCTCGGCGCCTTCGCGGTCGCCGCCCTGGTGGGCCGTACGAAGCACCTCAACCGCATCGCCGACTACCGGGGCCTGTACGCCACCAACCCCGTGACCGCCCTGCTCATGGCCTTCTTCCTGCTGTGCCTCGCCGGGCTGCCGCCGGGCGTCATCGGCCTCTTCGCGAAGGTCACCGTCTTCTCGGCGGCCGTCGACGCGGGGCTCGGCTGGCTGGCGGTCGTCATGGCCGTCAACGTGGTGATCGCGCTCTTCTACTACCTCCAGTGGACGGCCCTGCTGTTCCGCGCCCCCGAGGGCGAGCCCGTGAAGCACCGCGTCCCCGCACCGCTCACGGCCGCGATCTCCCTCACCGCCGTCCTCGGCATCGCCCTCTCCGGCGCACCCCAGCTGGTCCTCCGCTTCACCGCCACCGGCCTGTTCTGAGCACTCCGCACGCGCGCCTCACCCGGACGGCTGAGGCGCGCGGCCGTGCCCGCCAGGGAACTCGCGGTCGCCGCCTGGCGTTGACCACTGCGGAAGGGTCCACTGGACGTGAGGCCACGGCACGCCCGTGGCCTCGGACATCAGCAAGCAGATCAAGCAAGCAAAGGGCTCCCCTGCTGCACCACTTGGAGGGCGTACCGTGCACCGCCGGCACAACGGGCTCAGGACCGCAGTACTCCTCGGGGGGCTGTCGGCACTCATCATCGTCATCGGCAGCTTCTTCGGCCGTACGGGTCTGATCGTCGCGGTCGTCGTCGCCCTCGGCACCAACGCGTACGCGTACTGGAACAGCGACAAGCTGGCGCTTCGCGCGATGCGTGCCCGCCCGGTCAGCGAGTTCGAGGCCCCGGCCCTGTACCGCATGGTCCGCGAGCTCTCCACCGAGGCCCGCCAGCCCATGCCCCGCCTGTACATCTCCCCGACCGAGGCACCGAACGCCTTCGCCACGGGCCGCAACCCGCGCAACGCCGCCGTGTGCTGCACCGAGGGCATCCTGCGGATCTTGGACGAGCGCGAGCTGCGCGGCGTCATCGGGCACGAGCTCAGCCACGTCTACAACCGCGACATCCTCATCTCGTCGGTCGCCGGCGCCCTCGCCTCGGTGATCATGTTCCTGGTCAACTTCGCCTGGCTGATCCCGGTCGGCCGCTCCGACGACGACGAGGGTCCCGGCCTCCTCGGCATGCTGCTGATCCTGATCCTGGGGCCGATCGCCGCCAGCCTCATCCAGCTCGCCATCAGCCGCTCCAGGGAGTACGAGGCGGACGCCTCGGGCTCCCAGCTGACCGGCGACCCGCTGGCCCTCGCCAGCGCCCTGCGCAAGCTCGACGCCGGCACCAAGCAGCTTCCGCTGCCCCCCGAGCCCAAGATCGAGACCGCGAGCCACATGATGATCGCGAACCCGTTCCGCCCGGGCGAGGGAGGTCTCACCAAGCTGTTCTCCACGCACCCGCCGATGGCGGAGCGCATCGCCCGTCTCGAGAAGATGGCAGGCCGATATCGATGAAGATCATCCTGAACATCATCTGGCTCGTCGTGAGCGGCTTCTGGCTGTTCCTCGGCTATCTGCTGGCCGGCGTGCTCCTCTGTCTGACGATCATCGGGGTGCCCTTCGGCATCGCGGCGTTCCGTATCGGCGTCTACGCCCTGTGGCCCTTCGGCTACACGACGGTGGAGCGCCGTGACGCGGGCGCCCCCTCCTGCGTCGGCAACGTCCTGTGGCTGGTCCTGGCCGGCTGGTGGCTGGCCCTCGCCCACATCGTCACCGGCGTCGCCCTGTGCCTCACGATCATCGGCATCCCGTTCGGCATCGCCAACTTCAAGCTGATACCGGTCTCCCTGTTCCCGCTGGGCCGCGAGATCGTCCCCACGGACGAGCCGTTCGCGGGGCGCTGACCCCGGGCCGGGGGAGCCGCTAGCGAGTCCCCGCCCGGCGCCGTACGCCGTAGACCGCCGCGCCCACCGCCAGCACACCCGCCCCCGCGGCCACCGAGACCGCCGGCAGCGCGAACGCCAGCGTGACGCACCCCAGCAGCCCGAGCGCGGGCACCACGCGCGCGGACGCAGCCGGACGCAGCGTCCAGGCGGACGCGTTGGCCACGGCGTAGTAGAGCAGCACGCCGAAGGAGGAGAAGCCGATCGCGCCCCGTACGTCCACCAGCGCCGCCGCCACGGCGACGACCGCGCCCACGGCCAGCTCGGCGCGGTGCGGGACCTGGAAGCGCGGGTGCACGACCGCGAGGGCCCGGGGGAGATGGTGGTCGCGGGCCATGGCCAGGACGGTCCGGGACACACCCAGGATCAGCGCGAGCAGCGACCCCAGCGCGGCCACCGCGGCTCCCGCCCGCACCACGGGCATCAGCCCCGGCACGCCCGCCGCCCGCACCGCGTCCGCCAGCGGCGCGCCCGCGCGCGCGAGGCCGCTCGCCCCGAGCACGGAGAGGGCGGCGACGGCCACGCACGCGTACACCGCGAGTGCGATGCCGAGGGCCAGCGGGATCGCGCGCGGAATGGTGCGCGCCGGATCGCGCACCTCCTCGCCGAGCGTCGCGATCCGCGCGTACCCGGCGAACGCGAAGAACAGCAGACCGGCCCCCTGAAGCACCCCGCCGACGCCCGACGGGGCCCCGACGCCCAGCCGCCCGGGATCGGCGGCCCCCGAGTTCAGGCAGGCGACCACCACAGCGGCGAGGACCGCCAGCACGACAGCCACGATCACCCGCGTCAGCCATGCGGACTTCTGGATGCCGCCGTAGTTCACCGCGGTCAGCGCCACCACGGCCGCGACGGCGATCGCGTGCGCCTGCCCCGGCCAGACGTACGTGCCCACGGTGAGCGCCATCGCCGCGCACGACGCCGTCTTCCCGACGACGAACGCCCAGCCCGCCAGATACCCCCAGAAGGCCCCGAGCCGCTCCCGCCCGTACACGTACGTCCCGCCCGACGCCGGATACAGGGCGGCCAGCCGCGCCGAGGACATGGCGTTGCAGTAGGCGACGACGGCCGCGACGGCCAGGGCCGGCAGCAGCCCGGACCCCGCGGCGCGCGCGGCGGGCCCCAGGGCGGAGAAGACGCCGGCCCCGATCATCGAGCCGAGCCCGACGAGCACGGCGTCCCGCACCCCCAGAGCGCGCCGAAGTTCTGAACCGGAACATGTCATGCGTCGCACCCTACTGATCCGCAAATCGTGCCGATCCACGCAACCGGCCAAGGGGCCGCTGGCGTCCTGTTCATCAACGCCGTACGAAGGGCAGGTGCAGGGGCATGAGCATCATCAGTTGGATCATCCTGGGACTGCTGGCCGGCGTCATCGCCAAGATCCTGCTGCCGGGACGTGATCCGGGCGGCTTCATCGGTACGACCCTCATCGGCGTCGTGGGCGCGTTCATCGGCGGCTGGATATCAGCCCGCTGGCTGGACCACCCCGTCACCAAGAACTTCTACGACGGCGCCACCTGGGTCGCCGCGATCGGCGGCTCGCTGGTCCTCCTGGTCGCCTACCGCATCTTGTTCGGGAACTCGCGCGACTGAGCGCGGCAGGAGAGACGCGAAGCGACGAGCGGCAGAGACGAGAAGGGTGGGCGCCCCGGGCGCCCACCCTTTCTCGTGCGTACACGTCAGTACGCGTACGGAGCCACCGCGTACGGAACGTACGGAACTACCGGTAGTTCACGAACTGCAGAGCGAAGTCGAAGTCCTGCCCCTTCAGAAGGGCGATCACGGCCTGCAGGTCGTCGCGGCTCTTGGAGCTGACGCGCAGTTCTTCGCCCTGCACCTGGGCCTTGACGCCCTTCGGACCCTCGTCGCGGATGATCTTCGCCACCTTCTTGGCGTTCTCCTGGGAGATGCCCTCCTCGATCGAGGCGAAGATCTTGTACTCCTTGCCGGACAGCTGGGGCTCACCCGCGTCCAGGGCCTTGAGCGAGATGCCGCGCTTGATCAGCTTGGACTGGAAGACGTCGAGGATCGCCTTGACCCGCTCCTCGGAGTTCGCCTGCATCAGGATCTTCTCGCCGGACCAGGCGATCGAGGCGCCCACGCCCTTGAAGTCGTAGCGCTGCGAGATCTCCTTGGCGGCCTGGTTGAGGGCGTTGTCGACCTCCTGCCGCTCGACCTTCGAGACGATGTCGAAACTGGAGTCGGCCATGTCCTGTGGCTCCTTGTATCCGGGTGTGTATCGAGTGCGTGCCGGCGTGCCCGAAGGCAGCGGCCGAGCCCGGCGCAGAACCGGTTCGCATCCGGTCCAGCCTAGTCACCCCGCGGGCTGGAGGTGCCGATCAAACGAGTGGCGAAGCACCCCTCGGCATCGGGTATTGTTTACGTCGTTGCCAGAGAGCACCGGCGAGAGCGGGCGCGATGTGGCAACGAACCCCGGCGGTGTGCCCGAGCGGCCAAAGGGAGCAGACTGTAAATCTGCCGGCTCAGCCTTCCCAGGTTCGAATCCTGGCGCCGCCACTTTGGGGAAGACCCCCTCTGACCCGTGGAAACGCGGATCAGAGGGGGTCTTTTTGTGTCCGGATCTTGCGCCCCGAATGCTGGGTTCCGGGTGCGGTGCGAGGCGGCCGTGACCTCTCTCACGCCCGTGCGCGGCACCGTGCACACTGGCCCCATGTCCTCCCGTCGTAGAGCCTGTCCGGTGTGCCGTCGTGAAATCGCCGTCGTCGCGGGGCGGTTCGCGCGGCACGACCCGCCCGGTGCGCGGGAGGGCGGGGAGCTCGTCTCGTGCTCCGGGTCGCGGCAGCCGGCTCAACTGGGGGCCGTTCAGCCCTCGTTGGACGGGTACGTCGTACCGGTCGTCCCCGGGCAGCTCCCGCTGTTCTGAAGCGGGCCGCTCTTGCTCGTGCGGCCCGCCGGGGCCAACCTCAGTTCCCCGCCACCGACTTCACCGCGACCGACACCGGAGTGGAGCCGCTGATCAGCTCCAGCGTCAGACCGGCCGTCGCCGTGCTGTCCACCAGGTCCGCGAGTACGGCGGCCACGTCCGCGCGCGGGATCGAGCCGCGGCCCGTGTGCGCCTCCAGGCGGACGAGGCCGGTGCCGGGGTCGTCCGTGAGCCTGCCGGGGCGCAGGATCGTCCAGTCCAGGGCGTCCAGGCCGCGTACGTACGCGTCGGCCTCGCCCTTGGCGCGCAGATACACGTCGAAGACGTCGTCGCCCTGGTGGGCCGGATCCGCGGCCATCGAGGAGACGATCACGAAACGGCGTACGCCCGCGCGCGCGGCCGCGTCCGCGAACAGCATCGCCGCGCGCTTGTCCACCGTGTCCTTGCGGGCTGTTCCGCTGCCCGGGCCGGCGCCCGCCGCGAAGACCGCGGCGTCCGCGCCCTGCAGATGGGCCGCGATCCCCTCGACCGAGGCCGACTCCAGGTCGAGCAGGACCGGTTCGGCACCCGCCTCCCGCAGATCGTCGCCCTGCTCGGGGTTGCGGATGATCCCCGCGACCTCGTCCCCGCGCGCGGAGAGCAGCCGCTCCAGCCGCAGCGCGATCTGACCATGACCACCAGCGATGACAATGCGCATGTTTCCGACCGTACGCCCGAAGGGCCGCATCCGCCGCGTGACTTGACAGCGGCCCCGCGGTCAAGGGCGCGCCTAGGACAACTCCCCGCGCCCCTGCCGCGGCAGCCCCAACTCCGCTGCCACCGCCGAGTTGCAGTACTCCCGTACCGCGCTGGTGCGGGCCACCACGCGCCCCCGGTGCACCACGATCCGGCTGTACGCCAGGGACAGGGCGCCCGCGAGGTGGCCGCCCCGTACGGCGAGGAGTTCGGCCGGGAAGCCGGCCTCCACGCGGACTTCGGGCAGGCCGAGGACCGCACGGGCCGCGCTGCTCACCGCGTCGTACGCGTCCTCGGGTCGCAGACCGTGACCGGAGGCCAGCAGATAGGCCGCTTCGAGGGGATCCCCGCGACCGACCGGGTTGGACAGGTCCCGCAGGGCGCCGCTCCCGGCCGCGACCCGCACCCCGGCCGCCCGCAGCAGCCGTACCGGAGCCGCTCCTCGCCGGTCGACGCCGTCGCAGCCGCCCTGCGGCAGGCACACCACCGTCACCCCGGCCGCCGCGAGCCGGTCGGCGATGCGGGAGACGACATCGGCGCGGAGCCGGGCCAGACCGGCGCACGGGCCGAGGGACACGCCGGGGCGCATGCCCCCGGTCATCGCCGCGAGCCGGGCCAGGCGGGCCGGGTCGGCGGCGTCCGTGTGCAGGTCGACGGGGATGCCGTGCTCGGAGGCCACCTCCAGGACCGCCTCCACGTAGCCCGTGGGGTCGGGGTCCAGGTCCGGGCAGCCGCCGACCACGGAGGCGCCCATCTTCACCGCGTCCCGCAGCATCGCGAGCCCGTCGGCCCCGGCCACCCCGGTCAGCACCCGGGGCATCGCTACCGCCGTGAGCTCCGTGAGCCCGCGCAGCGAGCGCCGCGCCTGCAGGACGGCCGCCAGCGCGCCCAGCTCCTGGACGTCCCCCACACGCACGTGGGCCCGCAACGCCGTGGCCCCGTGCCCGAGTTGCAGCAGGGCGGCCTCCGTCGCCCGGCGCTGGACGTCCTCGGGTTCGTACGACACCGGTCCGTCGCCCTCGGCGGAGAGGGCGGTGTCGGCGTGGGCGTGCGGTTCGGCCGGGGCGGGCAGGAGCAGATAGCCGCTGAGGTCCACGCGCGCGCCGCCGGAGCGGGCCGGACCCGGGACCAGGCTGCCGGCCGTGCCGACCGCCTCGATGCGCCCGCCGCCGAGCCGTACGTCCACGGTCCGGCCGTCCGTGAGCCGCGCCCCGCACAACAGCAGGCCCGCCGCGTCGGACGGTCCCGGGGAACCCGACGAGCTCGACGACGGAGGGGGCTGCTGCGGCTGGCTGTCGGGCATCGCGCTCCAAGCGATCGGGAGGGCAAGGGAGGCAACGGAGGCTGGGGAGGCAACGACCGTGCGCGGGGTACGCAAGATCACGCAGAGTGAGTCGAGCCTAGGGTGGCGAACCGCACTCGTCGGGGAGGAGCGCAATAGTCGTACCGGTGTGGTCCGCCCTTCCGGAGGCATGCGCTCAACCGCTGATGAGAGCCGTGCGGGAGGGGTCCGAGGGGCTGCCGGGACCGACCGCGCGACGCCCCTGGGCAGGTGCTGTGGAACGGATTTGGGCGAACGGCGGCGGACCGTGTAATGTCTTCATCGCTCGCCCCAATAGCTCAGTCGGCAGAGCGTCTCCATGGTAAGGAGAAGGTCAACGGTTCGATTCCGTTTTGGGGCTCTGGTGTGAAAGGTTCCCGTCGCAAGGCGGGGCCGATCTCATCAAAGCGGTGTAGCTCAGTCGGTAGAGCAAGCGGCTCATAATCGCTGTGTCACCGGTTCAAGTCCGGTCACCGCTACACACAGTAGCCGATTGCGGGGTCGGTCCTTCGATCGGCTACTCTTTCTTGCGTTGAACTAGCCCATCCGTTCGTCCTAGGAGCACTCACGTGGCTGCCACCGACGTCCGCCCGAAGATCACGCTGGCCTGCGTGGAGTGCAAGGAGCGGAACTACATCACCAAGAAGAACCGGCGTAACAACCCGGACCGTCTTGAGATGAAGAAGCACTGCCCGCGTTGCAACGCGCACACCGCGCACCGCGAAACGCGATAAATCAGGCTCGTACTTGAGGCCGCCCCCGCACACTGGGGGGCGGCCTCAAGTCGTTTCACCGGCCGTCCGAGGCCAGCCAGCACGCTTAAGACCAGGAGGTGCCGAGCCATGGCGCTCGACCAGTCCTTCGTCGGGCGGACCTACCCGCCCACCGAGCCCTACGAGGTGGGCCGGGAGAAGATCCGCGAATTCGCCGAGGCGGTGGGTGACACCAATCCGGCGTACACGGATCAGGAGGCCGCCAAGGCGCTCGGTCACCCCGATGTGATCGCCCCGCCCACGTTCGTGTTCTCCATCACGTTCCGGGCCGCGGGGCAGGTCGTCGAGGACCCGCAGCTCGGCCTGGACTACAGCCGGGTGGTGCACGGCGACCAGAAGTTCGCCTACAGCCGCCCGGTCCGCGCCGGCGACCGGCTCACGGTCACCTCGACCATCGAGTCGATCAAGTCCCTCGCGGGCAACGACGTCCTGGACATCCGGGGTGAGGTCCACGACGAGGCGGGCGAGCACGTCGTGACCGCCTGGACCAAGCTGGTGGCCCGCGCGGCCGAGGAGGCCTGAGGAACCGATGACGGCGAAGATCGCTTACGACGATGTCGAGGTCGGCACCGAGCTGCCGGCGCAGACCTTCCCCGTGACCCGCGCCACCCTGGTGCGGTACGCGGGCGCCTCCGGGGACTTCAACCCCATCCACTGGAACGAGAAGTTCGCCAAGGAGGTGGGCCTGCCGGACGTCATCGCGCACGGCATGTTCACCATGGCCGAGGCGATCCGCGTGGTCACCGACTGGGCCGGTGACCCGGGCGCGGTCGTCGAGTACGGCGTCCGCTTCACCAAGCCCGTCGTCGTCCCGAACGACGACAAGGGTGCCGAGATCGAGGTCGGCGCCAAGGTCGCGGCCAAGCTCGACGACAACACGGTGCGCGTGGACCTCACCGCCATGAGCGACGACAAGAGGGTGCTCGGCATGTCCCGGGCGGTCGTACGCCTGGCCTGAGCGAATCCGGGCGGTACGGGCGAGGGGCGGCCCCGGTGGCGGCGTCTCGTACTCTTGGGCGCGTGCTGGAACTCCACGACGCCCCCCTCGCCCCGCTGACCACCTTCCGGCTGGGCGGCCCCGCGGCCCGGCTGGTCACCGCCACCACCGACGCCGAGGTGATCGCCGCCGTCCGTGAGGCCGACGACGCCGGGACGCCGCTGCTGCTCATCGGCGGCGGCTCGAACCTGGTCATCGGCGACAAGGGCTTCGACGGAACCGCCCTGCGCATCGCCACGCGCGGGTTCGAGCTCGACGGCACGCGGCTGGAGGTCGCGGCCGGCGAGGTGTGGACCGACACCGTCGCCCGCACCGTGGAGGCCGGGCTCGCGGGCATCGAGTGCCTCGCCGGCATCCCGGGATCCGCGGGCGCCACCCCCATCCAGAACGTCGGCGCGTACGGCCAGGAGGTCTCCTCGACGATCACCGAGGTGATCGCGTACGACCGCCGGTCCGGCGAGACGGTCACGCTGACGAACGACGCGTGCGCCTTCTCCTATCGCCACAGCCGCTTCAAGGCCGACCCCGAGCGGTACGTCGTCCTGCGCGTCCGCTTCGAGCTGGAGGACGCGGACGGCCTGTCGGCGCCGATCAAGTACGCCGAGACGGCCCGCGCCCTCGGCGTCGAGCCGGGCGACCGCGTGCCGCTGGCCGCCGCCCGCGAGACCGTGCTGAAGCTCCGTGCGGGCAAGGGCATGGTCCTGGACCCCGAGGACCATGACACCTGGTCGGCGGGCTCCTTCTTCACCAACCCGATCCTCACGCAGGAGGAGCTCGCGGCGTTCCACGCGCGCGTGCGTGAGCGGCTGGGCGACGGCGTGGAGCCGCCCGCCTACCCCGCGGGCGACGGCTGTACGAAGACCTCGGCGGCCTGGCTGATCGACAAGGCGGGCTTCACCAAGGGGTACGGCACCGGGCCGGCCCGCATCTCCACCAAGCACACCCTCGCGCTCACCAACCAGGGCGAGGCCACCACCGAGGACCTGCTCGCCCTGGCGCGCGAGGTCGTCGCCGGTGTCCGCGCGGCCTTCGGGATCACGCTCGTCAACGAGCCGGTGACGGTCGGCGTGAGCCTGTAGCCGACCGGCGTCTCAGTAGGCCACGCCCACGCCCTGCTTCACCGTCGCCGGGTCGTCGATCATCGCCAGCATCGCGTGGGCCACGTCGGCGCGCCCGATGAAGCGGCCCTTGGGCGGGAAGCCGCCGACGACCGTGCGGTACGTGCCGGTGAGGGGCTTGTCGAGCAGACGAGGCGGCCGTACCGACGTCCAGTCCGTGGCGCTGCGTGCCAGCTCGGCCTCCATCGCGCGCAGGTCTACGTAGACGTCCTTGAACACCGCGGAGACGACGCCGCGCAGGGTGCGGTCGAGGACGCCGTCGTGCTGCGGCTCGGGTCCGACCGGGGCGGCGCTGACCACCAGCAGCCGTCGTACCCCCTCCGCCTCCATGGCGCCCAGGACCGTACGCGTGAGCCGGGCGGCGACCCCGGCGTCCTTGCGGCTGCGCGCGCCCAGGCCCGACAGGACGGCGTCCCGCCCGGCGACGGCGGGGCGGATCGTCTCCGGGTCGGTGAGGTCGGCGCGGAACACCTCCAGGTTCTCGCCGGTCACGGGCAGCCGCGCGGGATCGCGGACGACCGCGGTGACACGGTGGCCGGCGGCGAGCGCCTGGCGGACCACCTCCCGGCCGATCCCGCCGGTGGCGCCGAAGACGGTGAGGTTCATGGTGTGCCCCCTGTTTCTTACCGCTGTTTCTTGCCGCGTGATGGGTGAGTACCCAAGCACTTCGCGAGCGAGGCGGCGGCGTGACGCTACGCCGGTGTCGTCAGCCAGCTGTCCACTCCCGCCAGCAGCTCCGCCTTCACGTCCGCCGGCGCCGCCGAACCCCGCACCGACTGCCGGGCCAGTTCCGCCAGTTCCGGGTCGGTGAAGCCGTGGTGCTCGCGCGCGATCTCGTACTGGGCGGCCAGACGGGAGCCGAAGAGCAGCGGGTCGTCGGCGCCCAGGGCCATCGGGACCCCGGCCTCGAAGAGGGCGCGCAGGGGGACGTCCTCAGGCTTCTCGTACACGCCCAGCGCCACGTTCGAGGCGGGGCACACCTCGCAGGTGACGCCCCGGTCCGCGAGCCGCTTCAGCAGGCGCGGGTCCTCCGCCGCGCGGACGCCGTGCCCGATGCGCGCGGCGTCGAGGTCGTCCAGGCAGTCGCGGACCGACGCCGGGCCCGTCAGCTCGCCGCCGTGCGGCGCCGCGAGCAGGCCGCCGTCCCGGGCGATCGAGAAGGCCCGGTCGAAGTCCCGCGCCATGCCCCGGCGCTCGTCGTTCGACAGCCCGAAGCCGACCACGCCCCGGTCCGCGTACCGCACCGCGAGCCGGGCCAGCGTGCGCGCGTCCAGCGGGTGCTTCATCCGGTTGGCGGCCACCAGGACCCGCATGCCCAGCCCGGTGTCCCGCGCCGCCGTCTCCACCGCGTCCAGGATGATCTCGAGGGCCGGGATCAGACCGCCCAGCCGGGGCGCGTACGACGTCGGGTCCACCTGGATCTCCAGCCAGCCGGAGCCGTCCTTCAGGTCTTCCTCCGCGGCCTCACGGACCAGGCGCTGGATGTCCTCCGGCTCTCTGAGGCAGGAGCGCGCCGCGTCGTACAGGCGCTGGAAGCGGAACCAGCCGCGCTCGTCGGTGGCCCGCAGTTTCGGCGGCTCCCCGCTGGTCAGGGCCCCGGTGAGCGCCTCGGGCAGGCGCACGCCGTACTTGTCGGCGAGTTCCAGCAGGGTGGTGGGCCGCATCGACCCGGTGAAGTGCAGGTGCAGATGGGCTTTCGGCAGTTCAGAGAGTTCACGTACACGCTCCATTGGGAGATCCTGCCGTACGGCACCGCCGTTTCGACAGCGGTTTCCCCGAACGTGGTCTTGCTCGCACACGAGAACGGGCCGCCTCCCCGGAGGGAAACGGCCCGCGCGCGCGTGAAGCGATCCGGAATCTCAGTCCCGGGCCTCCGCCAGCAGCTTCTGCACCCGGCTCACGCCCTCGACGAGGTCCTCGTCACCGAGCGCGTACGACAGCCGGAGGTAGCCGGGGGTGCCGAAGGCCTCGCCGGGGACGACCGCGACCTCGGCCTCCTCCAGGATCAGCGCGGCCAGCTCGACCGTGTTCTGCGGGCGCTTGCCGCGGATCTCCTTGCCGAGCAGCGCCTTGACCGACGGGTAGGCGTAGAAGGCGCCCTCGGGCTCCGGGCAGAGCACGCCGTCGATCTCGTTGAGCATCCGCACGATGGTCCTGCGGCGCCGGTCGAAGGCCTCGCGCATCTCCTCGACGGCCTTCAGGTCGCCCGACACCGCGGCCAGGGCGGCGGCCTGCGCGACGTTGGAGACGTTCGAGGTGGCGTGCGACTGCAGGTTCGTCGCGGCCTTGACCACGTCCTTCGGGCCGATGACCCAGCCCACGCGCCAGCCGGTCATGGCGTACGTCTTCGCCACACCGTTGACCACGATGCACCTGTCGCGCAGCTCGGGCAGGAGCGCGGGCAGCGAGGTGAACTCGGCGTCGCCGTAGACGAGGTGCTCGTAGATCTCGTCGGTGAGGACCCACAGGCCGTGGTCGGCGGCCCAGCGGCCGATCGCCTCGGCCTCCTCCTGGCTGTAGACGGCGCCGGTCGGGTTGGAGGGGGAGACGAAGAGGACGACCTTCGCCTTCTCCGTGCGGGCCGCCTCGAGCTGCTCGACGCTCACCCGGTAGCCGGTCGTCTCGTCCGCGACGACCTCCACCGGAACGCCGCCCGCCAGACGGATCGACTCGGGGTACGTCGTCCAGTACGGCGCCGGGACGATGACCTCGTCGCCCGGGTCGAGGATCGCGGCGAAGGCCTCGTAGATGGCCTGCTTGCCGCCGTTGGTGACCAGGATCTCGGAGACGTCGGGCTCGTAGCCGGAGTCGCGCAGCGTCTTCGCGGCGATCGCGGCCTTCAGCTCGGGCAGGCCGCCGGCCGGGGTGTAGCGGTGGTACTTCGGGTTCTTGCAGGCCTCGACCGCGGCCTCGACGATGTAGTCCGGCGTCGGGAAGTCGGGCTCACCTGCGCCGAAGCCGATCACCGGACGTCCGGCGGCCTTGAGGGCCTTGGCCTTGGCGTCCACCGCGAGGGTGGCGGACTCGGAGATGGCGCCGACTCGGGCGGAGACCCGGCGCTCGGTGGGAGGGGTTGCAGCGCTCATGGGTCCATCGTTTCAGACCGGAAATGTCCCGGGCACGCGGGTTTCACGGACTGAACAGCATCGGGTCGGCCTGTGAACAAGCGTCCGGATCCGGCCCGTGGCCAGGACGATCTTCCGTCCATGCGACCCCGCGAACACTTTCTGTTCGACGCCGGGCCGCGGACCACGTACACTCTCACCTCGTTGGCCTCCAGCAGACGCCGCGGTCGGTGCACACCGAGCACCCGGCTGAATGCGGTACGTTGGGGGACATACCAAGGGTCGTAGCTCAATTGGTAGAGCACCGGTCTCCAAAACCGGCGGTTGGGGGTTCAAGTCCCTCCGGCCCTGCTACACACACCGCCAGGATGTGTGCGCATGTATACGTACAGCAATGCACCGCCGTGCGGCTCAGGAACCGGGCGCGGCACGGCCACGACCCGGGATCAGGTGAGGAAGCATGACGGACGCCGTGGGCTCCATCGACACGCCTGACGCCCGGGACGAGATGCAGGAGCCGAAGAAGGCCCGTAAGGGCGGCAAGCGCGCCAAGAAGGGCCCGCTGAAGCGCCTCGCGATCTTCTACCGCCAGGTCATCGCGGAGCTCCGCAAGGTCGTCTGGCCGACGCGCAACCAGCTGACGTCGTACACCACGGTGGTGATCTTCTTTGTCGCCATCATGATCGCCCTGGTGACCGTGATTGACTATGGGCTCAACCACGCGGCCACGTACGTCTTCGGCTGAGCCAAGAGCGAAGGGCGCCGTGGTACCGGCGCCCGTTTTCGCATGTTCTACCCCTATGTATCCAGGAAGAAGCAGCCATCGTGTCTGACCCGAACCTGAACGACGACGCCACCGAGCCTCGCGGGGTTGCCGCCGAGACGGTGGCCGACGAGCTCGACATCGTCGAGGGCGCGGACGAGCAGGACGAGTTCGAGGCTGCCGAGGCCGAGGCGGGGGAGCCGGCCGAGGAGGCCGCCGTCCACGTCGTGGACGAGGAGGTCGAGGTCGTCGAGGAGGAGCCCGCCGAGCCCGTCGACCCCATCCAGGCGCTGCGCGACGAGCTGCGCACCCTGCCCGGCGAGTGGTACGTCATCCACACGTACGCCGGTTACGAGAACCGCGTGAAGACCAACCTGGAGCAGCGCGCCGTCTCGCTGAACGTCGAGGACTACATCTTCCAGGCCGAGGTGCCGCAGGAAGAGGTCGTCCAGATCAAGAACGGCGACCGCAAGACGATCAAGCAGAACAAGCTGCCGGGTTACGTCCTGGTCCGTATGGACCTGACGAACGAGTCCTGGGGCGTCGTCCGCAACACCCCGGGCGTCACCGGCTTCGTCGGCAACGCCTACGACCCGTACCCGCTGACCCTGGACGAGATCGTCAAGATGCTCGCCCCGGAGGCCGAGGAGAAGGCCGCCCGCGAGGCCGCCGAGGCCGAGGGCAAGCCCGCCCCGCAGCGCAAGGTCGAGGTCCAGGTGCTGGACTTCGAGGTCGGCGACTCGGTCACCGTCACCGACGGCCCGTTCGCCACGCTCCAGGCGACCATCAACGAGATCAATCCCGACTCGAAGAAGGTCAAGGGCCTGGTGGAGATCTTCGGCCGCGAGACGCCGGTCGAGCTCTCCTTCGACCAGATCCAGAAGAACTAGTTCTCCGACTGTTCTCACTGGAACCATCGCTTCCGTGCAGGTCAGGCGGGCTCTCGCAGCCGGTCTGACCTGCACGGTTTTTGGCCGCGCATCTATACCCGTTATCGTTGTGCGGTATGCCTGCGTCCGGGTTGGTCCCCATACGCAGGCAGGACCCGAACCGAAAGGACCCGGAGAGCTATGCCTCCCAAGAAGAAGAAGGTCACGGGGCTCATCAAGCTCCAGATCCAGGCCGGTGCCGCCAACCCGGCTCCGCCGGTCGGCCCGGCGCTGGGTCAGCACGGCGTCAACATCATGGAGTTCTGCAAGGCCTACAACGCCGCGACCGAGTCGCAGCGTGGCTGGGTCATCCCGGTGGAGATCACGGTCTACGAGGACCGTTCGTTCACCTTCGTGACCAAGACGCCGCCGGCCGCGAAGATGATCCTCAAGGCCGCGGGCATCGAGAAGGGCTCCGGCGAGCCGCACAAGACCAAGGTCGCCAAGATCACCGAGGCGCAGGTCCGCGAGATCGCCACGACGAAGATGCCCGACCTCAACGCCAACGACCTGGACGCCGCCGCGAAGATCATCGCCGGTACCGCGCGTTCCATGGGCGTCACGGTCGAGGGCTGAACCGCACCTTCGTCAATCCAGCGGCCGTAGAAAGCCGCACGTGGTAGGGCCTGCTCGGCCCGTACACCACGACTCCTCACCGAACACACAGGAGCAGTTGTGAGCAAGCGCAGCAAGGCTCTCCGCGCTGCGGACGCCAAGATCGACCGGGAGAAGCAGTACGCCCCGCTCGAGGCCGTCCGTCTCGCCAAGGAGACCTCCACGTCCAAGTTCGACGGCACCGTCGAGGTCGCCTTCCGTCTGGGTGTCGACCCGCGCAAGGCCGACCAGATGGTCCGTGGCACCGTGAACCTTCCGCACGGCACCGGTAAGACCGCCCGGGTCCTGGTCTTCGCGACCGGTGACCGTGCCGAGGCCGCGCGTGCCGCGGGCGCCGACATCGTCGGTGCCGACGAGCTGATCGACGAGGTGGCGAAGGGCCGTCTGGACTTCGACGCCGTCGTCGCCACCCCGGACCTCATGGGCAAGGTCGGCCGCCTCGGCCGCGTCCTCGGCCCGCGTGGTCTGATGCCGAACCCGAAGACCGGCACCGTGACCCCGGACACCGCCAAGGCTGTGACCGAGATCAAGGGCGGCAAGATCGAGTTCCGCGTCGACAAGCACTCGAACCTGCACTTCATCATCGGCAAGACGTCGTTCGACGACACCAAGCTGGTCGAGAACTACGGCGCCGCGCTGGAGGAGATCCTCCGTCTGAAGCCGTCCGCCGCCAAGGGTCGCTACATCAAGAAGGCCGCCATCTCCACCACGATGGGCCCCGGCATCCAGATCGACCCGAACCGCACCCGCAACCTCCTCGTCGAGGAGGACCCGGCCGCCGTCTGAGCCCTGAGCTCACCCGGTAGCCGCGTCAGGCGCGCGTGAACGAGGGCGGGCCCCGCACCCTTTCGAGGTGCGGGGCCCGCCCTGTTTTTGTCACGACCTCTCCTGCGGCTGTCAGTGCGCTGCGTTAGCGTGCGAGCACCGGCTCGCACGCGGGCAGGGGCAGGACTCGTACAGGGGTGGGACGGGATGAAGAGCACGACCGTGCGCCGCGCGGCCCTCTCGATCACGGTGGCGACCGCCCTGGCGGGGATGGCTGCCTGCAGCTCACCGGGCTCCTCCGGTGACGCGGGCGACGAGGCGGGCGGGAGGAGCACGGCGCGCGTCAGCCCCCTGGCCGCCCTGCGCACCGCGGCGAGGTCCACGGACCGGGCCGGGTCGGTCCGGGTCCGCTCCACGACCACCCTGGGACCCCTGATGTCGCTGCGGGCCGACGGCCCCCTCGGCTGGCGCGACGGCGTCACCGGCACGCTCACCATCACGTACACCGGCGGCACGATGGCCCACGCGATGCGCCGCCTGGGTGCGACGTCGATGGAGGCCCGCTATCTGCCCGACGCCTACTACGCGCGGATGGGCGACGGATTCGCCGAGCGGGCGGGCGGCAGGCACTGGATCAGGTACGCGTACGACGACCTGGCCGGCCTCGGCGGCGGCTCCGGCGCACAGCTCAGGGACCAGATGCGCGACACCACGCCGAATCAGGCCGTACGGCTGCTGCTGGCCTCCGCGGACGCACGGAAGGTCGGCGAGGAGAGGGTCCTCGGTGCGCGCGCCGCGCACTACGCCGGCACGGTGGACGTCGCCCGCCTCGCCACCCGGAACTCCGGCCTCGACGCGGACGCCCTGGCCGGCCTGAAGAAGCGGCTCACCCGGGCCGGCGTCACCTCGGAGACCGTCGACATCTGGGTGGACGACCGGGACCTGCTGGTCAAGAAGGTCGAGCGGGCCGCCATGGCCACCGGCGCGACGACCCAGACCGTGTACTACAGCGACTACGGCGTGAAGGTTCCGGCCCAGGAGCCCCCGACGGGCGACACCGCGGACTTCCCGGACCTCGTGAGGAAACCGAACGGCGCCGAACGGACGTCCTGACTCCGGGAGGCCGGAAGAACCCGGAGGATCTTGTGAACCCCGCCCCGGGGTACGCTCGGCTCGGCTGTGAACCGTCCATGCGCTCCTTGAGTTCGTATTGCTGGTCTCCGTTGCCCTGTTTCTGCTGTGACCCTTGGGGGGATCGATGAAGTCTTCAGTGCGTGCCACCGCTCTCATCGCCGTGATCGTCGCCGGAGCCGCGGTGGGGTGCGGTCCGAACAAGGGGTCGGCCGAGGGGTCGCCCGCCCTGACGCCGGCGGCGGCCGTCGCCAAGGCCGCCAAGAACGCGGACGAGATCACCTCCCTCCACTACCGGATGACCGGCAAGGTTCCGGGGCAGGGCCAGGTCAAGGGCGACGCGCGGTTGAGCCTCAAGCCGCTGGCCATGAGCATGAAGATGACGGCCCCGGGCAAGGGCGCCGCCGGCCAGGTCGAGCTCCGGATGGTCGACAAGGTCATGTACATCGGCGGCAGCCCCCAGATGGCCGCCCAGATGCACGGCAAGAAGTGGCTCAAGTTCGACATGTCAGCCCTGGGCAAGGGGACGGACGCCAACCAGTTCGGCGCCGGCCAGGCCAACGACAACCCGGCCGCCCAGGCCACCTTCCTCAGCGGGGCCAAGGACGTGAAGAAGGTCGGCACCGAGACCGTCGAGGGCGTGAAGACCACGCACTACCAGGGCACGGTCACCCTCGACCAGCTCCGCTCCTCCCTCAAGGGCGGCGACAAGGCCGTCCGTGAGCAGCGCGAGAAGAGCATCGCGCAGTTCGAGAAGCTCGGCGTGAACAAGATGAACATGGACATGTGGATCGACGGCGGCGACCACGCCAAGCAGTTCCGCATGCAGGGCGCCGCCGACAAGGGCCCGCTCGACATGACCATCACCTTCCTCGACGTCAACAAGCCGGTGACGGTCACGGCCCCGCCCGCCAAGGAGACCACCGACCTGGCCGCGATGATGAAGGGTGCCGCCGCCGGCAACTGAGCCGTACGAGCGGATTTGCTCGACCGTGCCCCGTTCCCGTACTCTCCTACAGAAGCCAAAGACCGCTGGTCGTTGCCGCATCCTCGCAAGAGGGGCGGTGGCCGAAGGATCCGCTGATATGCGGACGACCCGCGCAGGTGACTGTGGAAGTGCTCCCGGAGTTCGCTGCCTCAAAGTGTGCGAACAGCCGGTCGAGCTACGCCCCGAGCGCCTGCGCCGGGGCGTTTCGTTTACCTCAGCCCCTTCCGAGCGGTCCCATCACCCGGAAGGAGGCCGACGCTCTATGGCAAGGCCCGACAAGGCTGCCGCGGTAGCCGAGCTCGCGGAGCAGTTCCGCAGCTCGAACGCCGCCGTGCTGACCGAGTACCGGGGTCTCACCGTGGCGCAGCTCAAGACGCTGCGTCGTTCGCTCGGTGCAGACGCCCAGTACGCCGTGGTGAAGAACACGCTGACCAAGATTGCGGCCAACGAGGCCGGGATCACTTCGCTCGACGACCTGTTCAACGGTCCGACGGCGGTTGCCTTCATCGCCGGTGACCCGGTGGAGTCGGCGAAGGGTCTTCGTGACTTCGCCAAGGAGAACCCGAACCTCGTCATCAAGGGCGGTGTCCTTGACGGCAAGGCGCTGTCCGCCGACGAGATCAAGAAGCTTGCGGACCTCGAGTCCCGCGAGGTTCTGCTCTCCAAGCTGGCGGGTGCCTTCAAGGGCAAGCAGTCCCAGGCTGCTTCGCTCTTCCAGGCGCTTCCGACGAAGCTCGTCCGCACCGTGGACGCTCTTCGCGCCAAGCAGGACGAGCAGGGCGGTGCCGAGTAACTCGGCTCGCTATCTGACCGCCGCCTGAGCGGCGACGGTCGCAGCGGGCCGAACGTACGCCCGCCTCACATGTACATCCGGCACCAGCCGAATTAGTGGAAGGATCGCCCATCATGGCGAAGCTCAGCCAGGAAGACCTGCTCGCGCAGTTCGAGGAGATGACCCTCATCGAGCTCTCCGAGTTCGTGAAGGCGTTCGAGGAGAAGTTCGACGTCACCGCCGCCGCCGCCGCGCCGGTCGTCGTCGCCGGTGGTGCCGCTGGTGGCGCCGCCGAGGCCGCCGAGGAGAAGGACGAGTTCGACGTCGTCCTCACCGGCGCCGGCGACAAGAAGATCCAGGTCATCAAGGTCGTGCGTGAGCTGACCTCCCTGGGCCTGAAGGAGGCCAAGGACCTCGTCGACGGCACCCCGAAGCCGGTCCTCGAGAAGGTCAACAAGGAGGCCGCTGAGAAGGCCGCCGAGTCCCTCAAGGCTGCCGGTGCGGCCGTCGAGGTCAAGTAAGACCTTTCGGAGCCTCCCAGGCTTCTCTGCGCGCTGATCACGGCCCCCGTAGGGCTGTAACGCGAACGCACCGAAGAGCGATCATCCATCCGGGTGGTCGCTCTTCGGCGTTTGCGAGGGCCCGGCGGCGGCTGCCTTGCGCCCACGGTCGTTGAGGGTATGGTGATCTTCGTCGTGCCCCTCCAGCGCCCCTGGTGGCAGGCCGTACGTGACGAGCGCGGCACCCGGTTTGAGCAAGGGGGCCTTGACGAACCGCACGCAGCGCGCAATTCTCAGGACGCGTCGTCACAAGGATCCGGAATCCGAGGCATGGATCGACGACGAAGAGGGCAGTATCACCGTGCGTTGAGGGCGGCAGGCATCCCGAGGGCGTTGAGAACAACGAGGGTCTCGAAAAACCCGCACTGGACATCAGTGTGCCAAGTGGCTACACTGACCCTTTGCGCTGCCTGTTAGCTGTCCCCTGCCCGTCACCAGGGGCATGCCCTCGCTTGAGCACAGACGACCGGATCATCCCTGACCTGGCCTTTTAGCCAAATCGGGAACTGTCTGTCTTCGTGCACGGGAGAGGGGCCGGTACGCGCGTAGTGAGTCCGAGCCCTCGGAAGGACCCCCTCTTGGCCGCCTCGCGCACTGCCTCGACCGCGAATACGAACAACGGCGCAAGCACCGCCCCGCTGCGCATCTCCTTTGCAAAGATCAAGGAGCCCCTCGAGGTTCCGAACCTTCTCGCGCTGCAAACCGAGAGCTTCGACTGGCTGCTCGGCAACGACGCGTGGAAGGCTCGCGTCGAGCAGGCTCTGGAGAACGGTCAGGACGTCCCCACCAAGTCCGGTCTGGAGGAGATCTTCGAGGAGATCTCCCCGATCGAGGACTTCTCCGGGTCGATGTCCCTGACGTTCCGGGACCACCGCTTCGAGCCGCCGAAGAACTCCATCGACGAGTGCAAGGACCGCGACTTCACGTACGCGGCCCCGCTCTTCGTCACCGCCGAGTTCACCAACAACGAGACCGGCGAGATCAAGTCCCAGACCGTCTTCATGGGCGACTTCCCGCTCATGACGAACAAGGGCACTTTCGTCATCAACGGCACCGAGCGTGTCGTGGTGTCCCAGCTGGTTCGTTCCCCCGGTGTCTACTTCGACTCCTCCATCGACAAGACGTCCGACAAGGACATCTTCTCGGCCAAGATCATCCCGTCCCGGGGTGCCTGGCTGGAGATGGAGATCGACAAGCGCGACATGGTCGGTGTGCGCATCGACCGTAAGCGCAAGCAGTCCGTCACCGTCCTCCTGAAGGCGCTCGGCTGGACCACCGAGCAGATCCTCGAGGAGTTCGGCGAGTACGAGTCCATGCGCGCCACCCTGGAGAAGGACCACACCCAGGGCCAGGACGACGCGCTGCTCGACATCTACCGCAAGCTGCGCCCGGGCGAGCCCCCGACGCGTGAGGCCGCGCAGACGCTGCTCGAGAACCTCTACTTCAACCCGAAGCGCTACGACCTGGCGAAGGTCGGCCGCTACAAGGTCAACAAGAAGCTGGGTGCGGACGCTCCGCTCGACGCGGGTGTCCTGACCGTCGAGGACGTCATCTCGACGATCAAGTACCTGGTGAAGCTGCACGCCGGTGAGACCGAGACGGTCGGCGACAGCGGCCAGTCGATCGTCGTCGAGACCGACGACATCGACCACTTCGGCAACCGTCGTCTGCGCAGCGTCGGCGAGCTCATCCAGAACCAGGTCCGCACGGGTCTGGCTCGTATGGAGCGCGTCGTCCGCGAGCGCATGACCACGCAGGACGTCGAGGCGATCACGCCGCAGACCCTGATCAACATCCGGCCGGTCGTCGCCTCCATCAAGGAGTTCTTCGGCACCAGCCAGCTGTCCCAGTTCATGGACCAGAACAACCCGCTGTCCGGGCTGACGCACAAGCGTCGTCTGTCCGCGCTCGGTCCGGGTGGTCTCTCCCGTGAGCGGGCCGGCTTCGAGGTCCGAGACGTGCACCCGTCCCACTACGGACGTATGTGCCCGATCGAGACCCCTGAAGGACCGAACATCGGTCTGATCGGTTCGCTGGCCTCCTACGGCCGGGTCAACGCGTTCGGCTTCGTGGAGACCCCGTACCGCAAGGTCATCGACGGCCAGGTCACCGACGAGGTGGACTACCTGACCGCCGACGAAGAGGACCGGTTCGTCATCGCGCAGGCCAACGCGCCGCTGACCGACGAGCTCCGCTTCGCCGAGAACCGCGTCCTGGTCCGCCGCCGTGGCGGCGAGGTCGACTACGTCGGTGGCGAGGACGTCGACTACATGGACGTCTCGCCGCGCCAGATGGTGTCGGTCGCGACCGCCATGATCCCGTTCCTCGAGCACGACGACGCCAACCGTGCCCTCATGGGCGCGAACATGATGCGTCAGGCCGTGCCGCTGATCAAGTCCGAGGCCCCGCTCGTCGGCACCGGCATGGAGTACCGCTCCGCCGTCGACGCCGGCGACGTGGTCAAGGCCGAGAAGCCGGGTGTGGTCCAGGAGGTCTCCGCGGACTACGTCACGACCGCGAACGACGACGGCACGTACATCACGTACCGCCTGCACAAGTTCTCGCGCTCCAACCAGGGCACCTCGGTCAACCAGAAGGTCATCGTCAACGAGGGCGACCGGATCATCGAGGGCCAGGTCCTCGCCGACGGTCCGGCCACCGAGAACGGTGAGATGGCCCTCGGCAAGAACCTGCTCGTGGCGTTCATGCCGTGGGAGGGTCACAACTACGAGGACGCGATCATCCTGTCGCAGCGCCTCGTGCAGGACGACGTCCTCTCCTCGATCCACATCGAGGAGCACGAGGTCGACGCCCGTGACACCAAGCTCGGCCCCGAGGAGATCACCCGGGACATCCCGAATGTCTCCGAGGAGGTCCTCGCCGACCTCGACGAGCGCGGCATCATCCGCATCGGCGCCGAGGTCACGGCGGGCGACATCCTCGTCGGCAAGGTCACCCCGAAGGGTGAGACCGAGCTGACGCCGGAGGAGCGCCTGCTGCGCGCGATCTTCGGTGAGAAGGCCCGTGAGGTCCGTGACACCTCGCTGAAGGTGCCGCACGGTGAGACCGGCAAGGTCATCGGCGTGCGCGTCTTCGACCGCGAGGAGGGCGACGAGCTGCCGCCGGGCGTGAACCAGCTGGTCCGCGTCTACGTCGCGCAGAAGCGCAAGATCACCGACGGTGACAAGCTCGCCGGCCGTCACGGCAACAAGGGTGTCATCTCCAAGATCAACCCGATCGAGGACATGCCGTTCCTCGAGGACGGCACCCCGGTCGACATCATCCTCAACCCGCTGGGTGTGCCGTCCCGAATGAACCCGGGACAGGTCCTGGAGATCCACCTCGGCTGGCTCGCCAGCCAGGGCTGGGACGTCTCCGGTCTCGGCGAGGAGTGGGCGAAGCGTCTCCAGGCGATCGGCGCCGACGACGTCGCCCCGCGCACCAACGTCGCGACCCCGGTCTTCGACGGCGCGCGCGAGGACGAGCTGGCCGGTCTGCTGGAGAACACCCGCCCGAACCGCGACGGCGACCGCATGGTCCTCCCGACCGGTAAGGCGAAGCTGTTCGACGGCCGCTCCGGTGAGCCGTTCCCGGACCCGATCTCGGTCGGGTACATGTACATCCTCAAGCTGCACCACCTGGTCGACGACAAGCTGCACGCCCGCTCGACCGGTCCGTACTCGATGATCACCCAGCAGCCGCTGGGTGGTAAGGCTCAGTTCGGTGGACAGCGCTTCGGTGAGATGGAGGTGTGGGCCCTCGAGGCCTACGGCGCCGCGTACGCCCTCCAGGAGCTGCTGACCATCAAGTCCGACGATGTCACCGGCCGCGTGAAGGTCTACGAGGCCATCGTCAAGGGCGAAAACATCCCCGAGCCCGGCATCCCCGAGTCCTTCAAGGTGCTCATCAAGGAGATGCAGTCCCTGTGCCTCAACGTGGAGGTGCTGTCCTCGGACGGCATGTCCATCGAGATGCGCGACACCGACGAGGACGTCTTCCGCGCTGCGGAGGAGCTCGGTATCGACCTGTCCCGGCGCGAGCCGAGCAGCGTCGAAGAGGTCTGACGGGAGTCCGGCAGGCCTTGAGCGATCAAGGCCTGCCGGCCCCAGGACCCCCGTATCAGACCCCAAGACTTACGACCCTGAGAGGGATTGACGCATAGTGCTCGACGTCAACTTCTTCGACGAGCTCCGGATCGGCCTGGCCACCGCTGACGACATCCGTCAGTGGAGCCACGGCGAGGTCAAGAAGCCCGAGACCATCAACTACCGCACCCTGAAGCCCGAAAAGGACGGACTCTTCTGCGAGAAGATCTTCGGTCCGACCCGGGACTGGGAGTGCTACTGCGGCAAGTACAAGCGTGTCCGCTTCAAGGGCATCATCTGTGAGCGGTGCGGCGTCGAGGTCACTCGCGCCAAGGTGCGCCGTGAGCGGATGGGCCACATCGAGCTGGCCGCTCCCGTCACCCACATCTGGTACTTCAAGGGCGTTCCGTCGCGTCTGGGCTACCTGCTCGACCTCGCCCCGAAGGACCTCGAGAAGGTCATCTACTTCGCGGCGTACATGATCACGTACGTCGACGAGGAGCGCCGTCAGCGCGACCTGCCCTCGCTGGAGGCCCACGTCTCCGTCGAGCGTCAGCAGATCGAGAACCGCCGCGACTCCGACCTCGAGGCCCGCGCCAAGAAGCTCGAGACCGACCTGGCCGAGCTCGAGGCCGAGGGTGCCAAGGCCGACGTGCGCCGCAAGGTGCGCGAAGGTGCCGAGCGTGAGATGAAGCAGCTGCGCGACCGTGCGCAGCGCGAGATCGACCGTCTCGACGAGGTGTGGAACCGGTTCAAGAACCTCAAGGTCCAGGACCTCGAGGGCGACGAGCTGCTCTACCGCGAGCTGCGCGACCGCTTCGGCACGTACTTCGACGGCTCGATGGGTGCCGCGGCGCTGCAGAAGCGCCTGGAGTCCTTCGACCTCGAGGAGGAGGCCGAGAAGCTCCGCGAGATCATCCGTACCGGCAAGGGCCAGAAGAAGACCCGTGCGCTCAAGCGCCTGAAGGTCGTCTCCGCGTTCCTGCAGACCAGCAACAGCCCCAAGGGCATGGTGCTCGACTGCGTGCCGGTCATCCCGCCG
Organism: Streptomyces sp. NPDC046805; assembly: GCF_040645355.1. Classification (NCBI taxonomy): domain Bacteria; kingdom Bacillati; phylum Actinomycetota; class Actinomycetes; order Kitasatosporales; family Streptomycetaceae; genus Streptomyces; species Streptomyces sp. NPDC046805. Next base: position 45,072 of record NZ_JBEYYC010000017.1, on the reverse strand, counting down.
GACCTGCGTCCGATGGTGCAGCTGGACGGTGGCCGCTTCGCGACCTCCGACCTCAACGACCTGTACCGCCGTGTGATCAACCGCAACAACCGTCTGAAGAGGCTCCTCGACCTCGGCGCGCCCGAGATCATCGTCAACAACGAGAAGCGCATGCTTCAGGAGGCTGTTGACGCCCTCTTCGACAACGGTCGTCGCGGCCGCCCGGTGACCGGTCCCGGTAACCGCCCGCTGAAGTCCCTCAGCGACATGCTGAAGGGTAAGCAGGGTCGATTCCGTCAGAACCTGCTCGGTAAGCGTGTGGACTACTCCGCGCGTTCCGTCATCGTCGTCGGTCCGCAGCTGAAGCTGCACCAGTGCGGTCTGCCCAAGGCCATGGCGCTGGAGCTCTTCAAGCCGTTCGTGATGAAGCGCCTGGTCGACCTGAACCACGCGCAGAACATCAAGAGCGCCAAGCGGATGGTCGAGCGCGGCCGCACGGTCGTGTACGACGTCCTCGAAGAGGTCATCGCCGAGCACCCGGTTCTGCTGAACCGTGCGCCCACCCTGCACCGCCTCGGCATCCAGGCCTTCGAGCCGCAGCTGGTCGAGGGCAAGGCCATCCAGATCCACCCGCTCGTCTGCACCGCGTTCAACGCGGACTTCGACGGTGACCAGATGGCCGTGCACCTGCCGCTGTCCGCGGAGGCGCAGGCCGAGGCCCGCATCCTGATGCTGTCCTCGAACAACATCCTCAAGCCCGCCGACGGCCGTCCGGTGACGATGCCGACCCAGGACATGGTCCTCGGTCTGTTCTTCCTCACCACCGACGGCGAGCTGCGTGACACCAAGGGCGAGGGCCGGTCCTTCGGCTCCACGGCCGAGGCGATCATGGCGTTCGACGCCGGCGAGCTCGCGCTGCAGTCGCCGATCGACATCCGCTTCCCGGTGGGCACCATCCCGCCGCGCGGCTGGACCCCGCCGGCGCGCGAGGAGGGCGAGCCCGAGTGGCAGCAGGGTGACTCGTTCCGCCTGCGTACGACTCTGGGCCGCGCGCTCTTCAACGAGCTGCTGCCCGAGGACTACCCGTTCGTCGACTACTCGGTGGGCAAGAAGCAGCTCTCCGAGATCGTCAACGACCTGGCCGAGCGCTACCCCAAGGTCATCGTGGCGGCGACGCTCGACAACCTGAAGGCGGCCGGCTTCTACTGGGCGACCCGTTCCGGTGTCACCGTGGCCATCTCCGACGTCGTCGTTCCCGAGGCGAAGAAGGAGATCGTCAAGGGCTACGAGGCGCAGGACGAGAAGGTCCAGAAGCAGTACGAGCGCGGTCTGATCACGAAGGAAGAGCGCACTCAGGAGCTCATCGCGATCTGGACCAAGGCGACCAACGAGGTCGCCGAGGCGATGAACGAGAACTTCCCCAAGACGAACCCCATCTTCATGATGGTTGACTCGGGTGCCCGAGGAAACATGATGCAGATGCGGCAGATCGCCGGTATGCGTGGTCTGGTGTCGAACGCCAAGAACGAAACCATCCCGCGTCCGATCAAGGCGTCCTTCCGTGAGGGCCTGTCAGTGCTGGAGTACTTCATCTCCACGCACGGTGCCCGTAAGGGTCTCGCGGACACCGCCCTTCGTACCGCCGACTCGGGTTACCTCACCCGTCGTCTGGTGGACGTCTCGCAGGACGTCATCATCCGCGAGGAGGACTGCGGCACCGAGCGCGGTCTGAAGCTGCGGATCGCCTCGCGCGGCGAGGACGGCGTGCTGCGCAAGGCCGACGACGTCGAGACCAGCGTCTACGCCCGCATGCTCGCCGAGGACGTCGTCATCGACGGCAAGGTGATCGCGCCGGCCAACGTGGACCTCGGCGACGTCCTCATCGACCAGCTGGTGGCCCACGGCGTCGAGGAGGTCAAGACCCGTTCGATCCTGACCTGCGAGTCCGCCGTCGGCACCTGCGCCATGTGCTACGGCCGCTCGCTGGCCACCGGCAAGCTGGTCGACATCGGTGAGGCGGTCGGCATCATCGCCGCCCAGTCCATCGGTGAGCCCGGTACCCAGCTGACGATGCGTACCTTCCACACCGGTGGTGTGGCCGGTGACGACATCACCCAGGGTCTGCCCCGTGTCGTCGAGCTCTTCGAGGCTCGTACGCCGAAGGGTGTCGCCCCGATCTCCGAGGCCTCCGGCCGCGTGCGGATCGAGGAGACCGAGAAGACCAAGAAGATCGTCGTCACCCCGGACGACGGCAGCGACGAGACGGCGTTCCCGATCTCAAAGCGTGCCCGTCTGCTGGTCAGCGAGGGCGAGCACGTCGAGGTGGGCCAGAAGCTCACCGTGGGTGCCACCAACCCGCACGACGTGCTGCGCATTCTGGGTCAGCGTGCCGTCCAGGTCCACCTGGTCGGCGAGGTCCAGAAGGTCTACAACTCGCAGGGTGTGTCGATCCACGACAAGCACATCGAGATCATCATCCGGCAGATGCTGCGCCGTGTGACGATCATCGAGTCGGGCGACGCGGAGCTGCTGCCCGGCGAGCTGGTCGAGCGCTCGAAGTTCGAGACCGAGAACCGTCGGGTCGTGACGGAAGGCGGCCACCCGGCCTCCGGTCGTCCGCAGCTGATGGGTATCACCAAGGCCTCGCTGGCGACGGAATCCTGGCTGTCGGCCGCCTCCTTCCAGGAGACGACCCGAGTCCTGACGGACGCGGCGATCAACGCCAAGTCCGACAGCCTCATCGGCCTCAAGGAGAACGTCATCATCGGTAAGCTCATCCCGGCCGGTACGGGTCTGTCCCGCTACCGCAACATCCGGGTCGAGCCGACCGAGGAGGCCAAGGCCGCGATGTACTCGGCCGTCGGTTACGACGACATCGACTACTCGCCGTTCGGCACCGGCTCCGGCCAGGCCGTTCCGCTGGAGGACTACGACTACGGTCCGTACAACCAGTGAGTGGTTGACATGAGTTGAAGGGCGGTCACCCCGTGGGGGTGACCGCCCTTCGGCGTTTTCCGGTGCGTCGGCGGAACCGGAGGTGGATGCTGTGCGTTGGAGAGGGTGGACGCAGTCCGTGCCGTCCGGGGGAGGTGTTCGTGTCGTATCCGTCGCCATGGCAGCCGTGGCAGCAGCAGAGCAGCCCCTCGATGCTCGCCTCCCACGCGGACCGCGAGCGTGCCGTGGACGTGCTCCGGGCGGGGTTCAGTGAAGGCCGCCTTCAGCAGGCCGAGTTCGACCGGAGGGTGGGCCGGGCGTACGAGGCCCGGACGGTCGGTGAGCTGGCGCTGCTCGTCGCCGACCTGCCCCAGGGGCCGCTGGCGATACCGCCGTCGGTCTCGCCCCCGCAGCTCTTCGCGCCCGTGCCGCGCACCTTCCTGCCCGCCCCGCCCACCAACGGCAAGGCGGTCGGCGCCCTGGTGTGCGGTGTCCTCACGATGGTGACGGCGGGGCTCACCGGCATCCCCGCGGTGGTCCTCGGCCACTCCGCCCGCGCGGAGATACGCCGCACCGGCGAGGGCGGGGACGCGTTCGCCCTGGCCGGCCTCGTCCTGGGCTGGCTGTCCGTGGCGGGCTGGGCGGCGTTCCTGACGATCCTGATCCTCGCGGCGGCCCTGTAGCGCGGGCCGCGCCTCGGCGGTCGTCGTCTACGGAATCCCCAACTCGAAGATGACGTAGTGCGCGTACCAGCCCGACGCGAGCGCCGCCGTGGAGAAGAACACCGCCAGGCTCGGCCACTTCAGCCGGTTCATCGCGGCCGCCGGGGCCAGCAGTAGCGGGAAGGCGGGCAGCAGGTAGCGCATGGTGTTGCCGAACATCTGCTGAGTGCCCAGCACGGCGACGACGGTCGCCAGGGTGTACGCGGCCAGGACCAGCGGCGGCCGCCTGCGCAGCATCAGCACGACCAGGAACGGCAGTGCCAGCACCAGTTGTACGGAGAGCAGGTCCGAGGTGGCGAAGGCGAAGAGGTAGTCGTGGTGGCCGACCGCCTGGTTGGCCAGGACGTCGAAGGTGTAGGAGCCGAAGTCGAAGTAGTGCGCCCATCCTTCGCGCTGGAGCGTGAAGTACGCCATGGGCTCACCCGTGGCCCATCCGACCCAGGCGACATAGGCGATCAGGCCCAGGGGAGCGATGACCATGGCGAGAAGGGGCCCCGGTACGCCGTGCTCGCGCCGGCTCTCCCGCCGGAGCAGCGTCATCAGGGCGGCGAGGCCCACGGCGCCGATCAGCGCGGCGGACGTCGGCCGGTTGAGGCCGGCCAGCAGGGCGAGCAGTCCGGCCGTCTTCCAGCGCCGGGTCATCACGCAGTAGCAGGTCCAGGCGGCGAGGGCGACGTACAGGGACTCCGAGTACACCGCCCACTCGACGCCGGCGCCGGGGGCCACGGCCCACAGTCCGGCGGCGATGGTGCCCGCCCGGGCGCCCGCGAGCAGGCGGATCACGGCGAAGATCCCGGCGGCCGCGACGAACGACGCGAGCACCGAGACCAGGATCGCCGAGCCATACAGGCCGAGTCCGGTGATCCCGGAGGTCAGCCGGATCATCTCCGGGAACAACGGGAAGTAGGCCACCGAGTTCTGCTGGACCGTGAACAGCCCGCCCGAGGCGAGCCGTTCCAGCCGCGGGTGGTAGCCGTACTCGGCGACCTGGAGGTACCACCAGCCGTCCCAGGTGGCGAGGACGTCCCACCAGTGGGCGCCGCCGCCGAAGCGCGGAGGCTTCCCGTGGAAGTCCCCGGCGCTCTCCAGCAGGCCGGCGAAGACGGCGAGGCCGACGAGCTTCGTGACGCCGTACAGGACGAGCGGCGCCAGATACGGCCGCGCGCGCACCGCGAGCGGCCGGCGCCCGCCGCCGCGCGGCAGTTCTTCCCGCTCTTCCCGCCCCTCGGCAGGCACACCCGGCGACGTTTTGGCCGACGCCTCGGTGTCCTCTGCGTCCGTGGCCTCCGCGGATGCCTCGGTGTCCGCGTTTCCGGCAGTCGCGTTCATGGCCGACGCCCCCTGTCCCCTGACCCCCACAGGCCCCTCCGCCGCTCCCGAGTACGCAAGAGTCGGGAGGGACTGTGAGCTTCCTGTCATACGATCGAACCAGAGTCGCATATCCGTGCGCGCCGGGGGGCCCGGGGAGGGATAAGGGTGGGCGAAGTAGCGGAACCGACGACCGTGCTGTCGGTCGTCGTACCCATGTACAACGAGGAGGCGGCGCTGCCCGCCCTGGTCTGCCGGCTGCGTCCGGTGCTGTCGGACCTGGGGGTCGCCTACGAGGTCGTCGCGGTGGACGACGGCAGCAGCGACCGTACGGCCGAACTCCTCACCGCCTTCCGGCAGGGCTGGCCCGAGTTGCGTGTGATCACGCTGCGCCGGAACTCCGGCCACCAGGCCGCCCTCACCGCCGGCCTGGACCGCGCGGTCGGTGCCTATGTGGTGAGCCTGGACGCGGATCTCCAGGACCCGCCCGAGAAGATCCCGGACATGCTCGCGCTGGCCCGCGCCGAGGGCCTCGACATCGTCTACGGCGTCCGCGCCGACCGCAGCAGCGACACCCGGTTCAAGCGCTGGACGGCGGGCGGCTACTACCGGCTGATGCGCCGGCTCGCGGGCCACTCGGTGCCCGCACAGGCCGGCGACTTCCGGTTGCTCAGCCGCGCCGCCGTGGAGGCCCTGAAGGAACTGCCGCACCAGCAGCGGGTCTACCGCCTGCTCGTACCCTGGCTGGGCTTCCCGAGCGGCGAGGTGACCTACGAGCGTGCCCCGCGCTCCGCGGGCACCACCAAGTACCCCCTCAGCCGGATGGTCCGGCTCACCGTCGACAGCGTCACCGGCTTCTCCGCCGCGCCGCTGCGGCTGGCCACCTGGCTGGGCACCGGCGCCTTCCTGGTCTGCATGGCGCTGCTCGTCTACACCCTCGGCGCCTACGCCCTGGGCCTGACGGTGCCCGGCTGGACCTCGCTGTTCACCGGCATCGTGTTCATCGGGGCGGTCCAGCTGATCTGCCTCGGGCTGCTCGGCGAGTACGTCGCGCGGATCTACACGGCCGTGCAGAACCGGCCGGCGTACTTCGTCGGTCACGACTCGGCGGTGCCCCGGGCGGACCGCGTACCGGCGCCTGCTCGCCCGCGTGAGGACGTCCTGACGCGGGAGTGAACCGGACCTCCTGCCGCAATGGGTCATTCGGAGCAATCCGGGCGGGCCCCCCGGTCCCGCCCATTTGTTTTGACCGCAGCGAATGCGGTAGGTACGCTCAGACCTTGTGCCTGGGGTGTGCCCTGGCTCCCGTGCGTGCCTTCAACCGCAGGGCGAGCCGACACCGGCCACCGTGATCCGCGCCCTTTCTGCCTTGCGGCGGAGGTTTGCGGGATTCGACACACCCGACCGCGTGGGTCGGCGACGTTCCAGGTTAGCTTCACCATTCGGCACACAGAAACCGGAGAAGTAGTGCCTACGATCCAGCAGCTGGTCCGTAAGGGCCGGCAGGACAAGGTCGAGAAGAACAAGACGCCCGCACTTGAGGGTTCCCCTCAGCGTCGTGGCGTCTGCACGCGTGTGTTCACGACCACCCCGAAGAAGCCGAACTCGGCCCTGCGTAAGGTCGCGCGTGTGCGTCTGACCAGCGGCATCGAGGTCACGGCCTACATTCCGGGTGAGGGACACAACCTGCAGGAGCACTCCATCGTGCTCGTGCGCGGCGGCCGTGTGAAGGACCTGCCGGGTGTTCGCTACAAGATCATCCGCGGCTCCCTCGACACCCAGGGTGTCAAGAACCGCAAGCAGGCCCGCAGCCGCTACGGCGCCAAGAAGGAGAAGTAAGAATGCCTCGTAAGGGCCCCGCCCCGAAGCGCCCGGTCATCATCGACCCGGTCTACGGTTCTCCTCTGGTGACCTCCCTCATCAACAAGGTGCTGCTGAACGGCAAGCGCTCCACCGCCGAGCGCATCGTCTACGGCGCCATGGAGGGTCTGCGTGAGAAGACGGGCAACGACCCGATCATCACGCTGAAGCGCGCGCTGGAGAACATCAAGCCGACCCTCGAGGTCAAGTCCCGCCGCGTCGGCGGTGCGACGTACCAGGTTCCGATCGAGGTCAAGCCCGGTCGCGCCAACACGCTCGCGCTGCGCTGGCTCGTCGGTTACTCCCGCGCCCGTCGCGAGAAGACCATGACCGAGCGTCTGCTCAACGAGCTGCTCGACGCCTCGAACGGCCTCGGTGCGGCCGTGAAGAAGCGCGAGGACACCCACAAGATGGCCGAGTCCAACAAGGCCTTCGCGCACTACCGCTGGTAGTCGCTACCCACATCGAGACCGAGAGAAGACTGAAGCCTTATGGCTACCACTTCACTTGACCTGGCCAAGGTCCGCAACATCGGGATCATGGCCCACATCGACGCGGGCAAGACGACCACCACCGAGCGGATCCTGTTCTACACCGGCGTTTCGTACAAGATCGGTGAGGTCCACGACGGCGCTGCCACGATGGACTGGATGGAGCAGGAGCAGGAGCGTGGCATCACGATCACGTCTGCTGCGACCACCTGCCACTGGCCGCTCGAGGGCGACGACTACACCATCAACATCATCGACACCCCGGGTCACGTCGACTTCACCGTCGAGGTGGAGCGCTCCCTGCGCGTGCTCGACGGTGCCGTGACGGTGTTCGACGGTGTCGCCGGTGTCGAGCCGCAGTCCGAGACGGTGTGGCGTCAGGCCGACCGTTACGGCGTGCCGCGCATCTGCTTCGTCAACAAGCTGGACCGTACCGGCGCCGAGTTCCACCGCTGCGTGGACATGATCTCGGACCGCCTGGGCGCCCAGCCGCTCGTCATGCAGCTCCCCATCGGCGCTGAGGCCGACTTCAAGGGCGTCGTGGACCTGGTCCGCATGAAGGCGCTCGTGTGGTCCGCCGAGGCCGCCAAGGGCGAGATGTACGACACCGTCGACATCCCCGACACGCACGTCGAGGCTGCCGAGGAGTGGCGCGGCAAGCTGGTCGAGGCCGTCGCGGAGAACGACGAAGAGATCATGGAGCTCTTCCTCGAGGGCCAGGAGCCCACCGAGGAGCAGCTGTACGCCGCGGTCCGTCGCATCACCATCGCGTCCGGCAAGTCCAGCGACACCACGGTCACCCCGGTGTTCTGCGGTACCGCGTTCAAGAACAAGGGTGTTCAGCCCCTGCTCGACGCGGTCGTCCGCTACCTCCCGACGCCGCTCGACGTCGAGGCCATCGAGGGCCACGACGTCAAGGACGCCGAGGTCGTCGTCAAGCGCAAGCCGTCGGACGAGGAGCCCCTCTCCGCGCTCGCGTTCAAGATCATGAGCGACCCGCACCTCGGCAAGCTCACCTTCGTCCGGGTCTACTCGGGCCGCCTGGTGTCCGGCACCGCGGTGCTGAACTCCGTCAAGGGCAAGAAGGAGCGCATCGGCAAGATCTACCGCATGCACGCCAACAAGCGTGAGGAGATCGAGTCGGTGGGCGCCGGTGACATCGTCGCCGTCATGGGCCTGAAGCAGACCACCACCGGTGAGACGCTGTCCGACGACAAGAACCCGGTGATCCTGGAGTCCATGGACTTCCCGGCGCCGGTCATTCAGGTCGCCATCGAGCCCAAGTCCAAGGGTGACCAGGAGAAGCTGGGTGTCGCCATCCAGCGTCTCGCGGAGGAGGACCCCTCCTTCCAGGTCCACTCGGACGAGGAGACCGGCCAGACCATCATCGGTGGTATGGGCGAGCTGCACCTCGAGGTGCTGGTCGACCGTATGCGCCGTGAGTTCAAGGTCGAGGCCAACGTCGGCAAGCCGCAGGTCGCGTACCGCGAGACGATCCGCAAGGCCGTCGAGCGCGTGGACTACACCCACAAGAAGCAGACCGGTGGTACCGGTCAGTTCGCCAAGGTGCAGATCGCGATCGAGCCCATCGAGGGCGGCGACGCCAGTTACGAGTTCGTGAACAAGGTCACCGGTGGCCGTATCCCGAAGGAGTACATCCCTTCGGTGGACGCCGGTGCTCAGGAGGCCATGCAGTTCGGCATCCTGGCCGGCTACGAGATGACGGGCGTTCGCGTCACGCTCATCGACGGTGCCTACCACGAGGTCGACTCCTCCGAGCTCGCCTTCAAGATCGCCGGTTCGCAGGCCTTCAAGGAGGCCGCGCGCAAGGCCAGCCCCGTGCTGCTCGAGCCGATGATGGCCGTCGAGGTCACCACGCCCGAGGACTACATGGGTGAGGTCATCGGCGACATCAACTCCCGCCGCGGCCAGATCCAGGCCATGGAGGAGCGTCACGGTGCCCGCATCGTGAAGGGCCTCGTGCCCCTCTCGGAGATGTTCGGCTACGTCGGAGACCTCCGCAGCAAGACGTCGGGTCGCGCAAGCTACTCGATGCAGTTCGACTCCTACGCCGAGGTTCCGCGGAACGTCGCCGAGGAGATCATCGCGAAGGCCAAGGGCGAGTAACGCACCGCGTTTCCACGCTTTAGGCTTGACTCCGGAGCCTCAAGGGGTATTCAGCCGCATTCCCGGATGAATGCCCCGGGTTCCGGGCTTTCCAGCAAAGATCACCTGGCGCCGATGAAGTAAGGCGTACAGAACCACTCCACAGGAGGACCCCAGTGGCGAAGGCGAAGTTCGAGCGGACTAAGCCGCACGTCAACATCGGCACCATCGGTCACATCGACCACGGTAAGACGACCCTCACGGCCGCCATTACCAAGGTGCTGCACGACGCGTACCCGGACCTGAACGAGGCCTCGGCCTTCGACCAGATCGACAAGGCTCCTGAGGAGCGCCAGCGCGGTATCACCATCTCGATCGCGCACGTCGAGTACCAGACCGAGACGCGTCACTACGCCCACGTCGACTGCCCCGGTCACGCGGACTACATCAAGAACATGATCACGGGTGCCGCGCAGATGGACGGCGCCATCCTCGTGGTCGCCGCCACCGACGGCCCGATGCCGCAGACCAAGGAGCACGTGCTCCTGGCCCGCCAGGTCGGCGTTCCGTACATCGTTGTCGCCCTGAACAAGGCCGACATGGTGGACGACGAGGAGATCCTGGAGCTCGTCGAGCTCGAGGTCCGTGAGCTCCTCTCCGAGTACGAGTTCCCGGGCGACGACGTCCCGGTCGTCAAGGTCTCGGCGCTCAAGGCGCTCGAGGGCGACGCCGAGTGGGGCAAGTCGGTCCTGGACCTGATGAAGGCCGTCGACGAGTCGATCCCGGAGCCGGAGCGCGACGTCGACAAGCCGTTCCTCATGCCGATCGAGGACGTCTTCACGATCACCGGTCGCGGTACGGTCGTCACCGGCCGTATCGAGCGTGGTGTCCTGAAGGTCAACGAGACCGTCGACATCATCGGCATCAAGCCGGAGAAGACCACCACCACGGTCACCGGCATCGAGATGTTCCGCAAGCTGCTCGACGAGGGCCAGGCCGGTGAGAACGTCGGTCTGCTGCTCCGCGGCATCAAGCGCGAGGACGTCGAGCGCGGCCAGGTCATCATCAAGCCGGGCTCGGTCACCCCGCACACCGAGTTCGAGGCCCAGGCCTACATCCTGTCCAAGGACGAGGGTGGCCGCCACACGCCGTTCTTCAACAACTACCGTCCGCAGTTCTACTTCCGTACGACGGACGTGACCGGCGTTGTGACCCTCCCCGAGGGCACCGAGATGGTCATGCCGGGTGACAACACCGAGATGAAGGTGGAGCTCATCCAGCCCGTCGCCATGGAAGAGGGCCTGAAGTTCGCCATCCGTGAGGGTGGCCGCACGGTGGGCGCCGGCCAGGTCACCAAGATCAACAAGTGAGCCCAGCTCTCTTGAGGGTCTGACCCTCTGGGTCGACTGACCTGAAGAGGCCCGTACGACGATTTCGTCGTACGGGCCTCTTCGCATTCCGGTGCCGGACTATCGGCCTCCGCGCGGTCAGGCGGTGCCGGTGCCGGTGCCGTTGTACGGGCTCGGGATGATGCAGAAGTCGATGGACGTGATGTCGTAGAAGCCCCCCACGTTCCCGATCGGGGCGTGGAGATGCGTGTCGAACGCAACCCCGCTGGGGAAGCCGGTGCCCGCGTCGTACGTGTAGCGGTTGGCGGTGACGTTGCTGTGGACGATGACCTGGCGAGCGGCGAGGGGGCCGCTGATCGAGAAGTCGAACGTCTGGGTGTCACTGGTGAGGGTGACGACGATCTGTCCGACGGTGTCGACGTTATGAGCCGACTCCCCGTCCGGCACGGGCTTCACCAGAAAGCTGCTGGTGCCGACGGGGCAGGTGGTGTCGTTCCCCACTTCCTCGGGCAGTACGTCCTGACCGCTCGGGGGGCCCGGGTCCAGCTGCCGGGCCGACGCGGGGCTGCCGACGACGCCGAGAACCACGGCTGTGGTCAGGCCGGCGCCGAGGAGCCGGGCTCCCCATCTCGCGCGTCGCGGCTGTCTCCTTGCTCGGGTGGCTACTCGCATACGAATACTTCTCCCTGTTTCCTGGGTGTACCGGATTATTTGGGTCGACTGACCTGAAGAGGCCCGCACGGCGTGGTGCGGGCCTCTTCGCGTTCCCGGCGCGGTCAGGCGGTGCCGGTGCCGTGGCCGTTGTACGGGCTGTTGATGAGGCAGAACACGATGCTTGTGAGGTTGTTGAACGCGCCCCCGGCTTCCGCGCTCGGGGCGTGGAGAAGCCCGTCCTGGGCACGGCCGTTGGGGAAGCCGGTGCCCGCGTCGTAGCTGTACCGGTTGGCGCTGGGAGTGCTGTGGACGATGATCTGGCGGGCGGCGAGGGGGCCGGTGATCGAGAAGTTGAACGTCTGGGTGGTACTGGTGACGTCGACGGCGATGTGTCCGACGTCGAGGATCTCGAACTCGTTGTGCCCGGTCGGGATTGGGCTCAGCAGCGAGAAGGTGATGTCGGTGCCGTCGGGGCAGAACGTGCCGTTCCCGACTTCCTCGGGCTGCACGTTTCCGGGGCTGCTCGGGGCTCCCGGGTCAAGTTGCCGGGCCGACGCGGGGCTGACGGCGACGCCGAGCGCCACGACGGTGGTCAGGCCGGCGCCGAGGAGCCGGCCTCCCCATCTCGCGCGTCGCGTCTGTGTCCTTGCTCGGGTGGCTACTCGCATGGCGAGTACTCCTCCTTGTTTTCTGGGTGTACCGGACCTTGCCCGCGCGGACCCTCACGGCTTATCGGTCGGCAGTTTGAATGGTGAACATCTATCCGCAGCCGGGTTGCATTACATTCGCATGATCAGACCGCCGTGGCGCTGCACGACTCCCTGTTTCTGAGCCGTTCGGATTTCATAACGGGCCGGAAAGGTGACGCGCGCCGTCGCGGCGCGGTACCCCACACGTCCGCCGTTACGATGCCGAATTGTCAGCCTGTCCCGACGGCACCGAATGAGGTACTACATCGATGCAGGGGTACATCGAGGTCGACACCGAGATGGAACGCGCGATGACACAGGTCATCGATGCGTTTCCGTTCCGCGGTTATTTCGATCCGGCGATCTCCGGACACATCTCCATCGCCCAGACCGTTCAGCGGTTCCTCAAACCGGGATCGCGGATCCTGGACTTCGGTGCGGGCCCGGCGGACAAGACCGCTGTGCTCGCGGCGCTGGGGTACGAGTGCACCGCCGTCGACGACCTCCAGGACGAATGGCACAAGCGGGGCCGCGCCCGCCAACTCATCCTCGAATTCGCCGAGAAGATGGGCATCGAGTACATCCCTCTCGACGGCGGCCCTCTTCCCGACACCGAACCCTTCGACCTGGTGATGCTGCACGACGTACTGGAGCATCTGCACGACTCGCCGCGTGATCTGCTGAACGGCCTGCTGGAGCGGGTCCGCAACGAGGGCTATCTGTTCGTCACGGTCCCCAACCACGTCAACCTGCGCAAGCGCCTCGACGTACTGCGCGGCAGGACCAGCCATCCGCAGTTCGAGCTCTACTACTGGTACCCCGGCAACTGGCGCGGCCATGTGCGCGAGTACACCGAGGGCGACTGCGTGGGGCTCGCCAAGGCGCTGGGGCTGAAGCCGCGTGAGGTGCGCGGTGCCCACCACATGCTCTGCAAGGTGCCGCCGCGGTTCCGGCGGGCCTATCTGGCCGCGAGCCGGTTCATGCCGTCGACCAGGGACACGTGGTCGATGGTCGCGCAGAAGCCGCCGGGGTGGGTGGCCAAGCCGGAGCTCGACGACACGGAGTTCCGCGAGCTGACCGGCCTCAAGTCGTGGGGCGAACTGGCCCACTGAGGCGCGTTCGAGCGTGGGGGCCCGGGATGTTCCGGGCCCCCACGCTTCGTGTGGTTCAGCTGCCGTTCGACGGAATGAAGCAGAACCTGATGTGGTTGATGTGGGGATCTGAGTCGGGGGCGACGAGTTGCTCGTCCGACGCCATGCCGTTGGGCCGGTAGTCGTAGGCGTTGGTGTCCCTGCCGCCCTTGACGAGCACCACGCCGGCGACAAGCTGACCGTGGAAGTCGAACCTCTCCAGGGTGCGCCCGTCATCGCTGAGGTTGATGTCGAGGGTGCCGGTCAGCGTCCCGTCGTCGCTGGTGACCGGGATGCCGGTCGCGTCCTTGGGGGCCAGGTTGACGTCACCTACGAAGCCGTCCGGGACGTCGTCACACGTCGGGTTTCCCGAGAGGACGGTGGGGTCCACCACGGCCACACGCTGCTGCTGTGCCGCCGCGGGACCGGCGAGGCCGAGCGACAGCGCCGTGGTCAGGCCGAGGCCGATCGCCGCCAGCCGCGCCCCCCTGGACTGTGTCTTTCGCATGAAGATTGCTCCTTCTTTCTTCTGGGTCTACCGGGCCCTTGGTCCTGGGTGTACCGGAACGCGCCCTCGCGAACTCCCGTGCCTTTTCTGAGGCAGTCCGAGTGATGAACCTCTGTCCGTCGCCGGGCATTTATACGTTTGCATGACTGGACCGCCAAGGCGTGCCGCGGCTCCTCATTCCTCATCCATTCGGACTTCGTTAAGATCCGTAAAGGTGATTAATTCCGGGGCTGGGCCGAACGAGGGATTCCCATCTGACGTGTCGTCAGGCGTGTCGTGGTCAACTGCCGTGCTCCCGTGGGACGTCGCCCGCCTCTACCCAGTAGTAACTCCACAAAGTAGGACATGTGTATGTAAAAGTTGATATACACATCGCATGAGGCGCGCTCAGCGCCTACTTCGGGGTCACAGGGGAGAACCATGCGGCAGTCCACCCGTGCGGCATCACGGCAGGCGGTGCCTCACGCACCGAACCGGGCCGCAGCGCGTTCAGGTCCGTGGGCCGGGCGGTACGTTCCGGTCGCGGTCTGTGCCGACATCGCAGGAGTGACGCTGCCGACGGCGGCGGCCTTCCGGGTGATCGGCGAATCTCACTTCGTACACCAGGCCGTGGTGATCGGCCTCGTCTGGCTGCTCGTGCGCGTCGTCGCGCGGCGGTACGCGTCCTGGAGCTGGGACGAAGGCGCGCCGATCGGACCCGTCGTACGGGACTGGCTGGTGCTGTTCGGTGCCCTGGCCGCTCTGCACACCGTGTCCGGTTTCGGTGGCGCACCCGCTCCCGCGGCGGCCGCGCTGTGTCCGGCGCTGGTAGTCGCCGTGCTCTGCCGCAAGGCGGTTCACCGCCGTGTGCTGGCCGCGCGCCGACACGCCCGGGCGCTCCGACGCGTCCTCGTCATCGGCGAGGCCGGGACGGTGGACGCCGTGGTCGCCCAGTTGGCCGAGCGTACCGATCACGGGTACGTGGTGGTCGGGGCGTGTGCGGTGGGGGAGGGGGACGTGGCGTCCGGCGTGCGGGTCTGCGCCCGGCTGTCCGCCGACGAGCCGGACGGGCTCGACGCGGATGCCGTACCGGTGCGGGAAGCGGTCGAGTCGCTCGGTGCCGATCTGGTCTTCGTGGCCACGAGCCGGCGTCTGTCCGGCGCCCGGCTGCGACGGCTCTCCTGGGCCCTGCACGACCGGGGCTGCCCGCTGATGGTCCTGCCGGGCATCACCGAGGTGGCCCGGCGCCGGGTCAGGCTCACGTCGGCGGCGGGGCTGACCCTGCTGCACATCGCGCCGCCGGCGCGCCGCGGTACGGCGACGCTGCTCAAGGGCGCCACGGACCGGGCGGGTGCGCTGCTCCTGCTCCTCGCGCTGTCTCCGCTGTGCGCCGTCCTGGCGCTCGCCGTGCGCATGGGCTCGCCCGGGCCGGTGATCTACCGTCAGACGCGCGTCGGGCGGGACGGAGCGCCCTTCCCCATGTGGAAGTTCCGGACCATGGTCGTGGACGCGGACCGGATGAAGAGCGACCTGGCGGCGGTGAACGAGCACGACGGCCACATGTTCAAGATGCGCCGGGACCCGCGTGTCACGTCCGTCGGCCGCCTGCTGCGCCGCTCCTCGCTCGACGAACTGCCCCAGTTGGTCAACGTGCTGCTCGGCCACATGTCGCTGGTGGGCCCCCGCCCGCCGCTCCCCGAGGAAGTCGCCCGCTACGACGAGGTCGAGATGCGCCGGCTGAGCGTCAAGCCCGGCCTCACCGGGCTCTGGCAGGTGAGCGGACGGTCCGACCTGACGTGGCACGAGACCGTCTCGCTCGACCTGCGGTACGTGGACAACTGGTCGTGGACCTGGGACATGGCGGTCATGGCCCGCACGGTCCGGGCCGTGCTGGACGGGCGCGGGGCCTACTGAGCGGTGACGAGCGGGCGGGGCTCGGCCGCCTCGGATTCCTCCGTGCTCAGCCATGACGCGTAGGTGGACGCGATCCCGTCCCGCAGGGCGATCTTCGGCCGCCAGCCGAGCTCGGTCATGCGGGAGAGGTCCAGCAGCTTGCGCGGCGTACCGTCCGGCTTCGTGGTGTCGAAGGTGGTCCGGCCCCGGTAGCCGACGACCTCCCCGACGGTCCGGGCCAGTTCGCGGATCGTCAGGTCGTCGCCGCATCCGACGTTGACGGGCAGGTCATCGTCGTAGTGGCGCAGCAGCGTCACGCACGCGTCGGCGAGGTCGTCGACGTGCAGGAACTCCCGGCGCGGCGTGCCGCTTCCCCAGAGGACCACCTCGTCCTGGCCGTCCCGCTTCGCCTCGTGGAAGCGGCGGATGAGGGCCGGCAGGACGTGCGAGGACTCCGGGTCGAAGTTGTCGCCGGGGCCGTAGAGATTGGTCGGCATGGCGCAGATGTACGAGGCGTCGTACTGCCGTCGGTAGGACTGCACCTGGACGATGCCCGCGATCTTGGCCAGCGCGTACGGCTGGTTGGTCGGCTCCAGGGGGCCGGTGAGCAGGGCCTCTTCGCGGATCGGTTGCGGCGCGAGCCGGGGGTAGATGCAGGACGACCCCAGGAACAGCAGACGGCGTACACCGGCGGCGTACGCCGCGGAGATCACGCTCAGCTGGATGCGCAGGTTGTCCTCGATGAACTGCACCGGATGGGTGCTGTTGGCCATGATGCCGCCCACTCTGGCCGCGGCCAGGACGACGGCGTCCGGCCGGGTGTCATGCAGGAACGCGGCGGTGGCGGTCGCGTCGCGGAGGTCGAGTTCGGACCGGGTCCGGGCGAGGACCTCGTATCCGTCGGCCGTCAGGCGGCGGACCAGCGCGGAGCCGACGAGACCGCGGTGACCGGCGACGTACACACGGGCGGATGAGGGGAGTAGATCTTCCATGTGGGGCATTTTGCACCACATCGGCATGATTGCGGTGATTCTTTCCGACACTTCACGGAGACTCGCAGGGCTGGGCACGCACATGATCGACCTCAGGAGGACCACGCGATGGAGCGTTCCCTACGGGGATTCACGGGAGCCGGTTACGACAAGGGCCGTCCCCTGCTCGTTCAGGCGGCCTGGTTCGCCGTCCTCAACCTTGTCTTCGTCAAGTGGTGGTTCCCGGCCCGCTGGCGCCCGGCCCTGCTGCGGGCCTTCGGTGCGCGGATCGGGCAGCGCGTCCTGATCCGTCAGCGGGTGCGCGTGCACTGGCCGTGGCGGCTGGACGTCGGCGACGACGTGTGGATCGGCGACGGCGCCTGGCTGCTGAACCTGGAGCGGATCACGATCGGCAGCGACGTGTGCGTGTCCCAGGACGCGCTGCTGTGCACGGGAAGCCACCAACGGCTCAGTCCCACCTTCGAATTCGACAACGGGCCCATCCGGCTGGAGCCCGCGTCCTGGATCGGCGCGCGGGCCGTCGTCCTGCGCGGTGTCACCGTCGGCCGCGGGGCCGTGGTGGGCGCCGCGGCGGTCGCCCGCCGCGATGTCGCTGCGGGCTCGGTCCTCGCGAGGGAAGCGACAGGAGCGGCGGCATGAGGCTCGTCCATGTGGTGACGCTCGTCAGCGACGACGGCGCGTACGGCGGTCCCACGAGCGTGGCCACCGGGCAGCTCGAAGAGTGCGCCGCGCGAGGACATGACGTCACGCTCGTGTCCCTGTGGCAGGGCAACTCCCCGGCACCGGCCCGCATCGGCTCGGTGCCCCTGCGGACCCGCCCCGCGCGCTCCCTCCTTCCCGGGCGCTTCACCGGGCTCATGCACCCGCTGCTGGTGAGGGACATGTGGCGGGCCATGGGCGCGGCCGACGTGGTGCACATCCATGCCGGGCGCGACCTCGTCTCCCTCGCCGCGCTCACCGTCGCGACCCTGCGGCGCAAGAGGTTCCTGGCGCAGACGCACGGCATGGTGGCGCCCCGCCGCGCGGCCGCCGTCCGGCTCTTCGACCGCGTGTACGTGCCGCTCCTGCGCCGGGCGCGCGGCTGCCTGGTCCTCACCGAGCAGGAGCGGCAGGCGCTGGCCGAGGTCATCGGCCCGGGCGGCCCGTCGCTGCTGACGCTGCCCAACGGGGTGCGTGCGGCGGACGACGGCGGTGTGGTGCGGCGAGGGCGCGGCCGGGAGGTGCTCTTCCTCGCCCGGCTCCATCCGCGCAAGCGCCCCGAGGCGTTCGTCGAGATGGCCGCCCTGGTCCACCGGAAGCTGCCCGACGCCCGGTTCACCCTCCACGGGGCGGACGAGGGGTCGCTGCCGGCGGTGCGCAGGCTCATCGCCTCCCATGGACTCCAGGACGTCGTCTCCTACGGCGGTGCGCTGGAACACGCCGAGGCGGTACGGGCCTACGGCAGGGCGGACGTCTATGTGCTGCCCGCTGTCGACGAGCCGTTCGGGATGACCGTGATCGAGGCGCTGTCCGCGGGCACCCCGGTGGTGGTCACCGACGGCTGCGGCATCGCGGACGAACTGGCCCGCCGAGGTGCGGCGGTGGTCACCGACGGCAGTCCGCGCGAGCTGGCCGAGGCGGTGTGCGGGGTGCTCGCCGACGAGGAACGGGGCGATGCCCTGGCTAAAGCCGGTCGTCGCGTCGTGGCGGAGACCTATTCCATCCACGCGGTGACGGACCGGCTTGAGGAGATCTATCGGCGTACGTGTCATTTCGGCTGTCTGGAGTAACTGTCCCGTGCGGCGCCCTGTTTCCGGATTATTCTCGCCGGAGAACCCTTATAAGGTCCCTACATCATTGCCTGCTCACAGCATTGTCCGCCCCGCCACCGGTGAACTAACAACGGAGACGAGTTCTACGCATGATCCAGCAATTGCGTGGCGACACACAGAATGCGCGGCCCGCCACGGATGTGGTCATCATCGGGGGGTGCGGCCGGGTGGGACTTCCCCTCGGAATCGCGCTCGCCGCGCACGGAATGCTTTCGGTGACGCTCTACGACATCGACGCCGCCGCCGTCGACAAGGTCAATCGGGGAGAGCTTCCGTTCCTGGAGAAGGAGGCCGCCGAGCCGCTGCGCGCGAGCGTGCGCGACGGTCTGCTGCGGGCCACGACCGACGGCGCCAGCGTCGCCACGACGGAGAACCTCATCGTGGTGGTGGGGACGCCCGTGGACGAGCATCTCAACCCGGATCTCGGCGCCGTCCCCAGGGCGTTGGAGCGCTGCGCGGAGCATCTGCGCGACGGCCAGCTCGTCATGCTCAGGAGCACGGTGCATCCCGGGGTCACGGCGCTGACCGAGCGGCTGCTGGAGCGCCTCGGCCGCTCGGTGGACGTGGCCTTCTGCCCGGAGCGCATCGCCGAGGGCGCCGCCATGACCGAGCTGTTCGAGCTGCCGCAGCTGGTGGCGGCCCGCACGCAGCGGGCCGGTGACCGGGCCGAGAAGTTCTTCCGCACGCTCACGGACAGGATCGTCCGGGTGGAGCCGGAGGAGGCCGAGCTCGCCAAGCTGTTCGCCAACACCTGGCGCTACATCAAGTTCGCGACGGTCAACCAGTTCTGGATGATGGCGAACGATTTCGGGCTCGACTTCGAGCGCATCCGTCAGGCGATCACGTACGAATATCCGCGTGCCGCCGACATGCCGGGAGCGGGATTCGCCGCAGGCCCCTGCCTGCTCAAGGACACGCTGCAGTTGGCGGCGTTCACCGGCAACAATTTCGTGCTGGGGCACGCGGCCATGCTCGTCAACGAGGGACTGCCGCTCTATCTCGTGTCGCGTCTGGAAAACAGATTTCCGCTCGCGGACACGCGGGTCGGCGTACTCGGCATGGGATTCAAGGCCGGCAGCGACGATATGCGCGAAAGCCTGTCGTTCAAGCTGCGCAGAATTCTGATGGCCAAGGCACGGGAAACGCTCTGCACCGACCCGTACATCAGCGACGCGCGCTTCGTGGAGCTGAGCGAGGTCATGGACCGGGCCGACGTCCTGGTCATCGCCACACCGCACCGCGAGTACCGGGATCTGGCGACGGATAAACCGGTCGTGGACCTCTGGGGCGTCACCGGCAGAGGCGTTCGGGTCTGACCGGACGTACGGCGAAGGCAACCCCACACCAGGCCCGGTGCCCCGCCCGGGGCACCCGGCACGCACACCGCACCAGAAAGGTCACCCGTGAAGGTTCTCGTCACCGGCGCGTCCGGTCTGATCGGCAGTTACCTCGTCCGGGAGCTGCTCCACCAGGGGCACACCGTCGTGGGCCTGGACAACTTCTCCAAGTACGGCGCCGCCCGCCGCACCGCGGTCGAGGATCCGCGCTACCGGCTGGTCGAGGGGGACGCCCGCGACACGGACCTGCTGGCGGACCTGCTGGCCGACTGCGATCACTTCGTCGCCGGGGCAGCCATGATCGGCGGAATCTCCTACTTCCACACCTACGCCTACGACCTCCTGGCCACCAACGAGCGCATCACCGCCGCCGCCTGCGACGCCGCGATCCGGGTCCACGGCAACGGGCCGCTGCAGAAGGTGACGTACCTGAGCTCCTCGATGGTGTACGAGAACACCGACACCTGGCCGTCCCGGGAGGGCGACGAGCAGCGCATCCCGCCGCCGTCGTCGTCGTACGGCTTCCAGAAGCTGGCGGTGGAGTACTTCGCGAGGGCCGCCTACGACCAGCACGGCCTCCCGTTCACCATCGTGCGGCCCTTCAACTGCGTGGACGTCGGGGAGGAGCGGACCGTCGGGCAGAGCGAGGAGCGCTCCGGCGACCTCAAGATCAGCATGTCGCATGTCGTTCCCGACCTGGTGCAGAAGGTGCTGAAGGGGCAGGACCCCCTCCACGTCCTCGGCAGCGGCGCCCAGGTGCGGCACTTCACCTACGGCGGGGATCTGGCCCGCGGCATCTGCGCGGCGATCCTCCACCCCGAGGCGACGGGCGAGGACTTCAACCTGGCGAGCGCGGAGCCGACCAGCGTGCTGGAGCTGGCGGAGCGGATCTGGCACAAGGTCAAGGGGCCCGACGAGCCGTTCCGGTACACGACCGACCGGCCCTTCGAGCACGATGTGCAGCGCCGTACCCCCGACGTGTCCAAGGCCAGGGACGTCCTCGGCTTCACCGCGACGACCACGCTGGACGAGATCCTCGACAAGGTCATCCCCTGGGTGCGCCAGGCGATCGTCGAAGGCCGGCTCTGACACATGGACTTCTCCAGCGCACTGAGGGAGCTCTCGCAGGTGCAGAAGCCGGCCCGCGGAGCTCCCTTCTACGCGCGGTTCGTCAACCGGCCGGCCGGCCGGGTGCTCGCGGCCACGGCGCACCGTATAGGGCTCTCGCCCAACCAGGTGACCGTGGCCAGTGCGACGGTCACCTTCTCGGCCCTCGCCGCGACCGCCGTGTGCCCCCCTACCCACGCGCTCGGCGCCTGGGTCACCCTCGCCCTGCTCCTCGGCTTCGCGCTCGATTCCGCGGACGGCCAGCTCGCCAGGCTGCACCGGTCGGCCAGCCCGTCCGGTGAGTGGATGGACCATGTCGTCGACTGCGCGAAGCTCCTCGGCATCCACGCGGCGCTGCTGATCTCGTTCTACCGCTTCTTCGACCTGCCGCGTCCCACCGCGCTGTTCGCCCCGATCGGCTTCCAGTTCGCCGCTGTCGTGCTCTTCTTCGGGGGAACCCTGAAGGACCAGCTGAGACGGCGAGGGGCCGACGCGCCTGCCGGTCCCGGGGCGCAGCCCTCCGCCGTGCGCGGGCTCGCGCTGCTCCCCGTGGACTACGGCCTGCTGTGCCTGATCTTCCTGTTCCTGGGCAACCACAAGCTGTTCCTCGCGCTGTACCTCGCCCTGCTCGCGGCGCACGTGGTGCTGGTGCCGGCGTGCCTCGCCAAGTGGTTCTGGGAGCTCTCCTGACGGAGCCGGGCCCGCCGAGGAGTCGGCGGGCCGCTTCCCGGGCCGGTCGTCACCGGATTCCCCGGCCGGCCGTCACCGGGCCAGAGCCTCCGACAGCATCGCGGTGATCCGGCCCAGCCCGGCCTCCGGGCTCAGCCGCTCTCGTACGTAGGCGGGTCCGTGTGCGCCGAGCTCGGCCGACCGCTCGCGATCCCGCATCAGTTCCGATACGGCACCGTGCAGCGCGTCGGCGTCCTCCGCGCGGACGACGACTCCGGCACCCGAGCGCCGTACCTCCTGCGCCGTGCCGCCCTGTGGGGCCACCGAGGCCACGACGGGACGTCCGCTCGCGAAGTACGACGTCAGCTTGGAGGGCAGGCTCATGTCGAGCACGGACGCCCGCTGCGTGACCGCGAGGACGTCCGCCGCGGCCAGCACGTCGGGGAAGTCCGCGTCGGACGCGGGCGGCAGGAAGCCGAGGTTCGGCAGGCCCGCGGCGAGGCGCTCCAGGTGGCTGCGGCAACTGCCGTCGCCCATGAGGAGGATGCGCAGGCGCGGGGTGGCGCGGGCCGCGAGGCGAGCGGTCTCGACCAGCACCTCCAGGCCCTGCTTGAGCCCCATGTTGCCCGAGTGCAGCAGGACGAACTCCTCGTCCTTCCAGCCGAGTTGCGCCCGTACCGCCTGGCGGTCGCCGGACGGGGGCGTCACGTGGGTCCAGTTGGGGACGACCCGGACGCGCGGCTTCGGCACGCCCATGGCGGTGACGCGGTCCACGAACGACTCGTGCACCACGCCGATCAGCGCGGCCGTGCGCAGGATCCGCGACTCCGCTCCGGCCACCAGGGACGCCACATGGCCGCCGCCCCTGATCCCGCTCTGCGCGGCCGCCGCACCCATGAGGTCCTGCACCACGACCACGTGCGGCACCCTGTGGCGGCGGGCGATCCGGCCGCCGAGCACGCCGCCCGCGAGCGTGGGGATCTGACTCAGCACCAGGTCGGGCCGTGCGGCCGGCGGCCGGATCGAGCCGTGCGCCAGGAAGGTGGCCTCGTAGGCCGCCCTCAGCAGTGCGGTCTGGCGTGCGGGGACGAAGCCGCGGCGCCGATGGACCCGGACACCTCCCCGGTTCTCCACCATGCGCCAGCGCCCTCGGTAGTCACCGTGGACCCGCCAGCCCGGATAGTGCGGCATTCCCGCCAGGACGTCGACGTCGGCGCCGCGAGCCGCGAGGTGTTCCGCGGTCAGCGTCGAGTAGGGCGCGATCCCGGCGTGCTCGGGCGCGTAGTTGGTCGACACGAGGAGAACGCGGCGACCTTCGAACGTTTCAGTCATTTGAGGAAAATACGGCACAAATGTGGAAACTCTTGGCGAGAAACGCCCTCGGTCTCGCCCTTTATGTCTGTTAAGTGAGCTATAAATCGGTCTGCTGATTCATTCGGTTTGCTGCCTTGGATGAGGGGATGCAGGTGCAGGACGGTCAAGTCCGTTGCATGGCCGCGGTCTGGTTCTGGGCCCTGGTGCTACTCGTCCTTCTGCCGGGGCTGGTGCTGCAGAACCCGGGGGCGCGCTCCGAGGTGGTGCTCGCGGGACAGTGCATCGTCGTGGCGCACGCCGGCGGAGCGCTCACCCGCCTGCTCACCGCTCCGTCGGTCAGGCTCGTCGCCCTGGGCTTCTGGCTCTTCGCCTACGTCTGGCTCGGGCTGGCGCCGCTCGCGATGCTCGCCACCGACACCTACCCCCTCGGCTACCGGACCAGCGACACCACGGCGCTCGCCGCCGTCGCCCTGACCGAGCTCGGGCTCCTCGCCTACAGCGCCGGAACGGTGCTCGCCGCCCGGCACGCGGGCGGCCGGTCGCTCGTCCTCGAACCATTGCTGTCGCGCAGGTTCGCCCCCATGCCGGTGCTGGTGCTGTGCGGACTGGCGCTCGTACTCGCGGTCGTGCTGATCCCCGAGCAGGAAGGGGGCTGGCACGCCTTCTTCGCCAGCAGGCAGGCCGTACGGCAGTCGGGAGTCGCCTCGGACGTGTCGCGTGTGATGCGCGTCTGGGTCCTGTCCGTCCCCGCCTTCTGGGCCCTGGTGGGACTGGTCCTGCTGGCCCGCCGGGCCAAGGGCGACCGGCTGCTGCGTTGGCTGCGCTGGGCGCTGCTCCCGTTCCTCGCCCTCGTCAACGTCATCGTCAACAACCCGATCAGCAGGCCGCGTTTCTGGGCCGGAACCGTCCTGCTGGTGCTGCTCTTCTCCTGGCGCCGGTTCAACACCCGCCGCGCCTTCCGCGTCACCGCCGCGGCGATGACGGTCGCCCTGCTGCTGGTCTTTCCGTACGCCGACTACTTCCGTTACGACAAGCGGGAAGCCATCCATGTGGTGTCGGTGACGGAACAGCTCACCACGAACATGGACTACGACGCCTTCCAGCAGATGCAGACCGGCGTCGACGCCGTGCGGGAGACCGGCTTCTCGCCGTCGGCCGCACTCGGCGCGGCCCTGTTCGTGGTGCCGCGCTCCGTGTGGCCGGACAAGCCTGAAGACACCGCCATCAGACTCGCCCGGTACGCGGGCTACAAGTTCGACAACCTCTCGGCCCCGCTGTGGATCGAGAGCTACCTCTGGGGCGGCCCTCCCTGTGTGATCGCCGTCTTCTGTCTGCTGGGAGCGGCCGGCCGTCGTATGGACGACATCCGGGAACGGCTGGGGGACAGGCAGGCCGTGCTGGCCGTGCCGCTGATCCCGGCCTTCGCCTTCTACCAGCTGATCCTCCTGCGCGGCAGCCTCATGGCGATCATCGGGCCGCTGCTGCTGCTCCTGACCATTCCGCTCTTCCTCACCACCCGTGCCGCCCGGCCATCCCGTGTCCCTGTACCGGTGCAGCCGTCCGCGACCGCAGGCCACGCACCCATCCCCGGATAAGGAGGCATCCGTGACCAGCCCCGCAAGCCTCGATGACCGGTACGACGAGCCGGACCAGCTCCGCGACCAGTTGCGCCGACTGCTCAGGTACCGCGTGACCCTCGCGCTCGGGATCGTCCTGGGGCTGCTCGGCGGCCTGCTGCTGGTGCAGCTGCGCACGAACGGTTACGCCGCCACCAGTGATGTGCTCATCCGCACCCGGTCGGATCCGTCGTTCGGCACGTCCAGCGACAACCAGGTGGCCATGGGCACGGAGCGGCGGATGGCGCTCAGCGCCGCCGTCGCGGCCCGCGCGGCCGAGGCACTGCACGAGCCGTCCCGGGCCGGCGCGTTGCTGACGGACCTGTGCGTCACGAATCCACCGAACACGCAGGTGCTCCGGTTCGAGTACACGGCGAGCACCGCGAAGCGGGCGGCCCGGGTGAGCAACGTGTTCGCGGACGCCTACCTCGCCGACCGCCAGGTCAGGACCAAGACTCTGGTGACGCGGATGACGAGCGGGCTGGAGCAGCAGATCGCGGGGCTGGACAAGCAGATCGCCGCGATGGACGAGAGCGACAGCGACGCCAAGTCCGGGACCACGGCGGATCAGGCCACGTCCGCGGCGAACAAGGCCGCGACCGCAAGTCTGCAGGGCCAGATCGAGGCGCTGAACAAGCGGATCGCGGAGATCAGGTCCTACGACACCGCCGGCGGCGACCTCGTCGTGCACCGGGCCGAGCCGCCCGCGCTGCCCTCGGGACCGGGCCGTGTCTGGCTGATCGGCCTCGGCCTGCTGATCGGCCTCCTCGTGGGCATCGTCCTCGCCTGGCTGCGGTCCGCGCTGGATCCACGGGCACGCTCGGTCGGCGAGATCCAGGGGGCGCTGGGCGCTCCGGTGCTGGGGCTCCTCCCGCGCTCCGGCAAGAGGGGCGAACTGCTGGAGGTCGGCCGGTCCGGCGGCACCCGCGCGGAGGCGTACCGGGCGCTCGCCTTCCGCCTGCGCCGGGACGAGGGCCGTACGCCCTGCGGCACGCTCCTGGTCGTGGCGCCGAAGCGGGACCGCAGGGCCGAGGCCGCCGCGGTCAACCTCGCCGCCGCGTTCGCCGAGTCCGGTGACGACGTACTGCTGGTGGACGCCGCCTCGAGCACCCGCGGCCTGGCGACGCGGCTGCCGCTCGCCGCCGAGGCCGCCGACACGGCGGGCGGCCGGGTCGTCGTCGACGCGGGCAAGGCCGGACGCTTCCGGCTCCTCCCCGACACGCGCGCCGCCGCCGACGGCTCCCCGGAGCCCGCCATGGTGACACGCGCGCTGCCCGGCGCCGATTCCGGAATCTCGGCGCTTGTCCTCGCTCCGCCTCTCCTCGAACACGCCGACGGCCTCGCGATCGCCCCCCGCGTCGACGGTGTCCTCGTGGTGGGCGGACTGAAGGACATGAGGCGCGACGACCTCAAGCGGGTGCGCGAGCTGGTCGGCTGCTCGGGCGGACGCATCGTGGGCGTGGTGCTCGACGGCGGGAAACGGCGGGGCCGACAGCGCCGGATGAAGAGCACGGGCCTGGCCACGAGGCCGGTCGCGTCCCTGCAGCACGCGGACGGCACGGCGCAGGAGGAACTCGGCCGGCCGCAGGACGACTCGCTCACCGCCTCCCGATGACGAACGCCACCGAAACCGCCCCCGCCCCCGCGGTCGCGCCTGCCCCGAGTGGAGTGGCGGCGACCGCGCGCGGCGGGTGGTGGGGCTTTCTGGGTTCGACGGTCAACGCCGTCTTCGGCTACCTCCTGGTCACCCTGGTCACCCGGGCCCTGGGGGCGCACGGATCGGGGGCGGTGTTCACCGGCGTCGCCGCCTTCACCATCCTCAGCAACACGTGCAAGCTCGGCGCCGACACCGGGCTGGTGCGCTTCGTCTCCCGCGACATGGCCACCGCCGGCGGCCACCGCGTGGGCGCACTCCTGCGCAGCGCCCTCGTACCGGGAGCCGCGGCGAGCACCGCGGCCGCCGCGCTGCTCTTCCTGACCCCCTCGACGGCCACCTCCCTGCTGCCGACCCTCGCGCCTCACGACGCCGTCACCCTGGTCCGGCTCTTCGCCGTCTTCCTCCCCGTGGCCACGGTCACCCTGATCCTGCTCGGCGCGACCCAGGGCTACGGCACGGTGGTGCCGTTCGTCGGCGTCGAACAGGTCGTCAAACCGGTCCTGCGCGTGATGATCGCCGTACCCGTGGTGCTGCTGGCCCCGGGGGTGCTGAACCTGGCCGCCGCCTGGCTCGTCCCCTCCCTGGCCGGCGCCCTCATCGCCTGGCTCGCGCTGCGCCGGTGCCGTAGTACGAGCCATCGGCGTACGCCCGGAGCCGACGCGGCCGATGCGCGCCGGGGGTTCTGGGCGTTCGCCGCACCCCGGGCCGTCTCCGCCATCTTCGACATCAGCTCGGTCTGGGTGGGGGTGATCCTGCTGTCGTGCCTGGGCACGAGCGACGAAGCGGGCATCTACACCGCCGTCAGCCGGGTCATCGTCGCGGCCACGCTGCTCCAGCTCGCCGTCCGCCTGGCCTTCGCCCCGGAGATCAGCCGCCTCCTGGCCGTCGACGAGAGCCAGCAGGCCTGCCAGCTGCACCGCATCTCGACGCGCTGGATCGTGCTCTTCTCCTGGCCGTTGTTCGTGCTCCTCGGGAGCTTCCCGGGCACGGTCCTGTCCCTCTTCGGGCCGGAGTTCGTCCAGGGATCGGACGCCCTGGTCGTCCTCTGTGTCGCCTCCGCGATCAACGTCGGCGTCGGCAACGCCCAGACCGTGCTGCTCATGGCCGGCAAGAGCTCCTGGCACCTGGGGGCCACCGCCGCCGCGTTCGCGGTCCAGTTGACCGTCGGCATCCTCGCCGTTCCCCGCATCGGTGTCCTGGGAGCCGCGGTGTCGTGGGGAGCGGCCATCGTCGTCGAAAACCTCATGGCGGCCGTTCTGGTACGGCATCATCCGGGATTCACAACCGTGGACCGCGGATATCTCGCCGCGACCGGAGTAGGTCTGTTTCTCACCGCGGTTCTGGTTATTCCCGCCCGACTCGTGGCCGGTGATACTGTCATTGGACTCGCCGCCGGAATTGCCTTGGGAATCGCCGTGCTCGGTATAAGTTTGAGCCGTTTTCCGGACGTGCTGGGAGTTCACGATCTGATCGGCATCCTCCGTAAACGGGCCGCATGACACGCGACACCGGACATGGAAACCGGATACGGAACCGAATTCGCCGTAAAACTCTCGCTCCGTTCCTCTCCCCCGTACCACCTCCCTCCCTGAGGTATCGCATGCGTCTGAGAAATCGCACGATGAGGGTCATCACCACAGCGTCCACCGCGGCCCTCCTCGCAGCCGCCTCGCTCGTCACCGCCGCCAACTCGGCCGCCGGCGACCAGAAGACCACCCGCAAGATGCTGACCGCCCACCCGCTGTCGACCTGGCAGACGGACGGGATCGTCTGGTCGGTGGAGTACGTGCGCGGTGTCGTGTACGTCGGCGGTACCTTCGACAGCGTCCGGCCGCCGGGCGCGAAGCCCGGCGAAAAGACGGTCGCCCGCAAGAACTTCGCCGCGTTCGACGCCGTCACCGGCAAGCTGCTGCCGTGCACGCACTCCTTCACGGGCATCGGCGACACCGTGCGGGCGCTCAAGGCGTCGCCCGACGGCAAGAGGCTGTACGTCGGCGGCTCGTTCAACTACGTCGACAAGGCCCACGTGCACAACGCGGTCGCCCTCAACACCGGCAAATGCTCGCTGCGCAAGGACTTCCGCCCGGGCGTGTCGGCGACCGTCCGGACCTTCGAGACCACGGGCAAGACGGTCTACGTGGGCGGCGACTTCACGGTCGTCAACCACAAGACCAGGAACCGCATCGCGGCGCTCACGACCAGCGGCGAAGTGCTGCCGTTCAAGCTGGACCTCGACCGCGGCGTCCGGGCCATTCTGGCGGTACCGGATCACAACGAGGTCATCATCGGCGGCGATTTCCGTCATATCGACGGAAGGCTGGAGCGTTCGCTGGTCGCCGTGGACCCCAAAACAGGCAAGACCGTCATCGCCTTTCCGAACTGGATTCCGCCCAGGTCGGTGGTGAAAACGCTGGCGCGCGACCAAGACAACTTCTATCTGGGAGCCGAGGGCACGGGTACGGGAATCTTCGACGGCCGTATCGCCGCGCGTCTGTCCGACGGCAAGATGCTCTGGAGGGACGGCTGCGAGGGCGCCACCCAGTCCGTTCTCGTGTACAAGGGAGTCCTTTACAGCGGATCCCACGCGCATTATTGCGGCACCACACCGGGTGGTTTCCCCGAAGGGCGCCGTCGGCATTTCCTGGCGCAGTCGCCCGGTGACAAACGCATCCTGCACTGGTTCCCCGACACCAACGACGGACTCGGTGAGGGGGACGGCCCCCGGTCGATGGTCATGGCCGGCGACATCCTGTGGGCGGGTGGCGAGTTCACCGAGGTCAACGGCAAACCCCAGCAGAGCCTGACGCGCTTCGGGACGAGCCGCAACGCGGCCCCGCAAGCGGCTCCCGACCTCATCAGGGTCGACGACTCCCGCTCCGGCCACGTCACGCTCACCTGGCGCGCCGCATGGGACAGGGACGACGCGAACCTGACGTACCTGATCTACCGGGACGGCGTCCTCGTGGGCAAGAAGAAGCAGCAGTCGGCCGAGTGGGACCGCCCCGACATGACGTACACGGATTCCGCCACCACCGGCGGGACCCACCGCTACACGATCGCCGTCACCGACGGCAAGAACACCACGCCCCAGTCGAAGGCGGTGAAAGTGAGCACGGACGACCGAAGCCAACCGCTCACAGCCCCTGTAGACGTCGGAGCGATGTGATGGGGGAACGTCTCGGCTATGCGCCGGGGGCCTTCGACCTCTTCCATGTCGGGCACCTGAACATCCTGCGCCGCGCCCGGGAGCAGTGCGACCGGCTCATCGCGGGCGTCTGCTCCGACGACCTGGTCATGCAGCTCAAGGGACGGCCGCCCGTCGTACCGCTCGCCGAGCGACTGGACATCGTCCGCAGCGTCCGGTACGTGGACGAGACCTACGTCGCGACCGTGGACGACAAGCTGGAGATCTGGAAGGAGGTGGGTTTCGACGTCATCTTCAAGGGCGACGACTGGCTCGGCACGGACCTGTGGACGACGCTCGAAGCCGAATTCGCGAATGTGGGGGTGACGGTCGTCTTCTTCCCGTACACGGCGCACACCTCCAGCACGCTGCTGCGCAGCGCGCTCGGTCTCCTCGTCCCGGGCCATCACGCCGGGCCGGAGGTCCTGACCGCCCAGGAGTAGCCTCGACCCCTCGCAGGACGGCCCGCCGGTCTCGCCGGCGGGCCGTTTTCCGCGTTCTGCACCGGGCCGTGTTTGACCTGCGTCACCGCCGGGGTAAGGTCTTCGGCTCGATTGGCCAGGGCCATGCCCCGTATGGCAGACTGTCCGAGTTGCTCGGTCGAGTGTTGATGCTGCACGTCTCCCGCCGGGAGGACCGGAAGCGAGTCCCACAGTACTCGTCGCCCTAACTGCCTGATGGCAGCACTGGGGCGGACGTACGGGAATCTTCCGGGAAGTGTGGGCGCGGCACCGGCCAGGCGCCCGGTGGGCCTTCCGTCCCCGGTCCGCGGTTTCCGGAAGGGCCGTGTGCATTCCCCACAGGGGTGTTCCGACAAGGGACATTCATGTCAGCGGGAGCGCGACACGCCCGACCGCGTGGGTCGGAGGGAAGGCATAGGGAAACCACCGGGTTCCAGAGCGTTGAGAGACAGGACTACTGAGTAGCCATGGCGGGACAGAAGATCCGCATCCGGCTCAAGGCCTACGACCACGAGGTCATCGACTCCTCGGCGAAGAAGATCGTCGAGACGGTGACCCGCACTGGTGCGTCGGTCGCGGGCCCGGTGCCGCTGCCCACTGAGAAGAACGTGTACTGCGTCATCAAGTCGCCGCACAAGTACAAGGACTCGCGCGAGCACTTCGAGATGCGCACGCACAAGCGCCTGATCGACATCCTCGACCCGACGCCCAAGACCGTTGACTCTCTGATGCGACTCGACCTCCCGGCCGGTGTCGACATCGAGATCAAGCTCTAAGGGTCGGTGATCTGAGAATGGCTAAGCAGATCAAGGGCATCCTGGGCGAGAAGCTCGGCATGACGCAGGTGTGGGACGAGAACAACCGTGTTGTTCCGGTCACCGTCGTCAAGGCCGGTCCGAATGTCGTGACCCAGGTTCGCACGAACGACGTCGACGGCTACGAGTCCGTCCAGATCGCGTTCGGCGAGATCGACCCGCGCAAGGTGAACAAGCCCCTCAAGGGCCACTTCGCGAAGGCCGACGTCACCCCCCGTCGCCACCTCGTCGAGATCCGTACCGCTGACGCCAGCGAGTACACCCTCGGCCAGGAGATCACCGCTGAGGTGTTCGAGGCCGGCATCAAGGTCGACGTGACCGGCAAGAGCAAGGGCAAGGGCTTCGCCGGTGTCATGAAGCGCCACAACTTCCGTGGCCTCGGCGCCGGACACGGCACCCAGCGCAAGCACCGCTCCCCCGGTTCCATCGGTGGCTGCGCCACCCCGGGCCGTGTGTTCAAGGGCCTCCGCATGGCGGGTCGCATGGGCAACGAGCGGGTCACCACCCAGAACCTGACCGTCCACGCCGTTGACGCGGAGAAGGGTCTGCTGCTCATCAAGGGCGCGGTTCCTGGTCCGAACGGCGGCCTCGTCCTGGTCCGCACCGCGGCCAAGGGGGCCTGAGGTAACCGATGAGCACTGTTGACATCCTTTCGCCGGTGGGCGACAAGGCCGGTACCGTCGAGCTCCCCGCGGAGATCTTCGACGCCAAGGTCAGCGTTCCGCTGATCCACCAGGTCGTCGTCGCGCAGCTGGCCGCTGCCCGCCAGGGCACCCACAAGACGAAGACGCGTGGCGAGGTCCGTGGTGGCGGCAAGAAGCCGTACCGCCAGAAGGGCACCGGTCGCGCCCGCCAGGGTTCGACCCGCGCGCCGCAGTTCGCCGGTGGTGGCGTCGTGCACGGTCCCGTGCCGCGTGACTACTCGCAGCGGACCCCGAAGAAGATGAAGGCCGCCGCCCTCCGCGGAGCCCTCACCGACCGGGCGCGTCACAACCGCATCCACGTCGTCTCCGGCGTGGTCGAGGGTGCGAACCCGTCCACCAAGGCCGCCAAGACGCTGTTCGGCAAGATCTCGGAGCGCAAGAACCTGCTCCTGGTCGTCGACCGCGCCGACGAGGCCGCGTGGCTGTCCGCCCGCAACCTGCCCCAGGTCCACATCCTGGAGCCGGGCCAGCTGAACACGTACGACGTTCTCGTCTCGGACGACGTGGTCTTCACCCAGGCCGCGTTCGAGTCCTTCGTGTCTGGCCCCAAGGCCGCTGACACCGAAGGGAGCGAGGCCTGATGGCTACGCGTCACCCGAGCATTGCCTCGAAGGCTGCCAAGGCCGCCAAGGCCGCGCGCGTCGCCAAGGCGCGTCGCCACGCCACCGAGGGCAAGAACACCGTCGAGACCCCGCTGAGCAAGTCGTACACGGACCCCCGTGACGTCCTGCTGAAGCCGGTCGTCTCGGAGAAGAGCTACGCGCTCATCGACGACAACAAGTACACGTTCATCGTCGACCCGAACGCCAACAAGACCCAGATCAAGCAGGCCGTCCAGGCGGTCTTCTCGGTCAAGGTCACCGGGGTCAACACGATCAACCGCCAGGGCAAGCGCAAGCGCACGAAGACCGGCTTCGGTCAGCGTGCCGCCACCAAGCGCGCGATCGTGACCCTCGCTGAGGGCGACCGTATCGACATCTTCGGCGGTCCGACCGCCTAAGGGCGGTCCGGATCGTCCGATATCGGACGAGGACTGAGAAATGGGAATCCGCAAGTACAAGCCGACTACGCCGGGCCGTCGTGGTGCCAGCGTCGCCGACTTCGTCGAGGTCACGCGGTCCACGCCGGAGAAGTCGCTGGTCCGCCCCCTGCACAGCAAGGGCGGCCGTAACAACGCCGGTCGTGTGACCGTTCGCCACCAGGGTGGCGGACACAAGCGCGCCTACCGAGTGATCGACTTCCGTCGTCACGACAAGGACGGCGTGCCGGCGAAGGTCGCGCACATCGAGTACGACCCCAACCGCACCGCGCGCATCGCGCTGCTGCACTACGCCGACGGCGAGAAGCGCTACATCCTCGCCCCGCGCAACCTGCAGCAGGGTGACCGCGTCGAGAACGGTCCCGGGGCCGACATCAAGCCGGGCAACAACCTGGCCCTCCGCAACATCCCGGTCGGTACCACGATCCACGCGATCGAGCTCCGTCCCGGTGGCGGTGCCAAGTTCGCCCGCTCCGCCGGTGCCTCCGTGCAGCTGCTCGCGAAGGAGGGCGCCTACGCCCACCTGCGCATGCCGTCCGGTGAGATCCGCCTGGTCGACGTCCGCTGCCGCGCCACCATCGGCGAGGTCGGCAACGCCGAGCAGAGCAACATCAACTGGGGTAAGGCCGGCCGTAAGCGGTGGCTGGGCGTTCGCCCGACCGTCCGTGGTGTCGTCATGAACCCGGTTGACCACCCGCACGGTGGTGGTGAGGGCCGGACCTCCGGTGGTCGCCACCCTGTGTCCCCGTGGGGCAAGAAGGAAGGCCGTACTCGTTCGCCCAAGAAGGCGTCGAACAAGTACATCGTCCGCCGCCGCAAGACGAACAAGAAGCGCTAAGGACGGGTTGAGATGCCTCGTAGCCTGAAGAAGGGGCCCTTCGTCGACGACCACCTGATCAAGAAGGTGGACGTCCAGAACGAAGCCGGCTCCAAGAACGTCATCAAGACCTGGTCCCGTCGCTCGATGATCGTCCCGGCCATGCTCGGCCACACGATCGCGGTGCACAACGGCAAGACCCACATCCCGGTGTTCGTCACCGAGTCGATGGTCGGCCACAAGCTCGGCGAGTTCTCGCCGACCCGCACCTTCCGGGGCCACGTCAAGGACGACCGGAAGTCGAAGCGCCGCTAGTAGCGGATCGCATTCAGACACGTAAGAAACTGAAGGGACAACCATGGAAGCCAGGGCCCAGGCGCGGTACATCCGCGTCACGCCCATGAAGGCCCGCCGCGTGGTGGACCTCATCCGTGGCATGGACGCCACGGAGGCCCAGGCCGTCCTGCGATTCGCTCCGCAGGCAGCCTCCGTGCCGGTCGGCAAGGTGCTCGACAGCGCCATCGCCAACGCCGCGCACAACTACGACCACACCGACGCCGACAGCCTCGTCATCTCTGAGGCGTACGTCGACGAGGGCCCGACCCTGAAGCGGTTCCGTCCGCGTGCCCAGGGCCGTGCCTACCGGATCCGCAAGCGGACCAGCCACATCACTGTGGTCGTCAGCAGCAAGGAAGGAACCCGGTAATGGGCCAGAAGGTAAACCCGCACGGGTTCCGGCTCGGTGTCACGACCGACTTCAAGTCGCGTTGGTACGCCGACAAGCTGTACAAGGACTACGTCAAGGAAGACGTCGCCATCCGTCGGATGATGACGTCCGGCATGGAGCGCGCCGGCATCTCGAAGGTTGAGATCGAGCGCACCCGTGACCGCGTGCGGGTGGACATCCACACCGCGCGTCCCGGCATCGTCATCGGCCGCCGTGGCGCCGAGGCCGACCGCATCCGCGGCGACCTCGAGAAGCTCACGGGCAAGCAGGTCCAGCTGAACATCCTCGAGGTCAAGAACCCCGAGACCGACGCTCAGCTGGTTGCCCAGGCCGTTGCCGAGCAGCTGTCCTCCCGCGTCTCCTTCCGCCGCGCCATGCGCAAGAGCATGCAGTCGGCCATGAAGGCGGGCGCCAAGGGCATCAAGATCCAGTGTGGTGGCCGTCTCGGCGGCGCCGAGATGTCCCGCTCGGAGTTCTACCGCGAGGGCCGTGTGCCCCTGCACACGCTCCGCGCGAACGTCGACTACGGCTTCTTCGAGGCCAAGACGACCTTCGGCCGCATCGGTGTGAAGGTCTGGATCTACAAGGGCGACGTCAAGAACATCGCCGAGGTCCGCGCCGAGAACGCTGCTGCCCGCGCCGGCAACCGCCCGGCCCGTGGCGGCGCTGACCGCCCGGCCCGTGGTGGCCGCGGTGGCGAGCGTGGCGGTCGCGGTCGTAAGCCGCAGCAGGCGCAGGCTGCCGAGGCCCCCAAGGCCGAGGCCGCTGCCGCCGCTCCGGCTGAGAGCACCGGAACGGAGGCCTGACCGAAATGCTGATCCCCCGTAGGGTCAAGCACCGCAAGCAGCACCACCCGAAGCGCAGTGGTATGTCCAAGGGTGGAACGCAGGTTGCGTTCGGCGAGTACGGCATCCAGGCGATGACCCCGGCCTACGTCACGAACCGCCAGATCGAGGCGGCTCGTATCGCGATGACTCGCCACATCAAGCGTGGCGGCAAGGTCTGGATCAACATCTACCCGGACCGCCCGCTGACGAAGAAGCCGGCCGAGACCCGCATGGGTTCCGGTAAGGGTTCTCCGGAGTGGTGGATCGCCAACGTCAAGCCCGGACGCGTCATGTTCGAGCTGTCGTACCCCAACGAGAAGATTGCGCGTGAGGCCCTCACTCGTGCGGCTCACAAGCTGCCGATGAAGTGCCGGATCGTCAAGCGCGAGGCAGGTGAAGCGTGATGTCGGCCGGTACCAAGGCGTCCGAGCTGCGCGAGCTGGGCAACGAGGAGCTTCTTGCGAAGCTCCGCGAGGCCAAGGAAGAGCTGTTCAACCTCCGTTTCCAGGCGGCGACGGGACAGCTCGAGAACCACGGCCGTCTGAAGGCGGTCCGCAAGGACATCGCGCGGATCTACACCCTGATGCGCGAGCGTGAGCTGGGCATCGAAACGGTGGAGAACGCCTGATGAGCGAGAAGAACGTGACTGAGCAGACCGAGCGCAACGCGCGGAAGACCCGTGAGGGTCTCGTCGTCAGCGACAAGATGGACAAGACCGTCGTCGTCGCCGTCGAGGACCGCGTGAAGCACGCGCTGTACGGCAAGGTCATCCGCCGTACGAACAAGCTCAAGGCGCACGACGAGCAGAACGCTGCCGGCGTCGGTGACCGCGTCCTCCTCATGGAGACGCGCAAGCTGTCCGCCTCGAAGCACTGGCGCATCGTCGAGATCCTCGAGAAGGCCAAGTAATTCCTGCGGGGCAAACCCCGCAGGTCAGTTCCGCCAGGCTCCAACGGGGCTGAGCAATCAGCCCCGTTGGGGAACCGGCAGACGATCAGGAGATAGACGTGATCCAGCAGGAGTCGCGACTGCGTGTCGCCGACAACACTGGTGCGAAGGAGATCCTTTGCATCCGTGTGCTCGGTGGCTCCGGTCGCCGCTACGCGGGCATCGGTGACGTCATCGTCGCCACCGTCAAGGACGCGATCCCCGGCGGCAACGTGAAGAAGGGTGACGTCATCAAGGCGGTCATCGTTCGCACCGTCAAGGAGCGCCGTCGTCCGGACGGCTCGTACATCCGCTTCGACGAGAACGCCGCCGTCATTCTGAAGAACGACGGCGACCCTCGCGGCACCCGTATCTTCGGCCCCGTCGGCCGTGAGCTGCGCGAGAAGAAGTTCATGAAGATCATCTCGCTCGCGCCGGAGGTGCTGTAAGCATGAAGGTCAAGAAGGGCGACCTGGTCCAGGTCATCACCGGCAAGGACAAGGGCAAGCAGGGCAAGGTCATTGCCGCTTTCCCGCGCGACGAGCGTGTCCTGGTCGAGGGTGTCAACCGGGTCAAGAAGCACACCAAGGCCGGTCCGACCGCCAGCGGTTCGCAGGCGGGCGGCATCGTCACGACCGAGGCGCCGATCCACGTCTCCAACGTCCAGCTGGTCGTTGAGAAGGACGGCAACAAGGTCGTCACGCGTGTCGGCTACCGCTTCGACGACGAAGGCAACAAGATCCGCGTTGCCAAGCGGACGGGTGAGGACATCTGATGGCTACCACCACGACCCCGCGTCTGAAGCAGAAGTACCGCGAGGAGATCGCGGGCAAGCTGCGTGACGAGTTCAAGTACGAGAACGTCATGCAGGTTCCCGGCCTCGTCAAGATCGTGGTCAACATGGGTGTGGGCGACGCCGCCCGCGACTCCAAGCTGATCGAGGGCGCCATCCGCGACCTCACCACGATCACCGGTCAGAAGCCGGCCGTCACCAAGGCCCGCAAGTCCATCGCGCAGTTCAAGCTGCGTGAGGGTCAGCCGATCGGTGCCCACGTCACGCTCCGTGGCGACCGCATGTGGGAGTTCCTGGACCGCACCCTGTCGCTCGCGCTGCCGCGCATCCGCGACTTCCGTGGTCTGTCCCCCAAGCAGTTCGACGGCCGTGGCAACTACACCTTCGGTCTCACGGAGCAGGTCATGTTCCACGAGATCGACCAGGACAAGATCGACCGCGTCCGGGGTATGGACATCACCGTGGTCACCACGGCGACCAACGACGCTGAAGGCCGTGCCCTTCTCCGTCACCTCGGCTTCCCGTTCAAGGAGGCGTGAGCGAGATGGCGAAGAAGGCTCTGATTGCCAAGGCCGCTCGTAAGCCCAAGTTCGGTGTGCGTGGCTACACCCGCTGCCAGCGCTGCGGCCGCCCGCACTCCGTGTACCGCAAGTTCGGCCTGTGCCGCGTGTGCCTTCGTGAGATGGCTCACCGTGGCGAGCTGCCGGGCGTGACCAAGAGCTCCTGGTAATCCCCCTCAACAGGGATTCCTTTAGCTCTCGGTAAGCATCTGGGTCGGCAGGGGCCCTTCACCGCATGCCTTAGGCTTGTGGGGTTGGGCGTCTGTCGCGCCCGTACGACTTACTACGCCGTAGGTCCACCGCGCCGCACCCGCCCCGTCTCGGATCGGGGAGAGGGATGGCGCACCAGGAAACCCCGGCGAGAGAGGCCGAAGGCCAATTCATGACCATGACTGATCCGATCGCAGACATGCTTACGCGTCTGCGTAACGCGAACTCGGCATACCACGACTCCGTGACGATGCCGGCGTCCAAGATCAAGTCGCACATCGCGGAGATCCTCCAGCAGGAGGGCTTCATCACGGGCTGGAAGGTCGAGGACGCCGAGGTCGGCAAGAACCTCGTTCTCGAGCTGAAGTTCGGCCCGAACCGTGAGCGCTCCATCGCGGGCATCAAGCGGATCTCCAAGCCCGGTCTCCGGGTGTACGCGAAGTCCACCAACCTGCCCAAGGTGCTGGGTGGCCTCGGCGTGGCGATCATCTCCACGTCCCACGGGCTCCTCACCGACAAGCAGGCCGGCAAGAAGGGCGTAGGCGGAGAAGTTCTCGCCTACGTCTGGTAACGGAAGGGAACGGAGGAAACAGCTATGTCGCGTATTGGCAAGCTCCCCATCACGGTTCCCGCCGGCGTGGACGTCACCATCGACGGCCGTACGGTCTCGGTCAAGGGTCCCAAGGGCTCGCTGACCCACACCGTCGTCGCGCCGATCGACATCGTCAAGGCTGAGGACGGCACTCTCGCGGTGACCCGTCCCAACGACGAGCGTCAGAACAAGGCCCTCCACGGCCTGTCCCGCACGCTGGTGGCGAACATGATCACCGGCGTGACCCAGGGTTACGTGAAGAAGCTCGAGATCAGCGGTGTCGGTTACCGCGTCGTGGCCAAGGGTTCGAACCTCGAGTTCGCGCTCGGCTACAGCCACCCGATCGTCGTCGAGGCGCCCGAGGGCATCACCTTCAAGGTGGAGACCCCGACCCGCTTCCAGGTCGAGGGCATCGACAAGCAGAAGGTCGGCGAGGTTGCGGCCAACATCCGCAAGCTGCGCAAGCCCGACCCGTACAAGGCCAAGGGCGTCAAGTACGAGGGCGAAGTCATCCGCCGCAAGGTCGGAAAGGCGGGTAAGTAAGCCATGGCATACGGACAGAAGATCCTCAAGGGCGACGCCTACAAGCGCGCCGCGATCAAGCGCCGCCACATCCGGATCCGGAAGAACCTTTCCGGTACGGCGGAGCGTCCCCGTCTGGTCGTTACCCGCTCGAACCGCCACATCGTCGCCCAGGTGATCGACGACATCAAGGGTCACACCCTTGCGTCGGCGTCCACCCTGGACACGTCGATCCGCGGTGGCGAGGGCGACAAGTCCGCGCACGCCAAGCAGGTCGGCGCCCTGGTCGCCGAGCGTGCCAAGGCCGCCGGTGTCGAGGCTGTCGTGTTCGACCGTGGTGGCAACCAGTACGCCGGGCGCATCGCCGCCCTGGCGGACGCCGCCCGCGAAGCCGGACTCAAGTTCTGAGTCGGTTCCGTAGCTAGCGGAAACAGAGAGAGGTAATTCCAATGGCTGGACCCCAGCGCCGCGGTGGCGGTGCCGGTGGCGGCGAGCGGCGGGACCGGAAGGGCCGTGACGGCGGCGCTGCTGCCGCCGAGAAGACCGCGTACGTTGAGCGCGTCGTCGCGATCAACCGCGTCGCCAAGGTTGTGAAGGGTGGTCGTCGCTTCAGCTTCACCGCGCTGGTCGTGGTGGGCGACGGTGACGGCACCGTGGGTGTCGGTTACGGCAAGGCCAAGGAGGTGCCGGCCGCCATCGCCAAGGGTGTTGAGGAGGCCAAGAAGCACTTCTTCAAGGTCCCCCGTATCCAGGGCACCATCCCGCACCCGATCCAGGGTGAGAAGGCTGCCGGCGTCGTGCTGCTCAAGCCCGCGTCCCCCGGTACCGGTGTTATCGCCGGTGGCCCGGTGCGTGCCGTGCTCGAGTGCGCCGGTATCCACGACGTGCTGTCGAAGTCGCTCGGCTCCGACAACGCGATCAACATCGTGCACGCGACCGTGGCGGCCCTCAAGGGCCTGCAGCGTCCCGAGGAGATCGCGGCACGCCGTGGTCTGCCGCTCGAGGACGTCGCCCCCGCGGCTCTGCTTCGTGCGCGTGCCGGGGCTGGTGCGTAATGGCGCAGCTCAAGATCACGCAGACGAAGTCGTACATCGGCAGCAAGCAGAACCACCGTGACACCCTGCGGTCGCTTGGTCTCAAGGGGATCAACACCGTGGTCGTCAAGGAGGACCGCCCCGAGTTCCGCGGCATGGTGCACACCGTCCGCCACCTCGTGACGGTCGAGGAGGTCGACTGATCATGGCGGAGCAGAACCCGCTCAAGATCCACAACCTCCGTCCCGCCCCGGGCGCCAAGACCGCCAAGACCCGTGTCGGTCGTGGTGAGGCGTCGAAGGGTAAGACGGCCGGTCGTGGTACCAAGGGCACGAAGGCCCGTTACCAGGTTCCGGAGCGCTTCGAGGGTGGCCAGATGCCCCTTCACATGCGTCTTCCGAAGCTGAAGGGCTTCAAGAACCCGTTCAAGACCGAGTACCAGGTCGTGAACCTGGACAAGCTGGCCGCGCTCTACCCGCAGGGTGGAGAGGTCACCGTCCAGGACCTCGTGGACAAGGGTGCCGTTCGCAAGAACAGCCTCGTCAAGGTCCTGGGCCAGGGCGAGATCTCCGTGGCGCTGCAGGTGACGGTCGACGCCGTCTCCGACTCCGCCAAGGAGAAGATCACCGCCGCGGGCGGTACGGTCACCGAGCTCGTCTGATTCCCTCAGGCGTCTTGATGACATGAGCGAACCCGACCGGGGATACTCCACAAAAGGGGTATCCCCGGTTGGTCGTTCCAAGGGGGGCGGTCTCGCCGGTAAGGTGGCCTGCACTGCCCACTTTCATTGGGTGCTTCCC
The DNA here is from genome assembly GCF_040645355.1 of Streptomyces sp. NPDC046805. NCBI lineage: Bacteria > Bacillati > Actinomycetota > Actinomycetes > Kitasatosporales > Streptomycetaceae > Streptomyces > Streptomyces sp. NPDC046805. The sequence continues at coordinate 4,955 of NZ_JBEYYC010000017.1, read as the reverse complement.
ATGGGGCACTCTTGGCGGCAGTTGACCGTTACGTATTTGTCGAATCCTCAGACCGTCACCCTTGACGCACTTGCGCGGGGGTCGCAGGAGGCACCGTGCTCACCGCGTTCGCCCGGGCGTTCAGGACGCCCGACCTGCGCAAGAAGCTGCTCTTCACGCTGGGCATCATCGTGGTCTACCGGGTCGGTACCCACATTCCGATCCCCGGCGTCAATTACAAAGCCGTGCAGACGTGCGTGCACGAGGCCTCGGGCAACCAAGGCCTCTTCGGTCTCGTCAACATGTTCAGCGGCGGCGCACTGCTGCAGATCACGGTCTTCGCGCTCGGCATCATGCCGTACATCACGGCCAGCATCATCCTTCAGCTGCTGACCGTGGTCATCCCGCGCCTGGAAGCCCTCAAGAAGGAGGGCCAGTCCGGCACGGCGAAGATCACGCAGTACACCCGCTACCTGACCGTGGCGCTCGCCATCCTGCAGGGCACCGGCCTCGTCGCCACCGCCCGCAGCGGCGCCCTGTTCTCCGGCTGCACGGTCGCCTCGAGCATCGTTCCCGACCAGGCGATCTTCACGACCATCACGATGGTCATCTGCATGACCGCCGGTACGTGTGTCGTCATGTGGCTCGGTGAGCTCATCACCGACCGCGGCATCGGCAACGGCATGTCGATCCTGATGTTCATCTCGATCGCCGCGACCTTCCCGTCCGCGCTGTGGGCCATCAAGAAGCAGGGCACCCTGGCCGGCGGCTGGATCGAGTTCGGCACCGTCATCCTGGTCGGCCTGGTCATGGTCGCCCTCGTCGTCTTCGTCGAGCAGGCCCAGCGCCGCATCCCGGTGCAGTACGCGAAGCGCATGATCGGCCGCCGGTCCTACGGCGGTACGTCCACGTACATCCCGCTGAAGGTCAACCAGGCGGGTGTCATCCCCGTGATCTTCGCCTCGTCGCTGCTGTACATTCCGGCACTCGTCGCGCAGTTCGCCGGCGGCAACTCGGGCTGGAAGCAGTGGGTCACGCAGAACCTGACCAAGGGTGACCACCCGATCTACATCACCCTGTACTTCTTGCTCATCGTTTTCTTCGCGTTCTTCTACGTGGCGATCTCCTTCAACCCCGAGGAAGTCGCCGACAACATGAAGAAGTATGGTGGCTTCATCCCGGGAATCCGGGCTGGCCGACCGACCGCTGAGTACCTGAGCTACGTGCTCAACCGGATCACCTGGCCGGGTTCGCTGTATCTGGGTCTGATCGCTCTCGTCCCGACAATGGCGTTGGTGGGCTTCGGAGCAAGCCAGAACTTCCCGTTCGGTGGGACCAGCATCCTGATCATCGTGGGTGTCGGCCTCGAGACGGTGAAGCAGATCGAGAGCCAGCTCCAGCAGCGCAATTACGAAGGGTTCCTCCGCTGATGCGAATCGTCCTCGTCGGGCCGCCCGGTGCCGGTAAGGGAACGCAGGCCGTGCGCCTCGCCGAGAAGCTGCGCATTCCGCACATCTCCACGGGTGATCTGTTCCGCGCCAACATCAGCCAGCAGACGGAGCTCGGGAAGCTCGCGAAGTCCTACATGGACGCCGGCAACCTCGTCCCGGACGAGGTCACCATCGCGATGGCGAAGGACCGCATGGAGCAGCCGGACGCCGAGGGCGGCTTCCTGCTCGACGGCTTCCCGCGCAACGTCAAGCAGGCCGAGGCGCTCGACGAGCTGCTCACGACCGAGGGCATGACGCTCGACGCCGTGCTGGACCTCGAGGTCCCCGAGGACGAGGTCGTCAAGCGCATCGCGGGCCGCCGCGTCTGCCGCAAGGACTCCAGCCACGTCTTCCACGTGACGTACAGCCCGGCGAAGCAGGAGGGCGTCTGCGACGTCTGCGGCGGCGAGCTGTACCAGCGCGACGACGACTCCGAGGAGACGGTCCGCAAGCGGCTCGAGGTCTACCACACGCAGACCGAGCCGATCATCGACTACTACAAGGCGCAGGGCCTGGTCGTCACGATCTCGGCCATGGGCCCCGTGGACGAGATCACGCAGCGGGCGCTCGAGGCGCTCAAGCGTGACGAGGACGACAAGAAGTAGTCCTCGGGCCGTACTGGCCGCGGCGCCCTGGTGGGTGTCGCGGCCGTACTGTTGTGTGTACGTAACCGGTTGTCGTGAGTGATGGAGAGCGCAGGCCCCCATGGTGCAGATCAAGAGCCCCGAGCAGATCGCCAAGATGCGTGAGGCGGGGCTGGTCGTCGCCGCGATCCACGCGGCCACCCGGGAGGCGGCGGTCCCCGGCGCCAGCACCAAGGATCTGGACGAGGTCGCCCGCAAGGTGCTCGCCGAGCACGGCGCGAAGTCGAACTTCCTCGGTTACGGCGGCTTCCCCGCGACGATCTGCACCTCCGTCAACGAGGTGGTCGTCCACGGCATCCCCTCGGAGGACGTCGTCCTCAAGAACGGGGACGTCATCTCCATCGACTGCGGCGCCATCGTCGACGGCTGGCACGGCGACGCCGCCTTCACCGCCTTCGTCGGCTCCGGGCACGCTCCCGAACTGGTCGAGCTGTCCCGGGTGACCGAAGAGTCCATGTGGGCCGGCATCGCCGCCATGAAGCTGGGCAACCGGCTGGTCGACGTCTCCCGCGCCATCGAGACGTACATCCGCCGTCAGCCGAGGCCCGGCGGCGGCCGCTACGGCATCATCGAGGACTACGGCGGCCACGGCATCGGCACCGAGATGCACATGGACCCGCACCTGCTGAACTACGTCGAGCGTCGCCGCGGCAAGGGGCCCAAGCTGGTGCCGGGCTTCTGCCTGGCCATCGAGCCGATGGTCTCCCTCGGCACCCCGAAGACCGAGGTCCTGGAGGACGACTGGACGGTCGTCACCACCGACGGCACCTGGTCCTCCCACTGGGAGCACTCCGTCGCCCTGACCGATCAGGGCCCGCTGGTCCTCACCGCCGTCGACGGCGGCAAGGCCAAGCTGGCGGAGTACGGCATCACGGCCGCCCCCGACCCGCTGGTCTGAGAACTCGCCCGCCGGCCACCGCGTAACGATCGCGCTATTGGGGCAGACTTCCCCGATTCGTCTTTCCGGGTGCGCTGACGTAGACTGACTCGTCGGCTCTCGTGCACCCGCATGTCCGCATGCGCCCGCAAGGGAAAAGTGCGGGAGTCGATCAAGGTAGTCGATTCGAAGGGCGAAGCGTGGCCAAGAAGCAAGGTGCCATCGAGATCGAGGGCACTGTCGTCGAGTCTCTTCCGAACGCCATGTTCAGGGTCGAGCTCCAGAACGGCCACCAGGTTCTGGCACACATCAGCGGCAAGATGCGCATGCACTACATCCGCATCCTCCCTGACGACCGGGTCGTGGTGGAGCTGTCTCCGTACGACCTGACGCGTGGCCGGATCGTCTACCGCTACAAGTAGATCTTGTCTTCGCCTCGCTCTTTTGCGGGGTGGTGGCACTGACCCGGAGAACCTCACCTAATGAAGGTCAAGCCGAGCGTCAAGAAGATCTGCGACAAGTGCAGGGTGATCCGCCGTCACGGTCGGGTCATGGTCATCTGCGAGAACCCGCGCCACAAGCAGCGCCAGGGCTGACGCACGACCGAACCTTCTGCACCCGCAGAAATTCGCGCGACGCAAGCTGAATATGTTCATACGCAGAACCCAGGCGGCGAGCGTCGCCTGACACCCCCGGCTCGGAGGCCGGGGACCCAGTTCGTACCTCGTACGGCGGCTGGGGTCCGGTTCTGCAGAAGACCTCCGAATATCACCAGGAGCCATTGAATGGCACGCGTTTCCGGTGTTGACATCCCGCGCGAAAAGCGCGTGGAGGTCGCCCTCACCTATGTGTTCGGCATCGGCCGGACCCTCTCGCAGGAGACGCTGGCTGCGACCGGCGTCGACCCGAACACCCGCGTTCGCGACCTCTCCGAGGAGCAGCTCGTCGCGATCCGCGAGTACGTCGACAACAACATCAAGACCGAGGGTGACCTCCGTCGCGAGATCCAGGCCGACATCCGCCGCAAGGTCGAGATCGGTTGCTACCAGGGTCTCCGTCACCGTCGCGGTCTGCCCGTCCGCGGTCAGCGCACCAGCACCAACGCTCGTACCCGCAAGGGCCCGCGTCGCGCCATCGCCGGCAAGAAGAAGCCGGGCAAGAAGTAGTCCGCAGCGGACACCTGTCCACGGTCTTCGCTGTAGGACCGACCACCTCCCGTAGGAGTTAGTAGATGCCCCCCAAGGGTCGTCAGGGCGCTGCCAAGAAGGTGCGCCGCAAGGAAAAGAAGAACGTCGCTCACGGCCACGCGCACATCAAGAGCACGTTCAACAACACGATCGTCTCGATCACGGACCCGTCCGGCAACGTGATCTCCTGGGCCTCCGCCGGCCACGTCGGCTTCAAGGGCTCCCGGAAGTCCACGCCGTTCGCCGCGCAGATGGCCGCCGAGTCGGCCGCCCGCCGCGCCCAGGAGCACGGCATGCGCAAGGTCGACGTGTTCGTGAAGGGTCCGGGTTCCGGTCGTGAGACCGCGATCCGCTCCCTGCAGGCCACGGGCCTCGAGGTCGGCTCCATTCAGGACGTCACCCCGACCCCGCACAACGGCTGCCGCCCGCCGAAGCGCCGCCGCGTCTGACGCACGGCTGCTACAGCTGGCTGGTTTCGGGCGGTACGGCACCGTAAGGGCCGTACCGCCCGTACCCTTGCAGTACATGGTCGGGCGTCAAATAGCGGGCGCCCCTGACTGAAGGATCTCAATATGCTGATCGCTCAGCGTCCCTCGCTGACCGAAGAGGTCGTCGACGAGTTCCGCTCCCGGTTCGTGATCGAGCCGCTGGAGCCGGGCTTCGGCTACACCCTCGGCAACTCCCTCCGCCGCACCCTCCTGTCGTCGATCCCCGGCGCTGCTGTCACCAGCATCCGCATCGACGGTGTCCTGCACGAGTTCACCACCGTGCCGGGCGT